>WTIP01000011.1:0-13676 GCA_011525195.1 Flavobacteriales bacterium | reverse complement strand
GAAAAGAAGCCCGCTAAAAAAGCAGCTGTAAAAAAAGAAACAGCTAAAGCGACTAATGCCAAAAAAGCGGCTCCAAAAAAAACAACTACTAAAAAAGCGACTGCTGAAGCAAAAGAGGAAAAGAAGCCCGCTAAAAAAGCAGCTGTAAAAAAAGAAACAGCTAAAGCGACTACTGCCAAAAAAGCGGCAACTAAAAAGGCAGCTCCTAAAAAGGAAAAAGCCATAGCTGAAGCTATTGAGTCAGTAGTGGAAACACAAGTAGCAGACACTACAGTAGATGTTGCTGTAAAAGAGGAGAAAAAATCAGCTCTTAAAACAACAGAAACCTCGCAAGAAGAATTTCTATCGAATTTTAACTGGCACAATTACCAAGAAGGAATTGACGTAATTGAAGACAAGCAATTAGAAGAATTCGAAAAATTAGTAAAAGAAAATTTTGTTGACACTGCAGATGATGATGTAATCGAAGGAGAAGTTGTCTATATGACTGATCGTGAAGCGATTATTGATATCAATGCAAAATCTGAAGGTGTCATTTCACTCAATGAATTTCGTTATAATCCTGACCTTAAGGTAGGCGATAAAGTTGAAGTTATCGTTGATATGCGCGAAGACCGAACAGGACAACTTGTTCTTTCTCACAGAAAAGCACGCGTAATTAAGGCCTGGGATCGAGTAAATAATGCCCATGACAATGGAGAAATTGTCAGTGGTTTCGTTAAATGCAGAACCAAAGGGGGAATGATTGTAGATGTTTTCGGTATCGAAGCCTTCTTACCCGGTTCTCAAATTGACGTCAAACCCATTAGAGACTACGATCAGTATGTAAATAAAACAATGGAATTCAAGGTAGTTAAAATCAACCATGAATTCAAAAATGTTGTGGTATCTCATAAAGCCTTGATTGAAGCCGATATCGAAGAACAGAAAAAAGAAATCATTGGGCAGCTTGAAAAAGGCCAAGTATTGGAAGGAACAGTCAAAAACATCACTACCTACGGGGTCTTTATTGACCTCGGGGGTGTTGATGGATTAATCCATATTACAGACCTTTCATGGAGCCGTATCAACCATCCAAGTGAAATCCTTGAACTCGATCAAAAATTAAATGTTGTAATCCTTGATTTTGATGATAACAAATCAAGAATACAATTGGGTCTAAAGCAACTTAGTGCGCATCCTTGGGATCAACTATCTGAGGGCCTCAAAGAGGGAGATAAAGTAAAAGGAAAAGTGGTTGTAATTGCAGATTACGGTGCTTTTGTAGAAATTGAAGAGGGTGTAGAAGGACTTATTCATGTCTCTGAAATGTCATGGTCTACGCATTTGAGATCCGCACAGGATTTTGTGAGTGTAGGCGATGAAGTAGAGGCAGTGGTATTGACCCTAGATCGTGAATCTAGAAAAATGTCACTAGGAATTAAACAAATCACGCCTGACCCTTGGACAGATATTACTTCTAAATACCCGATAGGTTCTAAACATATTGGGTTGGCAAGAAACTTTACCAATTTCGGTGTCTTTATCGAACTTGAAGAAGGGATTGATGGTTTGGTCTATATTTCTGATTTGTCTTGGACTAAAAAAGTAAAACACCCTTCAGAAGTGCTAACTTTAGGTGATAAAATTGATGTCATTGTACTAGAATTAGATGTTGAAGGACGTAAGCTTAGCCTTGGGCACAAACAAACAAAAGACAATCCTTGGGATAAATACGAAAAGGAGTTTGCTGTAGATACAACTCACAAAGCCTCGCTTACAGAGATTGTTGATAAAGGAGCTACAATTCACTTTAATGAAGATATTGTTGCTTTTGTTCCTTCACGTCACCTTGAAAAAGAAGACGGAAGTAAGCTAAGTAAAGGAGAAGAAGTTCAATTTAAAATCATTGAATTTAGCAAAGAATTCAAGCGTGTAGTGGCTTCTCATACTGTTACTTTTAGAGAAGAAGAGGTGAAAAACATGAAGCGTGCTGCTAAAAAAGTAGCGGCATCTAATGCTGATAAAGCTACGCTTGGTGATCTCGATGCTTTAGCCAATTTGAAAGAACAAATGGATGAAGATGAGAAGTAATCACTTTTCGTTTATTAAATTAAAAAACCCTCCTTTTGGAGGGTTTTTTTTATCTAGGAGAAACCCCTATTTTTGTAGAAGTATTTAAAGAATGGAGCCAAAAGTGCTACTTAGCGATAAAAAGATCAATGTTATCTTAGATCGGCTTTGTCATCAACTCATCGAAAACCACGGAGATTTTTCAAATACAGTGCTTGTCGGCTTACAACCACGAGGCACCTTACTTTTAAAACATTTGGTCAATCGTCTTGAACAGATAGGCATCACTTCACCTCAAACCGGCAAGCTGGATACTACTTTTTTCCGGGATGATTTTAGGCGTAGTGACCGCCCATTAGATGCTAAAGCCACTGAAATGAATCAATCAATAGAAGGTAAAAATATTGTTTTGATTGATGATGTCCTCTTTACAGGGAGAAGTATCCGCTCAGCGCTTACGGCAATAGATACTTATGGAAGACCCAAATCAATTGAGCTATTAGTTTTAATCGATCGCCGCTTTAGTCGACACTTACCCATTCAACCTGACTATCTCGGGGCTCAAATAGATGCCTTGCAGGGAGACAGAGTAAATGTGGTTTGGTCAGAAAACCTGACTGAAAACCGAGTGTATTTAGAAAAAAGACAAGAATGAAGGCATTAAGTGTTTCGCATCTTTTGGGGATTAAATATCTAAAAAATGAAGATCTTGAATTGATTTTTGAAACGGCCACCCACTTTAAAGAAGTCATAAATCGACCGATTAAAAAAGTACCCAGTCTAAGAGACATTACGATAGCCAATTTATTTTTTGAAAACAGCACCCGAACAAAATTATCTTTTGAGTTAGCAGAAAAAAGATTAAGTGCAGATGTACTTAATTTCTCTGCCAACCAATCTTCTGTTAAAAAGGGGGAAACATTAGAAGATACGGTCAATAATATTTTGGCCATGAAAGTAGATATGGTAGTAATGAGACACCCCCATCCTGGCGCGGCTCATTTTTTATCCAATCGTGTTAATTCTTGCATTATCAATGCAGGTGATGGCACCCATGAGCATCCTTCTCAGGCGTTATTAGATGCTTTTTCACTTCTAGGAAAATTTGGAGACCTCGCAGGAAAAAGAATCGCCATAGTGGGTGATATTTTGCATTCTAGAGTGGCTTTATCAAATATTTATGCCCTTAAAATGTTGGGTGCTGAGGTTACAGTTTGTGCGCCCAAATCACTTTTACCGAGACATATCAGCGCGTTGGGAGTAAAGATTTCAACCAATTTTGAAGAGACCCTTAAATGGTGTGATGCTGTAAATATGCTGCGCGTACAAAATGAGCGGATGGATTTAAATTATTTTCCCTCAACGCGTGAATACAGTCAAAATTTTGGATTAACACGTGAGCGACTCCTCCCTTTGCGAAAAGAAATAGTAGTGCTCCACCCAGGACCTATAAATAGGGGAGTAGAGATAAGCAGTGAAATAGCGGATTCTGAACAGGCCATTATTCTAGATCAAGTAGAAAATGGAGTGGCCATCCGTATGGCCATAATTTATTTACTAGCTTCAAAACTCAATAGTACAATTGTATGATTTCAATTGATGAAAATGAGATCGCAAGGCTTGATTTAGCTCAATTTATGGATCATAAAGAGGCGTGTTTTACTCAGCTGCAAGCACTCGAAAAAGTAGATCTAATTTTAGTATGCAATTCGGTAAAAGTCCCGCTCCCTGATTTAGAGGCACTGCAAAAATTAATCCATTCAAAAGAAGGAGTTTTAGTCTTATTAGACCCTGAATTAATGCAAGATCTGGAGGGAGAAACTTGGAATATAGTCCCCACTTTACAAGAAGCCTTCGATTTTATTTCTTTTGAAAGAATGCAACGAGATCTCGGTTTTTAATATGATGAAGCTCACCATCCTTGGATGCCACTCTGCAACGCCAAGAGACAATAAACACACCACGTCACAATTATTAGATGTTCAGGGAAAATTATTTCTAATAGACTGTGGTGAGGGAACACAACTCCAGCTGAGGAAATCAAAAGTGAAATTTTCTCGTATTAAGCATATTTTTATTTCCCATTTACACGGAGATCACTTTTATGGTTTGATCGGTTTGATTAGCACCTTTCGACTTCTTGGAAGAACTGCACCGCTTACTATCTATGGGCCTAAGGGGATCAAAGAAATCATCACTTTACAATTGAAATTAGCCAAATCATGGACTGATTATGAGTTATTTTTTAAAGAATTAGATGCCAAAGTCTCAGAAATAATTTATGAAGATGAAGTGCTTTCAGTACGTACACTGCCTTTAGATCATCGCGTATATACCAATGGCTTCTTATTTACAACCAAAAGTGTACATCGTAAAATTATAAAAGAAGCGGTGGAAGGATTAAATTTAAGTCCTTTTCACTTCCAACAACTTCAAGAAGGAAAGTCAATAAAGCTAACTGATGGTCAAGTGATTGAGAATAAAGTACTAACACAAGACCCAGATCCTGCGAAGCAATATGCTTTTTGCAGTGATACGGCTTTTAATAAAGCACTTGTGCCCCACATCAAAGGAGTCGATTTATTATACCATGAATCTACATTTTTAGAGCAGCATCTAGAATTGGCAGCAAAAACAAAGCACAGTACGGCTAAGCAGGCTGCGAAAATTGCACAAAATGCGCAAGTAAAAAAATTAATACTGGGACATTTTTCTAATCGATACAGTGATTATAAAGCATTTATAGAGGAAGCACAGCCTATTTTTGAAAATGTTCAATTAGCAGAAGATTTGAAAAGCTTTTCCATATAATCTAAATGGATTGTAACTTGCAGTCATATGAAAGATAAAGATTTAGGACATCTTAGGAAAAGTTATACCCAGGCTATACTAACAGTTGCCGATATTCAAAATGATCCATTGGCCTTTTTCTCTTATTGGTTTGATCAAGCAGTGCAGCATCCAGACATAGAAGAGGCAAATGCAATGTCATTGGCTACACTTGGTTTAGATGATTTTCCAAAAGCACGTGTTGTACTTCTCAAGGCTTTGACCGAAGAGGGTTTTATTTTTTATACCAATTATCAAAGTGAAAAAGGGCGATCTATAGAGCATCATCCAAAAGTAGGATTGAGTTTTTTTTGGCCTGCCCTCGAGCGGCAGGTAATCATCAAAGGCCTTGCTTATCCGCTAGACCCTGAGGCCTCTGATCTTTATTTTGAAAGTCGGCCTAAAGGCAGCCAACTCGGTGCACTGGTCTCTGATCAAAGTAAAGTCATTTCTGATCGCTCTATTTTAGAAGCCAAATTAGAGGCTTTGGAAATCGAATATCAAGATAAAAATGTGCTACGTCCCAGTCATTGGGGAGGGTATAAAGTAGCTCCGCAAAGTATTGAATTTTGGCAAGGACGTCCCAATCGTTTGCACGATCGTATTCACTGCCAATGGCAAGGCAGTTTTTGGACTATTGAACGTTTAGCTCCTTAATCAATGAAAGAATTAATTTTATTGCGTCATGCGAAATCTTCATGGGAATATAGTGTTGAAGACCGAAACCGTAGTCTTACTGAAAAAGGAGTTCATCGAATAAAAGCAATAGCCCATGCTTCTGCCTCTCATTTTGAGGGAGTCGATGTTGTTTTTTCGAGTCCTGCCAATAGAGCCTTTCATACCGCATCGATTTTGATGCATGAACTGAACCTACCTTTTGAAAAGTTGATTATAAGTGAAACACTCTATACTTTTGAAGTTTCACAACTTGTCCAATTTGTTCGATCTTTGCCTACTACTTATGCTAAAGTAGTCTGCGTGGGTCACAATCCAGCTTATACAGCTGCTGTTTCCGCGTTCTCCTCTGAATCGCTACCTCATTTACCTACTGCTGCGTGGGTTTCTTTTCAGTTTGACCAAAACGATTGGAAAAACATACAGCATGGAAAGGTAAACTATGGATTGCCTAAAGAACTATTACAATGAAGCAATTAGAACAAAATCGTTTTATAAATCGAGAGCTGAGCTGGCTCGATTTTAATGCTAGGGTACTCCAAGAAGCAGCTGATCGACAAGTTCCCCTTTTAGAGCGGTTACGGTTTATAGGTATTTTTTCAAACAACTTAGATGAATTTTTTCAAGTTCGCTATGCTACTGTTCAGCGTATTGCACAATCTGAAAAGACAGGGAAAAAGGTTTTTGGCGGAGCGCGGGCCTCTGAATTATTAAAAAAGATTACTGATAAAGTAATCCAGCAGCAGCAAGAAAGTTCAAAGATTTTAAGGGGAATCGAAAAAGAATTAGAAGAAGAGCAGATTTATTTTATCAATGAAAATCAGGTATTAGAGGCGCATAAAGACTTTTTAAAAGAATACTTTATACAGAAAGTTAGCCCTGCGCTGATGACTATTATGATTTCTGAGACCCAAAAACAAGATTTTTCTGATAATCAAGCTTTTTTGGCGGTTAAACTTTATTTTAATGAAAATGAGGGTAAACCAACTAATAAACATGCCCTCATTGAAATCCCTCAGGAGCTGGATCGTTTTATAGTACTACCCTCTATAGGAGAGAAGCAGTATATCATGTTTTTAGATGATCTTATCCGCTATCACTTTGACCTTATTTTTAATTTTTATGATTACCACACTATTTCGGCTCATATGATAAAAGTCACCCGTGATGCCGAATTAGATATGGAGGGGGATGTTTCAAAAAGTTATATCAATAAAATAGTTGAAAGTGTTAGAGAAAGAATTTTAGCAGAACCTGTCCGTCTCGTCTATGATAAAACAATAGCAAAAGATACTTTAGAAATCGTCAAACAAATATTGGGGATTGACTCAACAGATGGCCTTATTCCGGGAGAGCGTTATCACCTGAGAAGAGACTATATGAATTTTCCTCAGCTTATGAATAATAAGCTTCAATATGAAAAAGTGACTCCCGTACCTATACCAGGTCTTTCTCTAGAGCGCAGTATTATTAAAGCTTTAGATGCCAAAGATTTTTTAATGTATACCCCTTATCACAGTTTTTCATATTTGATTAAATTTCTAAGAGAAGCCGCGTTAGACCCAGATGTTACGACTATAAAAATTACAATTTACAGATTGTCAAAAATCTCCAATGTTGCCAGTGCTTTAATCAATGCGGCGAAAAATGGAAAAAAAGTTTTAGTTCAAATTGAACTCCAAGCCCGCTTTGATGAGACAAATAATATTACCTATGCAGAACAAATGGAAGCTGCTGGGGTACAACTTATCTTTGGAATTCCCGGATTAAAGGTGCACTCTAAAATTGGGATGATAGAAAAAAATGTAGGGGGCAATAAAAAGCGCTATGGATTTATAAGTACGGGTAATTTTAATGAAAATACCGCTAAAATCTATACAGATTATACGCTGCTGACTTCAAATCAAAATATTTTAAAAGAAGTCAATAAAGTTTTTAATTTTTTACAGGTTCACTACAAACTAAAAAAATACAAACACCTAATTGTTTCCCCACATTATACACACAATGCCATAGTGCGTATGATTGATCAGGAAATTAAAAATCACAAAGCGGGACTTCCTAGTGGTATTCGTTTAAAACTTAATGCCATTACAAATTTTAAAATGATCGAAAAGCTTTATGAAGCCAGTTGTGAAGGGGTTTCTATTCAGATGATTGTCCGGGGTATTTGCTGCTTAGTACCTGGAGTTAAAGGAATGAGTGAAAATATTGAGGTTATAAGTATTGTGGACAAATACCTTGAACACCCTCGTGTATATATTTTTCAAAATGGAGGAGACGCCAAAGTATATCTTTCTTCTGCAGACTTTATGACACGTAATATTGAAAATAGGATAGAGGTTGCTGTTCCTATTTATGAGCATGTTTTAAAAACCGAAATTCAGGAGGTATTTGAAATTTCATGGAACGACAATAGAAAGGCACGAAAATTGAATGGTCAAAAGCAAAATGATTTTGTGCAAAATAAGCAAGAAGCCGTTCGTTCACAGTGGAAAATCTACGACTACTATGCCGCAAAAAGTCGTATATGAAAATCAGAAAATATGCCGCGATAGACATTGGATCCAATGCCATAAGAATGTTGGTTTCTAACGTAGTAGATTATGAGGAAGAACGTCTCATCCTAAAAAATGCTTTAGTACGAGTGCCTATTCGGCTTGGGGAAGATGCCTTTACTTCTGGGTCAATCTCTAAGAAAAATAAAAAACGCATTATAAAGTCTATGAAGGCATTTCAGTTTCTCATGGATGTGCACGGCGTAAAAGATTATTTAGCCTATGCCACATCTGCGCTTCGAGAGGCTCATAATGGACCTAAAATTGTCGAACAAGTTTTGCGTAAATCGGGAATAAAAATTGAAATTATCGACGGTAAAAAAGAGGCTAAAATTATTTCAAATACAAATATTTTCAACCTAATCGGGGAGGATAAAGCCTATCTTTATGTTGATGTAGGCGGGGGAAGTACCGAATTTAGCGTTCTAAAAAATGGAAAACGTTTATATTCCAAGTCATTTAAAATAGGAACAGTCAGACTATTGAATAATGGAGTTTCAAAAGCCCTGTGGACCGAAGCCGAAGATTGGGTAAGGCGGCATACGCAAGACTTTTCAAAAGTTTATCTTTTAGGGACAGGAGGAAATATAAATAAACTCCATAAAATGTCAGGTATCAAAGAGAGTAGACCCATAACCCTTTTAACACTTAGCGCACTTTATACGAAGCTCAATAAACTAACTTATGAAGAGCGTATTATTAAATACGGCTTAAATCCTGACCGTTCAGATGTAATTCTACCTGCAGCCCAATTATTTTTAAGAACACTCAGTTGGAGCGGAGCTAAAGTTGTTTATGTGCCCAAGGTGGGACTTTCAGACGGTATGATTAGTGAATTGTGTAAAAGGAAAAACTAAAAAATTAACCGTGAATACTTTCTTGCTGTCCTAAGCTTTTCATTAAGGTAGCTTCAAAGCGCAAAAGCGCTTCCCATTTCTGATCGACAGCCTCCCTAGAAGGGCCATATTGGCGCGCAAATTTTAAAAAAAGTGTATAGTGATTTGCTTCGCTAATCATCAGCTTACGGTAAAACCTTCTTAGCATGGGCTCTTCTAATTTTTCAGAAAGCAATCGAAAGCGTTCACAACTTCGCGCTTCAATTAGTGCTGCACAGAGCAGTTTATGAACCAAATGGTCGGTTCTTGACCCCCCTTTTGGAAAAAAGGAACGCAAGCGAATCACATAGGGATCTTTTCGTTCCCTCCCCAATGTCAGACCCCGCTCAAGAATCAAATCATGAACCATTTTAAAATGACTCATTTCTTCTTGTACTAGTTCGGTCATGGCAGTTACCAGTTCCGGATATTCTGGAAAACCAATAATCATAGAGATTGCTGTACTGGCTGCTTTTTGCTCACAATAAGCATGATCTGTAAGTATTTCTTCAATATTTTTTTGTGCAATATCTACCCACCTCGGGTCTGTTGGAAGTTTGAGTCCTAACATAATTAAAAGTCCAAATCAAATTTTTCCCTCAAGGTATCTAAAGTTGGATTTATTTTAAGGAGGTATTGATATTTTTCTTGAGGTGTATATACAGCATCCTCTTGAAGGGTTTCAGCAATATTTAGATGAATATCGATTTTGTAGTGATTTAATTCTTTTCTTAAAAAAGGAAGTAAGCGCTCCTTTTCTTGCATAAGTTCTACTTTATTGAGTGCATTGGCCACAGTAAAGTGAATTTTAGTACCCGCTTCTACCTCTGGGCTATTCATTTCCATGATCGAGGCGATATTTAGCTTTCCTTCTTTTTTAAGTGTTGATATATAGTTTGACCACACCTTTAAAAGGGCAGCATTCTCAAAATTTTCTTCTGGTAAATTCTCAGTCTCAGTTTCTTTTTGCTCTTTTTTTTGCGCTGCTTTTTTTAAGGCGATACTCGAGAGTGAAAATCCTGAAACGGCTCCTTGTGGCGGTTCTTTTACTAAAGGCGTTTGTGGGTCTTGATGGTATCCCTTAGCAGTTTGTTCCTCTTCTCGAGAGAAATCATCTTGCAGGGTGTTTATTGGACTTTCTGGTACTAGGATCTGGATTTCTTCTTCACTTTGAGCGCTGCTCTCTTTAGGTGTTGGCTCTTTAGTATCGAGAATTGATTTTTTTGCTGATTTTTCTTTAAGCTGACTTGCGGGTATTATGAAGTCTTTTTTTTTTCTCCATCGAAATGGAGTGAAGCCAACTGCATGAGGGCGAGTTCTGTATGCACCCTTTTATTGGTAATATTCTTATAGCTGGCTTCAAATGAATTAATTAAAGCGATTGCATCTAGAATATAAGCGGTAGAATGTTGCTTAGACTCTTCTTGAAAATGCGCCTTAATGTCTTCCCCAACTTCCATTAAGGCTAAAGTATTCGGATCTTTAGCAAGCATGAGATTTCGGTAAAAATCACCCAAGCCTTTAATAAATTGTAAAGGGTCTATGCCTCTTTTTAATAAATCATCATAGGCTCTTAATGCCTCTGAAATTTGATTTTTAAATAAAATCTTACCCAATTCAATATAGGTTTGATGATCGAGTAAATTTAGATTATCGGCAACCGCTTTGGCATTTAAATTTCCTTGCGTAAAACTCACCATGCGGTCAAAAATAGAGAGTGCATCTCTTAAAGCACCTTCTGCTTTTTGAGCGATTAAATAGAGTGCACTTTCTTCAAAAATTAAGTTTCTGTCTTTGGCTATTTTAACCAAATAGGTTTGAATATCGCTTACAGAAATCCTTTTAAAATCATAGACTTGACATCGGGAAAGTACTGTAGGTATGATTTTATTTTTTTCTGTAGTTGCCAAAATAAAAATAACATGCTTTGGAGGCTCTTCTAAAGTTTTGAGAAAGGCATTAAAAGCTTGATTAGACAGCATATGGGCTTCATCTATGATATAGATTTTATGGGAGCCTACTTGAGGGGGAATTCGGACCTGATCATTTATTTTTCGAATATCATCTACTGAATTATTGGAGGCAGCATCTAATTCAAAAATATTAAAGGCAAAATCATTTTCAGAGGTAACAGAAGGGTCAGACTGATTGATTTGCTTTGCGAGTATACGGGCACAGGAGGTTTTTCCTACACCCCGAGGCCCACAAAAAAGTAAGGCTTGAGCCAGCTGGCCTTGCTGCAGACTGTTTTTTAAGGTTTGGGTAATACTTTCTTGCCCCACCACTTCTTCAAAAGTAGTGGGCCTGTATTTTAAGGCCGAAACAACAAATGCTTCCATAAAGACAAATATAAAAATCCGTTTTTGCTTTTATTCCTTCCCAGGCAGATATTCACTGATAATTATCAACAAAAGGCTAACTTTGCAAAGCAGGCCATCTTATCGCTTTTCTTTATAAGAAAAGAGGAAAGTCCGGACACCACAGAGCAGCATAGCGGGTAACACCCGTCCTTCGCTTTAGCGAAGCGGACCAGTGCAACAGAAAGCAAGTACAGTTCGGCTGTAGTGAAATCAGGTAAACTCTATGCGGTGCAACGCCAAATAGTTCTGCAATTAAGGGTAGCTCGCCCGATGCAGATGGGTAGGCGGCTAGAATGCAAGAGTAATTTTGCATCCAGATAAATGATAAGACTCGACAGAATCCGGCTTATCGGCCTGCTTTTTTTAATGGAAAAAAGAAAAAGTTGCACTGCCATAGTCCCGACTGTGCACAAATCTTTCTAGTTCACTCAGCTTTATTTTAGTAGAATGTTCGATAATTAATTGCCCCTCCGTTTTAAGTCTTTTTAAGGCTAGGTCTATCAGCTTACTATAATAAGTCTCTTCAAAATCATAAGGTGGATCCGCAAAAATAACATCATAGTAATTCGAGTCAGCTTGTAAAAAGTGAAGACTTTCTTTTTGAATGGGAGTAATGACTAGATTTAGATTTTGAGCGGTTTTATTAATAAATGCAATACATTGTTTATTTTGATCTACTGCAGTGAGGTGGGGTACGCCTCTTGAAGCAAATTCATAGCTGATGCTTCCTGTGCCTGAAAATAAATCTAAAACATGTAGTTCCTTAAAATCTAGCTGGTGATGCAGTATATTGAAGAGGGCTTCTTTAGAGCGATCTGTAGTTGGCCTCACTGGGAGTTGTTTTGGCGCGACTATTTTCCTTCCTTTATGAAAACCTGATATAATTCGCATTCATTAGGAAAATTGTGCCAAGTAAGGGGCAGGGTGTTGCTCTATTGAGAGCGCTGCACCAGAGACATTGTTTTCAAATCGAATCTGGGTGTGGTACTGCTTTAAAACTTCATAATAGCGCGTATACGCTTGAATATGTCCTAAAAAAACAAGATCGAAAGCATCGGTTTCGAGCTGATATTGTTCTACTACAAAAAAGATATAATAGAGAAATTCGTCTTCATTCGTAATTGAAAAATGATTTTGAAAGCGGATTCTATTATTTTCGACTAGGTATAAGTCCATCCCCCCAGCTTGGAGGTGAACAAAAAGCTGGTCTTTAGTATCTGAGTTTTTTGAAAGTTGACTCACTTCCTTTATGAGTAAGGAGCTGTAGTGGCAAAGTGTACTTTCAGTTAAGTGACGATTCAAAATTTCCAGCGTTCTTTTGGGGGTGGTATAAACTGTTACAGTTTGTTCAGAATCGAGTATGTCATAATTCAGGGTACGATTAAGAGGAACTTTACCAGAAAATCTAAGGTAGTTTGAAAGGTGTTTTTTGTCAAAAAACTTGACAGGAACAAATGTAGCTGGCTGGTAGTAAGAAATAATTTGGGTTTGGTGAAAGGAGTCTTTAGGGTAAAAACTAAATAATTCTAATACGACGGATTCAAAATCTTCTGATTCTTCAGTCGTAGGAATATATTCGGTTTTGGAAGGGGTACAAAAAGAAAATCCATTCACAAAAAGGTGAATGGATGGACTTCTGTAGGGTACCTTTGTTGAATTAGTTGGCATCGAAAATAGTCGGCCAGTTTCCATTTGTGCTCACATTATTGAGTGAACCTAAAATGATTTCAGAACCATTTACACCGTCTACTGATACTGTTTCATTCTCCTGTTTGACCATGTCTTTATTTTGATCAAAAAGAATAATGTTTTTAGAAACTTTTACTTCAAATACGGGAACTTTATAACCATTTTTATTGATCACTTGAGCAGCAATTCGAAAAGTGCTGTCTTGTACTCCTTCAATGGGGATATACGCCATATTTTTGTAGCGGGTTGTATTTTTAAAGAGCGAATCTTTAACTGCTACAGTTCCTAAGGTGTCAATGACTACGACTTCGCGCAGCATATCAATACGGTAGGTTCTGTCATACTCCATATAGGAGGAATCTCTTTTTTCGATGAGTGTAAAAACACCCTCATCAATAAATTTTACCAGACTGTCAAAATTATTTGAAAATACACCTTTGACATCTTTGTGAGCGATTTGGGCCTTTCGAATGTCTTTTAAACGATCTATGACTTTCGCATAGCGTTCGTTTTTAACTTGATTGAATTTAATAGGTCCATTGATTGAATCATATATCTTATAGGCAAAAAAGATTGAAGCAATCCACAAAACAATTTGAATACCTAATTTCATTGTAATTATTAATTATGATACAAAC
>WTIP01000028.1 GCA_011525195.1 Flavobacteriales bacterium | reverse complement strand
TTGGTATACTGTATGAGATATCTTATTTTTGCAGACCAAAATTAAGATTATGAATAATTACGAAACTGTTTTCATTTTGAATCCCGTTCTATCTGAGACCCAGGTGGAGGAAGCAGTTAAAAAATTTGTTGACCTAATTAAGGCCCAGAAAGGCACAATTACCAGCCAAGAAAACTGGGGGCTTAAAAAGCTTGCTTATCCTATTGAAAATAAGAAGAGCGGCTTTTATCATCTTTTTGAATTTGCTGCACCTAATGAGGTGATAGATACCCTAGAAGTAACCATGAGACGCGACGAGCGTGTAATGCGTTATTTAACGGTAAAACTTGACAAGCACGCAATGGCTTGGGCGGAGAAAAGAAGAAAGAGAAATAAAGCAAAAGTATAGGTTATGTCAAAAATAGAAGAACAAAATACGAGTAAAAAAGAGGGTGAAATTAGATATCTTACCCCTTTAAATATCGATACCACTTCTCAAAAGAAATATTGTCGATTTAAGCGGACAGGAATCAAATATGTTGATTACAAAGACGCTGATTTCTTATTGAAATTTGTAAATGAACAAGGTAAGATTTTACCTCGAAGACTAACTGGGACTTCTTTGAAATACCAAAGAAAAGTTTCTGTAGCTATAAAAAGGGCGCGTCATTTGGCTTTAATGCCCTATGTAGCGGATATGCTAAAATAAAAACATTCACTATGGAATTAATATTAAAAGAAGACGTACAAAATCTCGGATTCAAAGATGAAATTGTGAGTGTTAAAAATGGTTACGGACGTAATTTCTTAATACCACAAGGAAAAGCTATTTTGGCCACTGTTTCTGCTAAAAAAGTATTAGAAGAAAATTTAAGACAACGTGCCTTTAAAGAAAAATCTATTATTGAGGCAGCAGAGAAAAGAGCAGAGGAAATAAAGGCTTTAGAAATTAAAATACCTTCTAAAGTAGGTACTGGAGATAAACTATTTGGATCGGTATCCAATGCTGACCTCGCTACGAAAATTAGCGACCTTTCAAGTCCTCTAGATAAAAAGCATATTACTTTACCTGGTAGAACAATCAAAAGACTGGGACAGTATACTGCAACAATCCGATTACATCGAGAAGTAAGTTTCGAATTTCCTTTTGAAATTGTGCCGGACCCGAAGGCCTAAATTTTATAAAGTCCGCTGATTAGCGGACTTTTTTTTAGAGATTTATCAAGTGAAATATCACCGGCTAACGCACGAACAACTCAGCGAATTGCATTATGAATTTGCTGTATTTCTCTCTACACATGGACTCGATCAAAAAAAATGGCAGGAAATAAAAAAAAAGGAGCCTGAACGCGTCGACCAATTCCTTGACTTGTTTAGTGACCTTGTTTGGGATCGATATATTCGGGATTGTGAGTTTCTAGAATACAGTTCTAAAAACCAGCTTTTTCTATTTAAAATAACTCCAGAGAAAGCCTATACTTATATTCTAAAAACAACAAATACCACTATAGACTTTACCGTACCTACTGATGTTCACAAGGTATTTCAAGACTTAGCGGCTGACCCCCTGCATATTTTAGAAGGCAGTAAAGCCTATGATACAGATGCTTTAGATTTTATTTACGAATATTTGAAAAAAGGGGCAGTCAAAACGGAAGGAGCATATTTTAAAGCTATAGAAAGTTATTTTTCCAATTCATCAAAATAAAAGATATTTGTAGAACAAACTGGACTATGCCAATTAAACCCATACTACCCAAAGGGACACGAGATTTTTCTGCATTGGAAGTCGCCCGAAGAGATTTCCTCAAGGAGATTTTAAAGCGGAATTTTGAATTATTTGGCTTTCAGCCCATAGAAACCCCCTCTTTTGAACGTTTAGAAACCTTAACAGGGGTTTACGGCGAAGAGGGCGACCGTCTGGTATTTAAAATACTCAATTCAGGTGACAAGATCAAAAAAGCCAATACAGCAGCCCTAGAAGAAGGAGCTGATTCTGCTTTTATCCGCTCAATTTCTGAAAAAGCATTAAGGTATGACCTCACAGTGCCTTTTGCACGCTATGTAGCCCAGCACCAGAGCGATTTGACTTTTCCATTTAGAAGATATCAAATTCAGCCCGTTTGGCGTGCAGACCGACCTCAACATGGACGTTTTCAAGAGTTTTATCAGTGTGATGCGGATAGTGTTGGCGCCCGCTCGCTCTGGCAAGAAATTGAGATGATTAGTCTATATGATCGTGTATTTTCTGAACTTAAATTAGAGGGAATTACACTAGAGATTAATCACAGAAAGATTTTAGCAGGAGTTGCTGCCTTGTTGGGTGCGGAATCAGAATTGAGTCAGTTTACAATCGCACTCGATAAACTAGATAAAATTGGCAAAAAAGGAGTACTAGATGAATTGGCATCAAAGGGGTTTGGTGCAAAAGCACTTGACTTATTAGAAAATTTATTAGCACTTTCTGGTCCTGCCGAAAAGCAGCTTAAGGCACTTGAAACCCTGTTAAAAGAACAGCCGGAAGGGCTTGAAGGTGTAAATGAGTTGAAATTCATTTTATCACAACTCGAATTTACCCCTCTAGAAACTACAACACTTAATTTTGATTTAAGTCTAGCCAGAGGCCTGCATTATTATACAGGTATGATTATTGAAGTCAGCGCTCCAGAAAAAGTTAAAATGGGTTCATTGGGTGGCGGTGGTCGCTATGATGACTTAACAGGAACTTTTGGTTTAAAAGAGATGAGTGGCATTGGGATCTCCTTTGGTTTTGAACGAATCTATTTGGTCATGGAGACATTGGGGTGTTTTCCAGAAACCCTTAACAGCAATGCAAAAGTTTTAATAGCCAATTTCGGTGAAGCCTCTAATCGTATTGCCTATGAATGTCTTTATAGACTCAGAAAACAAGGCATATCCTGTGAGTTTTACCCTACTGAAGCCAAATTAAAAAAGCAATTGGCCTATGCGAATACCAAGAAGATACCTCAAGTGATCTTAATTGGTACTTCAGAGCTGACTCAAAATCAATTTGTAGTCAAAAATATGGAAACCGGAGCGCAGCATGCGCACCCCTTGGAGACTTTAGAATCTGTTTTGGCTTAGCGCTCTGTTTTGGGGGTTAGTGTAGGTTTAGAATAAGGCTGAAAAGGTCGTTTTAAGAGTATATCTATTTTCCCATTAGCTACTTCATCATAAAAAACATCCACCCCATATACTAGTTTTTCTCGATCAAAAGGTAAGTAGGTGCCGAATAATCGGTCCCAGATAGAAAAAATATTACCAAAATTCGCATCGGTATAGGGAAGTCGATAGTGGTGATGCGTTTTGTGCATATCTGGGGATACTAATAAGTAGCTGAGGTATAGATCAAGCTTTTTCGGGAGCTTGATATTGGCGTGATTAAACTGAGTAGCAATAAGGGATAAGGACTGATATAACATTACAATTCCTATATGTGCACCGATAATAAAGACACCGAATAAAGTAAAGGCAAAGCGTACAAAGCTCTCTAAAGGATGGTGTCTATTAGCTGTAGTGGTGTCAACATGGTGGTCACTGTGGTGAACCAGGTGAATCATCCAAAGGGGCTTGATGCGGTGTTCTGTCCAATGGGGAAGATAAGCTCCTATCAAGTCTAGTGAGGCGATACCCATCAATACTTCTAGCCATAAAGGCATTTCAGGAAGCCAGTAGAGTAGGCCAAATTCAGTTTGGAGGGTCCAGTCTGAAGTTTGTAAAAGCAGGAAGGCCAATAGAAAATTTATTACAACCGTAGTGGCAGTAAAAAAAAGATTTGGTAGGGCATGATGCCATTTTTTATAATTAAAATCTACCAAAGAAAAAGAGCCTTCTAAAATCCAAAAAAGACCCAAACCACCCACTAATAAAATACTTCTGTGCAAAGAAGGGATTGTTTCAAAATATGCAATTACCGACTCCATTTTAATCCAAATTTGGCCCAATATAAAAAAATCACGCGAAATCAACAGCGATTAATTTTAAGGCTTTACCCTATCGCACGTAATTATTTATTAATTTAATGCGAGATAAATCAAATTGAAATTCATGGACCGAAAAAAATTCATCCAACAATCGACATTGCTAACTGGCGCAGGTCTTCTACTGCCAAGCTTAACTTCTTTCCGCAAAGCATCTCAGAAAATAGGGGCCAATGACACCCTTGTTATCGGCGCTATAGGAATTAATGGAATGGGTTGGTCAGACACCAAAGCGCTTTTAAATATACCCGGCGTTAAATTAGCCGCAATTTGTGATGTTGATCAAAATGTTTTAGAAAAACGTGAGGCAGAAATGAAAGCCCAAGGGGTTCGAGTCAAAACTTTTACAGACTATAGAAAATTATTAGAGGAGAAAGAGATTGATGCAGTAGTGATCGGTTCGCCCGACCACTGGCATGCCCTCATGATGATTCACGCCTGTCAAGCTGGAAAACACGTGTATGTGGAGAAACCGATAGGAAATTCTGTAGGGGAGTGCCAAGCTATGGTGGCTGCTCAAGAGCACTATGGTACTGTGGTCCAAGTAGGCCAATGGCAGCGGAGTCAGCAGCATTTTCAAGATGCTGTAAATTATCTTGCTACGGGCGTATTGGGACCCATTCGCACAGTAAAAGTTTGGTGTTATCAAGGATGGATGCGACCCGACCCCATTGTGCCAGATAGCGCCCCTCCTAAAGGGGTAGACTATCAGCGTTGGTTAGGGCCAGCGCCCTTAAAGCCTTTTAACTCGAGCCGATTTCACTTTCATTTTAGGTGGTTTTGGGATTATGCCGGAGGTCTGATGACCGATTGGGGCGTTCATCTTCTAGATTATGCCTTATTGGGAATGAAAGCTTCTTTGCCAAAAACAATAGTAGGGTTGGGAGGAAAATTCGCTTATCCTGATCTCGCTGAAGAAACACCAGACACACTGACCACACTTTACGAATTTGATCAATTTAATTTAGTTTGGGATTCAGCCATGGGGATAGATAATGGTTCCTATGGTAGAGATCATGGAATTGCATTTATTGGAAATCATGGCACACTGATATTAAACCGCGGGGGATGGGAAGTAATTGAAGAAAGACAAAGTGAAAAAAAAGTAGCGAAACCACTCGTTAAACCTTCGGATAATGGCCTCCAAAAGCATGCGCAAAACTTTGTAGCAGCCATACGTGCTAATGATCCTACCAAAGTAAATTGTTCCATACAAGAGGGTGCTCATGTTGCGACTGTCGCACAAATGGGTAATATTTCATACCGCTCTGGAGAAAAATTATACTGGGATGCCACGAAAAATAGATTTACAGATGAAGCCATTAATAAAGAATATTTAATAAATACCTACCACAACGGATATTCATTGCCAAACTACTAAACATGAAAAAATTAATCAGCCTACTGCTTATAGGCCAATTTTTGAGCGCACAAATTTCAATGAAACCGGAAGAAACTGAAGTTTGGGAACCGGAACCCAAAGTCATACAACCGGGCCTCTATACAGCTCCTCCAAGTGACGCTATTGTTCTTTTTGACGGAACTGACTTTTCAAAATGGAGAAGTGAGCGCAATCAAGGGGAAGTGCAATGGACCTTAAACCCTGACAAAAGCATGACAGTAAAGCCCCGATCGGGAGGCATAGAAACCCGAGAAGAACACGGATCGGTACAATTGCATATCGAATGGAAATCACCTACTATAATTAAAGGGGAAGGACAAGGAAGAGGAAATAGTGGTATTATTTTTCAAAGGCGCTATGAAATACAAGTTTTAGACAGTTATCAAAATCGAACCTATTCTAACGGTCAGGCGGGTGCTGTCTATAAACAATATATGCCTTTAGTGAATGCCATGCGTCCTACAGGAGAGTGGCAAGTATATGATATAGTATTTAATGAACCCCTGTATAATGAAGAGGGAGTGGAAATCAAAGCTGGAAGTTTTATTGTTTTTCACAATGGCGTACTCATTCAAAATGCAGTAGAAATTTTAGGTACCACAGAATATATAGGCAAACCCAAAAAAGGACGTGATCAGATGCCGGATTATGGAGCTGATAGAGCAAAGCAACGCACCTTACTACTTCAGGATCATGGTGATTTGGTAAGCTATCGCAATATTTGGATGCGAAAACTTTAACCTATTACCAAGCTCTTTTTTTATTGGCAGATTTAGACTTTTTCTTTTTACTCTTTTTTGGAGAAAAAGTCTTTCCTTTTTTAGTTAATTCAACACTTATTTTTCGATTGTCGAGAAGGAGATCGTCGAAAGCATTTAGAACCAAGTTTCTGTGTTTTTTATGGGTAGAAAAAAATGAAAAATTCTTCATCACTTCTACTTGAAAAATATCTTCTTTTCCCAATTCTAAGAAAGAGCGAATAAAGTCTTTGAGCGTAGTCCATTCATAATGATCTCGAGCACCTAGATTAATAAAAAAGCGATCTTTGTATTGAGCGGGGAGTATTTTTTTATCACTCGAAGCCTCTGACTTTTCCCCTTTTTGGAGTGTTTCTCTTTTTGGATTTGCCTCTACTGCTTGAAATGCATGGGAGAGCATTAACTCTATTAGTGTCTTCTTATCTAGGTCTGCTAAGTTCTGTTCAACTTCTTCTATATAGGGCAATAAATCACTTTTTATGGGTGTATTTTTTAATTGCGCTACCCAATGGTCTATTCTATTTTTGAAAATATGCTGAGGGGACGGAAGCTCACATTCTTTGATTTTGATTTGGAGTTTGTTTTCAATCAATTTAATCTTTCTCCGATCAGATTTAGTCACAAAAATAATTGAAGTTCCCAGTTTTCCAGCTCTTCCTGTGCGGCCACTACGGTGGGTATAGGTTTCTATCTCGTCGGGAAGTTGGTAATTGACCACATGAGTAATGTCTTCAACATCAATACCTCTAGCCGCAACATCTGTAGCGACCAGTAGTTGAATTCTCTTTTTTCGGAAAGAATTCATTACTGTATCACGCTGATTTTGACTTAAATCACCGTGAATAGCAGCGGCGCGATAGCCATCTTGTATTAATTTATCTGCAACCTTTTGGGTTTCGATTTTCGTTCGACAGAAAACACAGCCAAAAATAGAAGGATTCATACCCACTACAGCTCTTAAGGCTTCATAACGCGCCCGCCCGCCAACTTGAAAAAACTGATGTGCTACATTTTTTGTACCCGCATTTTTTGTGCCGACTGTTATTTCTACAGGATTGCGCATAAATTTTTTGGCAATAGTATGAACCTCAGGAGGCATAGTAGCAGAAAAAAGCCAAGCGTTTTTTGTATCCGGCGTGTAGGTTAAAATGGATTTGATATCCTCATAAAAACCCATATTGAGCATTTCATCAGCTTCATCTAAAACGCAAAAACGAATTGCACTGATATCGACTAATTTTCTCCTAATCATGTCTTTAAGTCTGCCAGGAGTTGCAACAATAATATGCGCGCCGCGTTTTATTTTTTTGGATTGCTCATTAATATTGGCACCCCCATACACCGCAACAATATTGATTTTTTTTAACCCACTGCTATATTGTTCGAGTTCATGAGTGAGTTGCAAGCAAAGTTCTCGTGTGGGAGAAAGGATCAGACCTTGCGTCTTTGAAGCCTCAGCATTTAAAAGTTGAAGCATAGGAAGACCAAATGCAGCTGTTTTACCCGTACCCGTCTGGGCTAGGGCTACAATGTCAGTTTGGTCATTAAGTAAGGTTGGAATTACTTTTTCTTGTACCGAAGTAGGTGCTTCGAAACCTAGTTCCTCAACGGCTTTTAATAAAGACGGGTTGAGCCCTAGAGAATTGAAAGTGATCATAAATAGTCTTCTGTGGGCAAAAGTAATCTAAATCCAGTGGTTCTAGTCCTTTTTTGAATTTATTTTATTTTGCCCCTAAGACTTATGGCAACTTTTTTATTTACACTTTAAACCCTTCTCTATAGGTCCTCGTAACAAATTGATTGGCTTCCTCTAGGTTGGTAATTTTCATATTTTCTCCATCCCAAAGCAGTTTTTTTCTTGCATAAAAATCCATACGACCCCTTGCATTTTCTTTTCTCAACATAAAACTTCTGATTGCGAGATTTCCCATTAAAACAGTCTCAGTCATAGGTCCTGCATAATCAAATGAAGAAGTCAGTGCAAGGTGTTCTTTACTATTAAATCCAGCTTTACAAGCGTCAACCCATTTGCGTTGGTGTCCGTACTCGGGCTCTGTCATTTTCTCTACTTCAGGTCCAAAATCAGTAGTTCCATCATAGAGATAAAGTTTTGGCATTAAAGGTGAACTGTCATTAATATTCGTAGAGATAATCCCTTTTTCTCCTATAATTAATACGCCATTAGCACTGTCTGTTCCTCCAATATCACTATTTGCTGGAATGATTTCAGGGTGGGGTGGGCGAATACCACCATCACTCCAAGTCATTTGAATCGGTTTTTTTGTCTTTTCTGTAGCCTCAAAATTAATTGTAATAAGTGAGGAAGGTGGACAGCCCTCAGGAATATAATCGGGGGTCCACATTTTTGAAAATACACTTCCTACACTACATTCAGCAGCAGTAGGGTATTTTAAGCCCAGTGTTCTAAAAGGAATATCTATCAAATGGCATCCTACATCACCGAGTGCACCTGTACCATAGTCCCACCAGCCACGCCAGCTGAAAGGATGCATATTAGGCGTATAGGGTTTTTCTTCTGCGGGTCCTAACCATAAGTCCCAGTTTAGCGCATCTGGCTTGGAGCTTGGATCGGGGACAGGCATAGCAACCCCCTGAGGCCAAACGGGTCTATTGGTCCAAATTTTAACTTCCGAAACCGCACCTATCGCATCAGTGTCAATCCAATTTTGAACCATATTGAGTAGTGGGTTTGAGCCCCCTTGGTTTCCCATCTGGGTTACTACTTTTTTATCTCTCGCCATCTGCGTAAGTATTCTTGCTTCGCGAATATTGTGCGTCATTGGCTTTTGAACATAGACATGAATACCGCGTTCCATCGCATATACAGCAGCAGGTCCATGAACATGATCTGGAGTTGAAATAGTTACCGCATCAATATCTTTTTCCTTATCTAGCATGACTCTATAGTCTGCATACTGCTTGGCTTTTGGAAACTGTTTAGCAGTTTTAGAAGCACTTCCAGAAAAATCTACATCACAGAGTGCTGAAACACGTTCTCTTCCCTTTACAGAAGCATTATTAATATCACTTGCTCCTTTTCCACCTGAGCCAATAGCAGCTAAATTGAGCTGATCACTGGGAGCCATATAACCTGGACCACCCAGTACATGCCTCGGTACAATCATTATGGAAGAGGCTGCTAGCCCTTTTTTAATAAAGTTTCTTCGAGTATCGCGTTGCTTGTTTTTCATTTTATAGTTAATTAATTCAGTTAAAGTTAATTTTTTTTCACAATTTATCACAGACAATTTTTTATATCAAAAATTTAAACATCTTTGTAGCTTATTTTACTGTTTTGAAAAGTAAAAAACAAAATCGAATTGCCCTAAGCCTGCTGTTTTTCTTATCGGGCTTTTCCTTTTCTTCTTGGGCTGCTCGAATTCCTACTATTAAAACTACTTTTGAAATGAATGAAGCCGAGTTAGGGAGTTTTTTATTTATTCTACCCGTTTGTTCTCTAATAGGACTGCCACTATCGGCCTGGTTTATTGCCAAATACGAAAGTCGTTACCTACTGCTTTCGGGTTTTTTAATTTTTCTAATCGGATTATTGGGGATTGGTTTTGCTCCGAATTTAGCCCTTTTGTCAGTGACAGTTTGTTTTTTTGCTTTTGGCTTACGAGCGATTAATATATCCATCAATACTCAAGCGATACAGCTACAAAAGCGCTATGGTAAGACTATTAATGGAAGTTTTCATGGGATTTGGAGCTTTGGGGGTCTTTGTGGAATCTTATTTGCTACACTCATGATTTATTATGAGGTTCCTATGTCACTACACTTATTAAGTGTTGTGAGTTTAGGACTACTTTGTTGCCTATTCGCTGCCCCTTATTTACTAACTAATGATCTAGAAGCAGCGGGGAATAAGCTGATTTTGGGCAAGCCAGATAAATTTATTTTTTATACAGGTCTTGTCGTTTTTTGTGCCGCTGTCTGTGAGGGCGGTATTTATGACTGGAGTAGTGTTTATTTTAAGGAGGTCGTGCAGGCCGAGCTATTTACCCTCAGCTATTTGTCTTTTATGATAGCAATGACCATGGCTCGCTTTTTTACAGATCTATTGATTCAAAAAATAGGAATGAAAAGACTTTTTATGGCGAGTGCAAGTACTGTAATAGTAGGAATCTCTATTTTAATTCTCACCCCTACCTTTTATCCAGCACTGTTTGGTTTTTTTATTAGTGGTCTGGGTGTAGCTTCAATTTTCCCTATGTCCTTTAATCTAGCCGGCTATTCTAAAAAGTATGCCCCTGGAGTCGCCATTTCTATTGTAGGCACCTATGCCACTGTCGGGGTTCTTTTGGCCCCTCCCTTTGTGGGCTATATTGCCCATATTTTTAGTCTTAATCTGGCTTTCTTTATATTTATTGTGGCCGCACTACTATTGATTATTTTTTCACGAAAAGCTTATACATTCCTCTGAATTATTTAACTTTATATTGCTTTCAATTCTTAAATAATACAGTACTCCCATGAAAAAAATCTCACTTATTATATTCCTTATTGCAGCTTCTATTGTTTCTGCACAGAGAGGACAAACAGGAGATAAAACATTCAAAGACAGATTCCCTCCCGAGGTCTTTAACGAAGTTTCTAATGCGTCACTTTTATTGATTAATGAAGTAGATCATGATATTATTGTGTCAATCAGAGATCAAAATAAAAAATACCTCAGACATGTTTATATTAGAAATAATGAAGAGTATGTTTTTGAAGATTTACCCATTACCCGTTTGTATGTTCAATTTAAATCTAAAGCTTTTTTTTATGAAGACTTAGACCGAACCGTAATCAACTATGGGGAAAAACACACCTTTAACTTTTACTTTGACGCTTCTAAAGAAGGGAATTACTTTCTAATAACAGAGGAAGAGTTTTTTAAGCCCTAGCCAGTGATTTTATGCCGTTCTATTCATGCTATGTAGCCAAGGTTAAAAAGTCAAAAATCAAGGGGCTATTTCGATTTACTAATTCTTCAAATTGGTTTATTGTTCACATAGGTCCCTAGCGCCTTTGCTAGGGACTTTTTTTATGGCATATCTTCATAGATTTAGAATTGCATAGAATCACTTATCTTTAAGAGATGAAGTTTTAAATATAATCGTATGCGTCTCTGTTTTCTTTCTTTAGTGGTCTTTATTTTATTTTCTTGTGAATCAAAAAATGAGAAGCAGCCCCCAAATATCATAATTATCTATGCTGATGATTTAGGATATGGCGATGTCAGTGCTTATGGTCTGGGACAATTAAAAACACCTAATATTGACAGACTTGCCAAAGGGGGAACACGCTTTACCCGAGGCTACTCCAGCTCTGCTACCTGTAGTCCGAGCAGATACGCCCTGCTTACAGGGATCTACCCTTGGAGGAATAAGCGAGCAAAAATTTTAACGGGAGCTAATTTAATAATTAATACGACAGAGATGACTTTACCTAAAATGCTGAAAGAAAAAGGTTATCATACTGGTATTGTGGGGAAGTGGCATTTGGGTCTTGGAGATTCTGAAATAGACTACAATAAAGAATTACGACCAGGGCCAAATGAGGTGGGATTTGATTATAGCTTTATCATGCCCGATACGCAAGATCGTGTCCCAACTGTTTATATCAAAAATGGTTCTATCGTTAATTATGATCCAGCTGATCCTATTGAGGTCAGTTTTGAAAAAAACTTTGAAGGGCAGCCTACAGGAAAAGACAACCCCGAATTATTATCAATGAAATGGCACCACGGACACAATGGTTCTATTGTGAACGGTGTATCTCGAATTGGCTATATGAAAGGGGGAGAAAGCGCCAAATGGAGTGATATTGACATGGCGGATACTTTTTTAAACCAAGCCCAAAATTATATTGATCAAAATCAATCAGGGCCTTTTTTTCTAATGTATACCTTACAGCAACCTCATGTGCCTAGAATCCCCCATCCGCGTTTTAAAGGAACTTCAGGAATGGGCCCTAGAGGTGACGTCATCCTGGAGGCCGATTGGTGTATCGGACAATTGTATGCTTATCTAGAGGCAAAAAATTTATTAACCAATACAATTATCATCTTATCGAGTGACAATGGCCCTGTTTTAAATGATGGTTATTATGATGATGCAGTCGAAAAATTGGGGACTCATACTCCTTGGGGAAACTTAAGAGGAGGAAAATACAGTCTTTTTGAAGCCGGTACGCGTATTCCTTTTATAACCTATTGGAAAGGCAAGATT
Organism: Flavobacteriales bacterium; assembly: GCA_011525195.1. GTDB lineage: Bacteria > Bacteroidota > Bacteroidia > Flavobacteriales > Flavobacteriaceae > MS024-2A. The sequence continues at coordinate 7,829 of WTIP01000028.1, read as the reverse complement.
CAGCCTCAAATTTCAGATCAGTTGGTCTCACAAATAGATTTGTTCAATTCGATTTCGAAATTGGTTGGCTCCAAACAGCGCTCTCGGGATGGAGAAGATTTAGCTGAAGTTTTCTTTCAAAATAAAGGGATGGGGAGAAAGGAGTTGGTAATTGAAGCCACAACCAGAACCGCCCTAAAAAGTGAAAATTGGGTACTCATACCTCCCTATAAGGGTCCCAAAGTGGGCCCAAATGTCAATATCGAATTAGGAAATGAATCGGATTACCAATTGTATAATCTTGAAAAAGATCCTTCACAGCAAAATAATTTAGCACAGCAAGAACCTCAAAAATTGGCAGAATTAATTGCCCGTTTTAAATTTATTCGAGGGCTCAATTAGCAGTGAAGAAGAATACAAATTGATACTATAAGATTAAAAAAAAATTAATCTAAATAAAACAGAATCTCTAGTAAGTTACTTGAATTCGATTTTATGAAATCAGTTTGATATAAATTAAAACAGATGTTTCAAAAAACAAAAAAATACTACTAATAAATACTTCATATCTACTTCAAAGAGTTTTATTATTACTTTATTTTTTAAAATTTTAATATTTTTCAAGCTGAATTTAAATTTAAAAATTTGAATAAGTATTTCTTTTTATTTATTCTATATCATTTAACAGGCCTCATTGGTGTTTATTCTCAAAGCTACACCGAAGATGATATTATTGAGTTTACATCAAACAATTCAAACAATTTAACAGACAACGATAACGGAACGTATAATTATACTGGAGAAATCGCTTTTGAAATTCCAGTTAGTGATTTAAAAACTTTGACGGTTCGGTTTTTAAATAGTTTATATTTAATGGATGATGCAGAACTTTATCTCTCAACCACACCAATTGATCCTAATAATTTATCTTCTTTAGTCTCGTACAGTTATCAAGCAATTACAAATTCAGATTTAACTTTTGAGTTAAATGACATAGAAACTAAGTATATCCTAATTAAATTTCCTCAAGGACGTACATGGGTAAAAGAAATAGAGCTATTATCTATCCCACCACCTTCACCACCTAACATTAAAATTAATGAAACCTTGGTTCACTCACCCAATGATGGAGTTAATACTGTTATTTCAACAATTGAAATTTCAGATCCTAATGGAGATGAAATATCTAATATAACTACTGAATCTGATTATTATTCTTTAAATGCATCAAATACAGCTTTAATTATATCTCAAACTCCGCCAGTTGGAAAAAATGAAATTAAAATAACAGCAACAGCTAATGGAGATACTACGAGTAAAACTATCACGATTTTAAATTTCACAGAACTTCAAGAATTCCCAACATATAATATTACAAGGGATTATTATTTTGATTATCCGGCTAGTAATATGTATGATAATAATGAAAATACTAACCTTTATTTCAGTAAGCTAACAGGGTCATTTTCTTTTTCATTTGAAGTTCACGGTATATATATCGATTGGACGCACGATGGAGGCACCTTAGATGTTTATTTTTATGATAATAATATTTCAGATTTTACTTCTGTCACTCCTGATCTTGTCATACCTTATGAACAGGCAGGATATTATTATTTAAACTCTCCTAAATCCGCTAAATACATCCATATAGAAAAAACCCCTGGTTCTGCTTCATATCAAAACAATAAAATTAAAGAGTTAAAAATTTTAGGAGCGGTTGATGAAACTCCTGTTTTGTCAGTAATTGACAAAATTAGTAACCAAAATATTGGTCAAGGTAATCTAATTTTTGATACAGCTTTAACTCAATCTCTTACTCTAGCTTCATTAGAATTGACCGATTTACAAAATGATCAAATAACATATAATCTAAGCACAACACTATCAAATGGATCTCCTGATTTTGAATTAGTTGAAGTTTCCTCCGCGGATAATGGAAGTAAAAAAACTATTGAACTCCGTTCTTTAATTGATTTTAATGGTGTTAAGAAATTTGAAAATCAAATAACCTTTTCCGATTCTAAAGGAAACACTTCTTCAAAAACAATTGAGATATATATAGCAAAACAGTTTGAAGGATTTGGAGAATATGGTATTGAAGGAACAGATCAAAATGAACCGGCTAGCAAAATGTATGATGAAGACACAAATACAAATATATTGTTTAGAAAACTCGACATAGCTTTTCCTTTTAAGCCCTCAATCCATGGAATTTATATTGATTGGACTCATGATGGAGGAACTTTAGATGTCTATTTTTCTGAAAATCCTATATCAGATTATTCTTCAATTTCAGCTGATTTAACAATTCCCTATGAAAAACTAGGGTATTATTTTTTAGATACACCTAAATCAACAAAATACATTCATATTGAAAAAACTCCAGGATCTGCAAATTATAATAACAATAAAATAAAAGAGCTAAAAATAATTGGGGATGCCTCTGAAACTTCATATGTCGAAGTAACTAACTTAATATCTGATAAAAATAAAATTTACTATGAAGGTCAATCGATAGATGCAAATACAGAAATATTAATTGCCTCATTTACTGATCTGCAGAGTGATACCCTAACTTATGAATTTATTTCGTCTCAATCTGACGGAACAAATGATGATTTTGAAATTTTATCCAATTCGGTTTCAATAACAACATTAGGAGTTTCTGCTCATTCTAAACTAGATCTTACGATCAAATCAAAAAAACCATTATCTCCGGGCACCTATTCAAGTACGTTGAAAGTAACAGAAAGTGGGGGTAATAATGTAACTGTAAAACCAATAAAAGTAAATATTGTAGAGAACTTTAGTGATATCAATATAACGGAATATGTTGCTGCATCTGGCTTTACGGAAGATTTTGATAAAAGCATTTACACAGATGGTGTAAGTTCAACTCTTATTCAAGGTGATGTTATAAATTTTGTTTTTCCAGAAGAAGCTACAATTCAAAGAATTGATTTCAAAGCAAAACAGGGGTATTATAACTCCCCGCTAACCGGTTTGTCTCCCTTAATTTATGGTTTCGATTCAAAACCAACAGAAGCTGCAACTTTTGAAAACCCAAAGTATATTACATCAAGTGTTTCAAGTATTTCACATAGTGTGTATTTTGATAAAGGTGATTTTTCATCAAAAGTAATCTCCTTTAAATACAATGGGCTAAAGTTAGAGGAAGTTACATTTTATGGATCATTACCAGAAACACCCGTATACAAAGACAATAGGTCAAAATTTTCAGCTGTAGTTTCATCAACTATAAATTCAGTTATAGCGAGCTTAGATATCGTAGATTATCAAAATGATATATTATCTTTTCAATTAGATGATTCGGAATTTAATGTTATTACAAATTCTCAAAGTTCAACATATGACCTTTTAGTTAATACAAATAATTTAACAACAGGAACACATTCTGTAACCCTATCAATAACTGATTCAAAAAACAATACCTTAACTAAAAGCCTTACTATAGAAGTGTTCGATATGGATCCAGTAGATAAAGCGCTTTCAACAGGTAAATATTACTATGCTTCATTAGACCAATTACTCAATGAAGCGATGTATATAACAACAAATAATGCATTAGAATCTTTAAATGTTTCCACAACAATGACATTGGAACAATACGATGGTGTTAAATTTGTTCTTGATGGTTTAAATTCTAAAGCTTGGAATCTTGATTTTAGTAATAACATTTTAGAAGGCGATGATGCAGGAGGATCAGACGGTGTAAAAGCAGAGCAAAAATTTAGACTAGATGTAGCAAATGTTGTTAATTGGGATAAAGTAGAAGATGCAGGTGAGTATTTTAGAAAATTTACCAATGATTTAGATAAAAACAAAAACAAAACTTTTGAGTCATCTTTTAATCAGAACAGATTAGAGAAAGTTCTAATTTTAATTGGGGACCATATAAGGCAAAATATTGTCTACCCCCTTGATGCAACTTCTAATGATGACACCAAAAAAACAAATTTCATAAGTGCTTATTTAGCTGACCGTTTAGTTTATAACTACAGAGACTATGCTCCACAACAAAATGATTTAGGAACCTTTAGTAGATCTGACTTTTCTCATATAACACCGACAAGTAAAACAGTGAGCTTAACATCAAGACCAAGAGCTTTATCACCAGGACCATCATCTTCTTTTAAATCAGCAGGAGTCTATGCACTACCTGGTCAAACATTTACTGTCACCAGAAATGATTCATATTCTGATGAGAAAACCTTTGTGTTTGTAAATACGATAAGAAATTCAACCACATATGATCTTTTTAGAAATGCATATGCCAGACCAAAATATCTAAGATCACAACGGATTGAAATCGAGCCAGGAGAGACTATAGAATTTACCTCTGTATATGGTGGACCTGTTCAAATTGAATTTGAACATGTAAATTCTCTAAATTCTGATTATTCGAGTAATACTCAAACTGGAAACAATGATGTAGAATTTACATTTCAAAATATTGGATTACATCCTCATTGGAGAAATAGCTCTGATAGTGCAACTTTTGTAGAACAACTAAAAGCTTATGAATATGATTGGGCTGAGTTTGTTTCTAAAAATGGAATGGAAATTCACTCTTTACTTCCAAGGATGATAAAAACACTTCAATGGCATCAAGAAAATTATTTACTCAAAATGGTTACAAATGCTAATTATCAGCTTTCTAGTGACACTACGCTGGATTCTAGTGATCCTGAAAGATTAGATGATATTACATTTAAAACAATGAAAACATTTCCTTTTGTTTTAGCAGGAGATAAAACTCCTATCACCGAGGAATATGAAAATATAGATTTTAATGTTGACGCAATTAATACTTGGGCCTCAGAAAAAGGTTTAGATCAAAGGATTCATAATGAACAGTGGCATATGAACGCTGATCTTCCCACTTGTGGGTATGGTTGTTCTGGAAATCCTTGGGATGCACTTTGGGAATTCAACCCTCTTGGACATGGAGATATTCATGAACTTGGCCATAGCTTAGAATTTAAATTTTTTCCCAGAGATGCTGTCGTACACTCTCAAACAAATTATTATTCTTATTATTCTCAAAGTAGATTTAACTTAGAAAATGAATTAGGATTAGAGGTACAGAGCCAGTCTGGTTTTAATTGGGAAAACGTTTTCAAAAAAATAAATGAAAATTTTGGTAGTGATGCTAATACTGTGTACAGCAGTTATTATGTAGACCTAGCAGATGACTATATAATACTTATGCAAGCACTTGCTATAGCTCAAAAATATGGAAACTTATCAACTGTAAGTGGAAGAGATTCAAGCTTAAAAGATTTAAATGGGTGGCATTTGGTCCCTAGAATACACATACTCTTAAATAATACTAGAGGATGGTGGGGAGAAAAAACCCATGCTTTGTATAACGATACGAATTTTGCCGCAAAAAAAAATAATATAGGTTTTTCATCCTATACAAAAGATGAGGTGAAAGCAATTACTGATAACTTAACCTTTGGTACAGCTGAAACATCAGATTGGTGGCTAATTTCTCTCTCTTGGGCCTCAGAATTAGATTTTCGCCCATTCTTTGATATGTATGGATGGACATATTCACAAAAAGCTAGTGACCAGGTAGGTTCATATGGATTTGACCCTACACCTGCTGTTTATTTTGCTATGTTTAAAAATGAGTTTAGTAAAAATTCAGATTGGGGACCGTTTCTTAGCAAACCAATCTTACCAGTAGATGGAAATTCTGCTGGTAAATGGGATGAGCCTTATTTTTATAATTCTAGTTATGATATTGTCTTAGATGGGACTTCTTCTAAGACAATAGAGTTAAAAGCAATTCAATTTAGTGAGCTTGAAGTTAGTTTCACAGTAAGTGGGACAAGCAGTAATTATAATGCAACTATAGATGGAAAAAATTTAATTATAAATGCAACAGAGGCAAGAACTGCAACAGAAACATTATGGGTTGTAGCTAGTTCTTCAAAAGATGGAAATACATATACTTCTACTAAGAGTTTTACAATTGAATACACTGATGCACCTACAGTTGAGTTAACATCTAGTGACTCTGATAATTTCATATCTACATCTGATGTGGTTACCATTACGGCAGTATTCTCAAAGCAGATGACTGATACTCCCACTATATCAATTTCTAATGTGATAACCAATGTAGCATTAACTCAAATCTCAGGTACAAATTCTTACACATATACTTGGGATACATCTTCAGGAACTCTCTCAGATGGAACCTATACAGCTACAGTGAGTGGTTCAGACCTTAATGGAAAACAATACATTGCTGGAACTCAAAGTTTAACTTTTATAATCGACACTTCAAATCCCACGGTTATTTTAAATGACAATGATCAAGATAATATTTTATCAATTTCACAACAAGTAGAGATTACAGCTGCTTTTTCAGATAATATGACACCTACACCAACAATTTCAATTACTGGTGTTGTAACAAATGTGAATATGATTCAAATATCAGGTACAAATTCATATACATTTGTTTGGGATACTTCCTCAGGAACACTCAGCTCAGGAACCTATTTTGCTACTGTTAGTGGAACCAACGTTGTTGGAAAATCGTACCAGGCTGGAACTCAAAGTTTAACTTTTACAATAGATGATACCCAACCTTCCGCAACTCTAAGTGATACAGATGATGATAACTTATTAGCATTAACTGACACTGTTACAATTACCGCGGCATTCTCCGAGGCTATGTCTTCTTCTCCTAAAATTTCAATTACTGGTGTTGTAACAAATGTGGCCATGTCAAAAATTTCAGGAACTAATTCTTACACATATGCTTGGGATACTTCTTCAGGAACCCTTTCAGATGGGATTTACACAGCTACGGTTTCAGGAGTTGATATTGCCGGGAACATCTATGTTGCAGGAACAGATAGCATCACCTTTACTTTAGACACCACAGTACCTTCGGTTGTATTATCTGATAATGATAGTGATAATTTAGTTTCTAGCTCTCAGGTAGTTACAATAACAGCAGGTTTTTCAGAAGCAATGTCTGATACACCAACTATTTCAATAACAGGCATAGTAACAGATGTTTTAATGACTAAAATATCAGGCACTAACTCATATACCTTCTTATGGGATACATCTTCTGGAACTTTATCTGATGGTGATTATTTTGTTACTATCAGTGCATCTGATGTAGCGGGTAATCAATATTCTGGTACAGAAAGCATAACCTTCACAGCTGATTTGACTAATCCAACAATCTCAACATTCACCTTAAATGATAGCGATCAAATAATAAAACCTTCAGATGCAGTTATAATTTCTGTAACCTTTTCTGAAATAGTTCAATCCTATCCTTTACTAAATATTTCAACAAACCCTGAAATTACAATTCAGTTAATTTCTTCAACTGACAGTACTACATGGTCCTATGAATGGACGCCTACAAGTTCTGTTCCTGATGGGAATTATAGTATTACAGTTTCGGCAACAGATATCGTAGGAAATATATATCAAGCAGGAACACAAAGTATAACGATTACAGTTGATTCAACTTCCCCCACATTAATCTTAAGCGACAATGATGATGATAATTTCTTAGCTGCCTCCGATTCAGTATTAATTACTGCTGTGTTTAGTGAACAAATGAATGATTCACCTAAAATTACAATTGGTAATATTATAAATAGTGAATCGATGATAAGAATTTCAGGAACAAATTCTTACACTTATACTTGGGATGTTGATAGAAATAATTCTATACCAAATTCAGGCATATACACAGCAAGTATTATTGGAACAGATTTAGCAGGAAACAGTTATTCTGGAACTGATACAATCGATTTTACAATTGACACCACTATACCTTC
>WTIP01000041.1:2065-20319 GCA_011525195.1 Flavobacteriales bacterium | reverse complement strand
AGAGTATGTCGCCGCCTTCTTCAAGACCTCTACAGTAATGTAGGGGTCTTTTTTTTGCTAAAGGATTTTGATAAAACTGAAGTTTACTGACAAAAAAAGACCTGTGATTGGGTCTTTTAAAAAACAAATAAAAAACAAATTTACATTGAGGTTAAGTTTGCATCTTATAAAGTAAAGAGGCTGTTAGAAGGTTTTTGGTGTTGATGCACGGTTTGAAGAGGGGTGCAAGAGGGGTATTTTCAACTAGAAGAAATAACCTAATCCGCCTCTAGGAAGGACCTTTAATTCGCTTAGATTTTAAAATAGTTAGCACTGCTTTTTTACTTTACTTTCTACTTTAAAATTGAAAAAAAAGATTTAAAAAGAGACTTTGAAAGTATTTACTGGTATAATAACAGTATAAACCACCTATTTAAATGTAATTATCGGAGTTTAGAGAAGATAAGAAAGCCCAAACCCAATTACAATAATGGCAAATTTTCTGAGGTTAAAGGCATGACCTTGGTTACTTTCAAACAAGATAGTAGTTGCAATATGTAAAAGCATTCCTACAACTACAGCTGTAATAATTGGTTTATAATTTTCAAGTGAGTTAAAAATTGAAAATACAAAACTGCCAGCTGGACTCATAAGCGCAAATACCAAGAGAGTTGTTATTTTGGAAAATAAAGAAACCCGCAATCTCCAAATCATTAAAAACAAGACCATTCCTATAGGAATTTTATGAATAAAAAGTCCCCATGCTAAGGTATTTTGATCGCCTAGGGGGAGTCCTTCAATAAAGGCATGGATATATAGGCTAAGCACCAATACCCAAGGCAGTTTAGAAGTAGTAAAATGGTGGGTATGTCCGTGTTCTGCACCTTGGGAGAGAAATTCTAAAAATATTTGAAGAATCAATCCAATAACGATTCCAATTCCCACCTTATTATTTTGAGCAGTAAATACTGAAGGTAAGAGGTGGAAAATCGTAATTCCTAATAAAAAGGCACCACTAAAAGAAAGAATTAATTTAAGTCCTCTTGGGGATTTGGGCTTTACAATAAAAGCAGCTCCCATCCCCAAAAGGGCGCCAAATAAAGGGAGAAAATAATTAAGAAAATACATTGAAGAGATAAGAAAAGATCGAAACTCAGATTCGTTATTAAAATTAAAGTATTTTTGATGCATTATAGCGCAGATGGAAGAAAATTTTAAAATGATTGCCAAGACCTTTTATGGTTTTGAAGCAATTTTAGCTCAAGAACTTCGTACCCTGGGTGCACAAGAGGTAAAAGCGGGAAATAGAATGGTTTCTTTTGTAGGAGATTTGGGGTTTCTTTATAAGGCCAATTTGTGTTTGCGAACTGCTTTAAAAATACTTAAACCCATTCATACAGCTCGTGTACAGGATGAAGAAGCGCTCTATCAACTATTCTACGATTTCCCATGGGATGATTATTTAGATGTAGATTCCTCATTTGTTATTGATAGTGTCGTTCATGGAACGGTTTTTAAGCATTCTCAATACGCTTCACAAAAGGCCAAAGACGGATTGGTAGATCAATTTCGTAATCGTTTTCAGGAGCGACCTAATGTCGATTTAAATCGCCCTGACCTTAGAATAAATCTTCATATTCAAGAGGATTTTTGCACACTGTCACTAGACAGCTCAGGAGCCTCTCTACACCGGAGGGGATATCGAACAACAACCAATATTGCACCTTTGAATGAAGTGCTTGCTGCGGGTTTAATACAGCTCTCGGGCTGGAAGGGAGAAGTCGATTTTTTAGACCCCATGTGTGGGAGTGGTACCTTATTGATCGAGGCCGCTATGATGGCTTCAAATATTCCAGCGAATATTAATAGAAAAGAATTTGCTTTTGAAAAATGGACAGATTGGGATGCCGATCTCTATGAAAAAATAGAAGAAAGCCAATTAAAAAAAATTGTAAATCCGTCAATAAAAATAAGTGGTTCTGATAAAGCGCCCTCTGCTATAGAAAAAGCAAAAATTAATATTGAAAATGCAAATCTTACTGAATTTATCCATTTGGAGAAAAAAGATTTTTTCCAAATTGAAAAAGAAAGCGAGGCGCCCCTTCATCTCATTCTAAATCCTCCCTATGGTACGCGGCTTGAAGGAGATATCAATGCCCTCTACCAAGGTATTGGTGACGCGTTTAAACAGAGTTTTTCGAATACCCAAGCTTGGTTAATCAGTTCCAATCTAGAAGCACTAAAGTATGTGGGTTTGAGACCCAGCAGAAAAATTAAATTATTTAATGGAAAGCTCGAAACCCGCTTTATGTATTACCCTATATATAAGGGGACGAAACGCATTCATAAGCTCAATAAGGATTAATTTTTTTGAGCCCTAAATGGAATACGGTAGCTTAGACTATAATTAAATCCTGCACTAAAATTATTGTCTTCTGTTTTTTTATTAAAGCCAGGGATGTGAATATTGTCAAAATTTTCAGGTACTGTATCGTTTAATAATCGATTGAGTCTCAAACTCAAACCGAGATAAATATTGGAGATTAATTCTACTTTAAAGCCTGCTATTACTTCAAACCATAATGCATTCAAATCAGAACGGGCTCCAGTAGCAAAACCAGAGGTGATTTGATCTTCAGGATTTTGCCAAAAAGGGGTTCGATCGAGGAGGGTATAGGCATTTAGAAATTGACTATGGCTACTTGAAGCCAAGCGAAGGCCTAAAATTACTTGGTTGTCCATCCCTTGCCAATTTTCAAACATATTTAGATCGAAACCAATTTTATAATAGCTCCCTTCAGTGGTAAAATTGACTTGTTCGGATTGTTTGGTAAGTACTTCATTTCCAAATTCGGTTGCGAGATAAAAATTAGGACTGATTCTAAAATCAGCAACCACTTCAAAACCACTATAGTCATCCTCATACTGTGACCGAACCAATCGGAATAAATCGGCTCCAAAGCGCAAACTCATAGGGGATTTTGGCTTTACTTCCAAGCTGTCTATCGTAGCATTAGCAAGCGTAGGAGACACAGTGTTTTGCGCACTTAAATCCCATTGTATTAAAAAAATACTAATACAAAATCCCCAAATGTGCAGTTGTCTCATCTGAAATCGTATCTTTTAAAATTACAGCGCCTTTAATCCAATTATTTCCAGCATTTAATAGAAATATGGGTGCTGCTTTATCCAGGATAAAATTAGCTCGGTAGCCACAGGCTCCATTAATAAATTGGTCTATTCGTTGGTAATTGATTTGAAGTGTGTCAATATTTTCATCTGGACTTCCTGCATTGGTGATAAATTCAAATTGGGTATTGGATTCACTCAATTTTAGTGGTAAAGGGAGGGAATCTCCCGTGCGTTGGATTAATTGTTTTTCAGTACCAATGGGTCGAATTGTAAAACCAGGGGGAGTTTGGCGGGTTCCCTCTGATTCATTGAGAAGGAGTATGACCAGATCAGGGGATTCTTGAATAGAAGTAATACAGATGTCATCTTTTTCGCAATGCAGAAAAAAAAGGAGACTCAGTAGAAGAAAAGTTAAATTAAAATTAATTGATCTCATTAGCGCTTCAGCTGTAAAAGTACAATATTTTCTACATGATGTGTTTGCGGAAACATATCTACTGCTTGAGATTTAACGAGTTGATACTGCGAACTTAAAAGTTCGAGATCGCGGGCTTGTGTAGCACTGTTACAGCTAATGTAAACAATGCGTTTGGGGGCGAGTTTTAAAAGCTGTTGTACCACATCTTTATGCATGCCTTCACGTGGGGGATCAGTAATTACAACATCCGCTTTGCCGTATTGCTGGATAAAATCATTATTAAAATATTTTTTCATATCACCCACTTCAAAGAAAGCATTTTCAATCTTATTGCGAAGTGCATTTTCTTTTGCGGCATCTATGGCTTCTGGGACTGCTTCAATGCCGATAATTTTTTGACAAGACTTTGCAAGAAATAGCGCTATGGTTCCTGTTCCCGTATACAAATCATATACAATTTCATCTGCTTTGAGTGCAGCAAATTCGACTGCAATTTGATAGAGTACTTTGGCCTGCTCTGGATTGGTTTGAAAAAAAGATTTTGCTGTAATTTGAAAGCTTAATTCTCCGATATTTTCTGTGATAAATTCAGAGCCATGGAAGCACTGAATTTCTTGATCATAGAGTGTGTCATTGCTTTTTTGGTTGATGCAGTACAGTAAGGCATTTACCGCCGGGAACCGATCTTTGATGAAATTGAGCAGGAGGGTGATTTCCTTGGGTCTATCTTCAAAAAATTGGAGAAGTACCATGATTTCCCCACCCAGGGTATTCTTAATCATCAAGCTGCGAAGAAATCCTTCTTGTGTACGGGCATTAAAAAATGCCATTTGATGTTTCAGTGCAAATGCTTTAATTTCATTTCGAATCTCATTTGAGGGATCAGCTTGAAGGTGGCATTTTGAAATATCTACAATTTTATCCCACATTTGTGGTTTGTGAAAGCCAAGTCCATTTCGTTCTACCTCCCCACTTTCTTTAATTTCCTCTGTCGTTAACCATCGGTTATTGGAAAATGAAAATTCCATTTTATTGCGGTAGAAATAAGGATGATCCACGCCCTTTATCGGGAGTATGGTTTCAGGAATTACTTTGCCAATAGATTTTAAATTTTGCAGTACTCCTTTTTCTTTATAATGCAGTTGTGTTTCATAGGCCAAGTGCTGCCATTTACATCCACCACATACGCCAAAATGCTCACATTGAGGGGTTCTTCGATCTTTTGAGGATTGAATCCATTTTATGGGTTCTGCTTCAAAATATCCTCTCTTTTTTTTTAAGACCCGAACATCTACAATATCGCCTGGGATTGAATTTTTAATAAAGTAAATCTGCCCTTCGTCAGATTTTGCAACACCCATTCCCTTGGTATTAATATCTCTAATTTCGAGCTTATGTACTACTTTATCTATCCTTTTTCTAGCCATGCTGCAAATGTAGTTGGCTTGAGAAAATAAATCACTATTTCAAACAGATTTTAAATCGCAGATTTCTTACTTTTGAAGGGTCAGTCACCAGCTTTTTTCTGCTATTAAACAATACCTCATGGAAATACTAACCGCCGCACAAGAATATATAGACTTAGAACGTGAAAAGGGGGCGCATGATTATCATCCTATACCCGTTGTTTTAGAGCGCGGTGAAGGAGTCTATCTTTGGGATGTAGAGAGGAAAAAATATTTTGATTTCTTATCTGCTTATTCTGCTGTTAATCAAGGGCATTGCCACCCCCGAATTATTAATATACTCCAGCAGCAAGCACAGACACTTACTCTTACCTCGAGGGCTTTTCACAATAACAAACTAGGGGTTTATATGAATTATATGACTGACTATTTTGGTTTTGACCGCTTACTCCCCTCTAATACAGGTGCTGAAGCTGTTGAAGCCGCTATTAAAATTACACGAAAGTGGGGGTATACAGTTAAGGGTATAGAAGAAAATAAAGCCGAAATCATAGTATGTGCACAAAATTTTCACGGCCGTACGTCAACGATTATTTCTTTCTCGAGTGATCCTGGATCCAAACAGTATTTTGGACCTCATGCCACAGGTTTTATCACCATTCCCTATAATGATATTGAAGCCTTAGAGGCTGTATTAGAAACTCACCCCAATATTGCGGGATTTTTAGTAGAACCCATTCAAGGAGAAGCAGGTGTTTATACTCCTGATGAAGATTTTATTCGCAATGCCAAAGCTTTGTGCGAATCCTATAATGTACTCTTAATTGCCGATGAAATTCAAACGGGCATAGGAAGAACGGGATCCTTACTTGCAGTCTGTGGATCCTGCACCTGTGAAGGACATTGTGAAAAGCAGTCTGCAACCTATACAGAACCAGATCTCCTTATTTTAGGAAAAGCATTGAGTGGCGGAACCTATCCCGTTTCGGCAGTCTTAACCCGTAATGAAGTGATGGACGTAATTCAACCTGGACAGCACGGAAGTACTTTTGGTGGAAATCCTATGGCCTGTATTATAGCTATGGAAGCACTCGAGGTCATTCGCGATGAGCAGCTCACTCAAAATGCTAGGCGCTTAGGTAAATTATTTCGTACTGCACTGAATGATTATATTAAAAATAGTAAAGTAGTGCAGAAAGTTCGGGGTAGCGGATTACTCAATGCAATTGTGATCAATGATCATGAGGAAAGTGATACTGCTTGGAAGATTTGCTTAAAGCTAATGGAGAATGGCTTATTGGCTAAACCTACCCATGGCAATATTATCCGATTTGCACCACCCTTAGTTATCACAGAAAGTGAACTAAATTGTTGTATTGAAATTATCAAATCCACCCTACAAACTTTTGAGCCCTAAAAGAGTCTACTGAACGATGAATATTTATTTTGATAATGCCGCCACCACCCCCCTTAGGAAAGAAGTGATATCCGCTGTTTCTGAAGTGATGGAAGCATGTTTTGGAAATCCCTCTTCTACCCATGGCTATGGAAGAACGGCAAAAACCTATATAGAAACTGCTAGAAAAGGAATTGCAGCTCAGCTCAATGCGTCAGATCAGGAGATTATTTTCACTTCTGGAGGTACAGAATCCGATAATATGATTCTCTACTCTGCTGTCAAAGATTTAGGGATCAAACAGATTATCACTTCTCCTATTGAGCATCACGCTGTTTTACATGCTATTGAAGCTTTAGAAAAGCAGTTTGGCATTACGGCATCCTATCTTCAGATAGATGAAAAAGGAACGGTCGATTTGGAGGATTTAGAAGCGCTCTTACAGCAAAATCAGAATCAGACATTGGTTTCTTTAATGCACGTAAATAATGAAATCGGAAATCTGTTGGACCTCGAACAGGTGGGTGCACTTTGCCACCGTTATAAGGCGCTCTTTCATACCGATGCAGTACAGGGCATTGGTCATTTTTCTTACGACTTGTCGGCCTTGCCCGTAGATTTTTTATCAGCGTCGGCCCACAAATTTCACGGTCCTAAAGGAATTGGTTTTTCTTATATACAAAAAGATTCGGGTCTGCAAGCTTTTATCCATGGGGGTTCCCAAGAACGGGGGCTAAGAGCGGGGACTGAGTCTGTTCACAATATTGTGGGGATGCACAAAGCACTTGAATTAGCCTATAAAAATATAGAAACGGAAAAAAAACAAATTGCAGCGCTCAAAGAATACTTTATAAATCAGGTTACCTCTATTTTTCCCAATGCACGATTTAATGGACTGAGTAATATTGTCAATCAAAGCACTTATACGCTAGTGAATATGGCATTACCTATTCCTAAAGAGAAAGCAGCTATGCTCGATTTTCATTTGGATCTTAATGGAATCGCTTGTTCTAAAGGGAGTGCATGTCAATCTGGGAGTCAAAGCGGGTCCCATGTTTTAAATCACTTAGCATCAAATAATACAGAAGACTGGCCTTCATTGCGCTTCTCTTTTTCGGTCTTTAATACACCGCAAGAAGTAGATCAGCTAATCAGTGTACTTAAAGGTTTTTAGTTTCTGCTCAGGAATTGATTTTGTGCTAGTCAGTATTTTTTCGGTAAAAGTCAACTTTAAGTTGCGCTTGATTGCCTACCTGATCTTCCGCCTCAATGATTAATTGGTGAAGGCCACTCTCAAATTTAAGGTCTTCAAAATTGTAAATAAGTAAATTTTTCTTGGGTTCGTATTCTAGTAAAATCCATTTTCCATTGATTTCTCCCCGGTAGGATTTGATCCCTGAAAAATCGTCTTTTAGCTGAATCCTGAGGTATTTGTATGTACTTAGCCACTGCCCTTGTTTAAAATTTAGCGGTTTTATTTGGGGTGCAATACTGTCTCTACTAAGGGTAAATGTGCCCAATGTCTTTGATTTTCCAATCCAAGATCCATTTTTCTGTTGATTACTAAAAAATACAGGTTTGTCCTTATCGTTCAAAAGCGCAATAAAAGACTGTTTTTGTTGAAGTGAATCCCCTTCTAAAATTTTAAATCTGATTTCAAAGGGCTTACGAATTGGGTAGCGATTCTTGTCTACAACGAGTCGATTGCCCTTATCTTCAACAGTTAGAGGCAAGGGATTATAAAAGCTTTGGGGAGGGAAATACACTGACTTATCCTCATAATCAAACAAATAATCCAATGAAGGATCGATCCAGTCTTTATTGTCAGGTGCGGTTTGGGTGGCTTCTGTACCTGTGATATAGGCTTCTATATAACTATTATTTCCGTTGTAATCACTTATTTCAACAAGAATTTGGCAAGACTTTCCCTCTTCCAATTCCATCTCTCCTGAACTTCCAGTAGAATCTAAAAAACTGACTTGTAGTTCGGGATGTAGGGCAAAACGTTGAATTCTTCTTCTCTTTTGAGCGTATTCCTCGTAATCAATTAATAGATTGATGTAATTAGAGTCATTAAATGACAGTTGATCCATCTTGAATTCAAACTGCAGAACGCCGTTTAATCTTACGATCCCTTTGTATATTCCATTTTTATTATAGGATAAATCCTGACGATCAAAAAGTCGTAAGCCTACATTTATTTTTCCTTCTTGATGAATACCCGCAGTAGTATAAACACTGTCATTTTTCTTGATCAGAGGAAATTCTTTTCTTTTACTATCGGGATGTAATCCGTCATAGAGATAAAAATTTTGAATTTGTGGACGCTGAGTGTCTTTGATCTCCAAAGGATAAGACATTGGATTAATTGGGTTTTGATTGGATGTTTTTCGAACTTCAAAATGCAAATGAGGACCATAGGAACTCCCAGTATTTCCTGAATAACCAATCAGCTCTCCTTGTTCAATTTTTAATTCTTCTGACTTTGGAAAAAGTTGAATGGTATAGCTTTCTTTTTGATATTGCTTTTCTTTTATAAAAGCCTCTATTTTTGGGGCGAATTTTTTCAGATGTGCATAAACAGAAGTAGTACTATCAAAATGCTGAATATAAATCGCTTTCCCATATCCACTTGTACTTACACGAATTCTATTGATCCAGCCCCCTTGGATACTTTTTACAGCTAATCCCTCTCTACCTTGGGTTTTAATATCCAAGCCCGCATGAAAATGATTGCTTCTAAATTCACCGAAAGTACCTGAGAGCAAAATTTGGATATCTATAGGAGGTGTCCAATTAGGAGACATTTGTGAAAAATGAAAAAATGGGTGGATTGACAAAAAGAATAAAAATAGAAACCTTTGTTTCTGAAAAAATTGCCGCATAGTTCGCAATATATAAATCAATCTATTTTTTTTCTAATTAAAAACCCAAAAGTTCATATACTGTTAAAATTTTTCAAACTCCCAATTCATTTCAATTCAATACAAAAAGATTCAATAGATTTGTAAGAATAAGTTAGACGCTGAATTGAAGTATGAACCACAAAACCTCTAGCCTTGTTATTTTAGAGGCCAAAATCATAGAGTTGCTCAATAAATTGAAGGAAAATCATCTTGATTTGAAGACCCTTCGAGAGCAAAATACGCTTTTGGAAAATGAAAAAAAAGAATTGAAGTCATCGCTTCAGCTCTTAAAAGAGGAAAATCAGTCGCTTACAATAGCGAATAACTTATTAGGCAGTAACGAAGGAAACACACAGACCAAGTCTAAAATAAATAGTTTGATAAAAGAAGTTGATTATTGTATTGCTCAAATTACAGAAATGAATTAGCATGAGTGATTTATTAAAAATAAAATTGACAATAGCTAATCGGGTTTATCCGCTGACTATTAGCCCCGAGCAGGAAGCATCGCTTCGTGCTTCAGCTAAGAAAATAGAAGCGACCATTCATCAGCTAGAAAAAAACTATGCCGTAAGAGACAAACAAGATGTACTTGCCATGTGTTCCCTTCAGTACGCAGCACAACTGGAGAAACAGAAAAATCAAGAACAAACGGGCTCTTCTGTAGAGGAAGAAAAAGTCCAAGAATTAATTGATTTGATAGAAATCCATAAAGCTGCATATTAAGTTAAATTGACAATAATACACACTGCCTGTATTAGTATTTTTTGATAAACTCAACGAGCTTTTAATTCAGAGAGGTGAGTTTCTTTTGTAAAAGCAAGCTGCCAATAAGCAGATCCTTGAGCAGGGGTGTAGCCTCAAACTTGATTTTTAGGAGTTTATACAAGAACCCGCTAATACAGGTTTTTTAATATGAATTGATATGGGACCAAATCTAATACTCTTACTCATCGGAATAGGTGGACTTGTAGTCGGTCTTTTAATAGGTTTATTGGCTAAAAGAGGGAAAGCTAAATCCTTAATAGAAGAAGCGCAAAGGGCCGCTAAAGAACTATTACAGCAGGCAAAAATTGAGGCAGAGGCACTTAAAAATGAAAAAAAACTTCAAGCCAAAGAGCATTTTTTAGAATTAAAATCAAACCACCAACGCGAAGTTCATAAAAAGGAACAGCATATCAGTGAGCTAGAGAAAAGGGCAAAGCAAAAAGAGTCACTACTTCAAAAAGACCTAAATGCCAACTTAGAGCTCAAGAAAAAGCTCAATAAAGAGCTTGAATTTATAGAGTCAAAACATGAAAAATTAAGTAAAAAAGAAGAAGCGCTTGAGCAAAAACTTGAAATTCAAATCAAAAAGTTAGAAGCAATCTCTGCACTTTCTGCCGAAGAAGCTAAATCACAATTAATTGATTCTTTAAAAGATAAAGCCAAGGCAGAGTCCATGAGTTATATTCAGCAGCAGGTTGAAGAAGCCAAACTTGCGGCTCAGCAAGAAGCCAAAAAACTAATTATTAATACTATACAAAGAATTGGTACCGAAGAAGCAATTGACAACTGTGTTTCCATATTTAATCTTGAATCTGATGATATTAAAGGGAGAATTATAGGTCGAGAAGGACGAAATATTAGAGTTCTTGAAGCCGAAACAGGTGTTGAAATTATTGTTGATGATACCCCAGAGGCGATTATTCTTTCTTGTTTTGACCCTGTACGTCGAGAAATTGCAAGACTTTCTCTTCATAAATTAGTTACAGATGGGAGAATTCATCCGGCACGGATAGAAGAAGTAGTGCAAAAGACAAGGAGACAAATAGAAAATGAAATTATCGAGGTCGGTAAAAGGACAATTATAGAATTGGGTATTCACGGTTTGCATCCTGAATTAGTCAAAGTGGTAGGTCGAATGAAATACCGTTCTTCCTATGGGCAAAATTTACTGCAACATTCGCGAGAGGTTGCTAAATTATGTGGAGTCATGGCTTCTGAATTGGGGTTAAATGCTAAGCTGGCTAAGCGTGCTGGATTACTTCATGACATAGGGAAGGTCCCTGAGGAAGAATCTGAAAAACCGCATGCCTTATTGGGAATGGAATGGGCTGAGCGCTATGGTGAAAAACAAGACGTCTGTAATGCAATTGGTGCGCATCATGATGAAATAGAAATGACCTCTTTACTTTCACCGATAATACAGGTTTGTGATGCCATCTCTGGTGCCCGCCCGGGTGCGAGAAGACAAGTTTTAGACAGCTATGTTCAGCGGCTTAAGGATTTAGAAAAGGTAGCTTATGACTTTAATGGTGTCAATAAGGCTTATGCCATCCAGGCGGGTAGGGAATTAAGGGTATTTGTGGAAAGTGAAAAAGTTAATGACGATCAAGCTTCACGACTGTCATTTGAAATATCCCAAAAAATTCAAACCGACATGACCTATCCTGGGCAAGTCAAAGTCACCGTAATTAGAGAAACTAGGGCCGTTAATGTGGCGAAATAAATTAAAGTATACTGTAAAGTAATCCCGCGGCGGCAGCACCTGTAAAGGGACCGAGTATGGGGATCCAGCTGTATGCCCAATCTGCGTTTTTGTTTTTTCTGGGAAGTAATTGATAAACCAATCGGGGACCAAAATCTCGTGCCGGATTAATTGCGTAGCCCGTTGTTCCTCCTAAACTCATACCAATAACCCAAACCAATATACCTACAGGTAAAGCATCTAAAGCACCCAAACCAAAATTACTTACTTCACTTCCCTCAATTGTTATATTGGGACTTGCAATAAAAAGGGCGCCAAAAACCAACATAAAAGTACCTACAGCCTCACTAAAAAAGTTGTTTTTAAAGTTACGAATAGCAGGTCCTGTGCAAAAAGTGCTTTTAACGGCGGCTTCGTCATCTGTGGCTCTGAAGTGATCGATATAAACAATATAGGTAATCCAACTGCCTAGCATTGCCCCCAATAGCTGTGCTAAAAAATAAGTAGGAACCAATGACCATGAAAATTTTCCAGCAATAGCTAAGCCTACTGTTACAGCTGGGTTAAGATGAGCACCACTGGATTGAGCACTAACAAAAACCGCAACAAAAACGGCAAAACCCCAGGCACTCGTAATTAATACCCAAGGCGTTTGGCCATGGGCTATTGTTTGTTTTAAATTTACATTCGCTACAATTCCTGCCCCGAGCAAGAGTAGTAGTGCTGTTCCGATAAATTCTGCTATAAAGGGTGATAAAATCATAATTGATATTTTTTTAAAAGTAATTTAAATTCCTCTAGTTGGGTTGCTACCCATTTTTCATCTTTATTGAGCTCTTTTTTCATAATTTCCGCTACATAAGGGGCAATTTTTTCAGTTTCATAGGCATTTAAAAATAAACAACGGGTTCTTCTTGCCAAGACGTCTTCAAGGGTGAGTGCCATTTCCTCTCGAACCCCCCAGATTACTTGATTTTCTGAAATAAAAAAAAGATCAGAAAGAGAGTGTTCAGCGGTAGTAGTGTTTAAGGCTTTAATTTTAGGAGCCTCTGTGCCATATATATGGTAGGGGTCTGAAAAATCAGCTTGAAAGTCTGTTCCAAAAACAGCCAGCATCTCAGTTGTACATTTACGTTCAGGAAATCCACCCACCATTTGAATCGTATTGACCGCATCTTCAGCTATTTTTCTGTATGTGGTCCATTTACCTCCCAATACACTGACCAGTCCACTTGTGCTTACCCTTATTTTATGATGTCGAGAGACCTCTTTTGTAGATTGACTATTCCCTTCATTCGCCGCAAGTGGACGGAGCCCAACAAAAATACTTTTCACATCTTTCCTACAGGGCTTTTTAGTCATATAAGCGCTCGCATTTTCGAGTATGAAATCGATTTCTTCATCTAAAGCCTCAGGCTCCTCTAGTGTTTGGTTTACAGGAGTATCAGTGGTTCCAAGCACTACATGGCCATTCCAAGGTACAGCAAATAATACCCGCCCATCAGTGGTATGTGGCACCATAATGGCGTTTTTATCCTGAAGAAATGATTGTTCTACAACCAAATGAACCCCCTGGGAAGGACGAATCATTCGCTTAGTTTCGGGTTGATCCATACGGATAATGGAGTCCGAAAAGACACCCGTAGCATTAACGATGACTTTTGCTTTTATTGAAACTTCAGTGTGGTTGATCAAATCTTTGACTTTAAGTCCGGAAAGCATTCCTTGAGTTTTCTCAAGGTCAGTTACTTCCATATAGTTTAACAGTACCGCATTTTGCTCTTCTGCAGTAAGTGCCAAACTAATTGCCATACGAGCGTCATCAAACTGTCCGTCGTGATAAATAACCCCGCCCCGCAAACCGTCTTGATTCACATTTGGGAGGTAGGCTAAAGTTTCCTCACGATTTAATATAGTAGATGGCCCCAACCCAAGCTTACCCGCCATCATGTCATAAACTTTTAATCCAATACCGTAAAAAGGGCTACTCCACCAATCATAGGAAGGGATTACAAAACTTAAATCACGCACAAGATGGGGAGCATTTTTTCTCATGATGCCACGTTCTCGAAGTGCTTCGATTACCAGTGAGATGTCCCCATTTTGTAAATAGCGAACACCCCCATGTACTAATTTTGTACTCCTTGAGGAAGTTCCTTTGGCAAAGTCATTTTTTTCTACTAATAGGGTTTTATAACCTCTATTTGCTGCATCAACAGCAATACCTAGACCTGATGCGCCTCCACCTATAATAACAACATCCCACTCTTGATAGAGTTTTTTAAGGTTTTGCTCCCGATTCATATTTAGTTAAATGAACTTAATTTACCGATGCGGTTTTTCCAGAGCGCGATTGTTTTTTCTGTTTGTGAACTAGGTTGAGGCACAAATTTCTGATCAAAAGCCCAAATGGTTTTTAAACTGTCTACAGAGTCCCAATACCCTGTTGCCAGACCCGCAAAAAAGGCGGCTCCTAAAGCAGTAGTTTCAGTAGTTTGTGGTCGAATTACTTCTGTTTTTAAAACATCGGCTTGGATTTGCATGAGCAAATTATTGGTACTTGCCCCGCCATCTACTTTTAGAGACGCAAACTGTGTATAGGCATCTTTTTGCATTTCTGTGACAATTTCCATAACGCGAAGTGCAATCGCTTCAAGAGCGGCTCTTGCAATGTGCCCTTTTTTTGTTCCTCTCGTAATACCTAAAATAGAACCTGTAGCTTGGGCATCCCAATAGGGTGCCCCTAAACCTGCCAAAGCAGGGATAAATGTAACGCCTCCATTGTCCTCTACTGTTTGGGCAAGTGCCTCTATTTCACTTGAATCACTTATGATTCCTAGCTGGTCACGAAGCCATTGGACAACGGCTCCTGCTATAAATACACTTCCCTCTAGGGCATAGCTTACCGTTCCATTGATCTGGTAGCCTATAGTAGTCAGCATTTTATTTTTTGATTTTACAGGGCTCGCTCCCGTATTCATTATACAAAAGCAGCCTGTGCCATAGGTATTTTTTACATCACCTGCGGTGGTGCACATTTGCCCAAAAAGGGCAGCCTGCTGATCTCCCGCAATCCCAGCGATAGGTATGGGGTGTCCAAAAAGTGAAGGATCACTCACCCCTACTTTTTCAGAACAAGAAACCACTTCTGGTAAGAGTGCTTTTGGAATATCTAAGGTATTTAATAATTCATCATCCCACTGAAGCGTATGAATATTAAAAAGCAATGTTCTGCTGGCATTTGTCACATCAGTAACATGAACTTTTCCTTGCGATAAATTCCAAATGAGCCAACTGTCAACTGTTCCAAAAGCGAGAGATCCATTTTCTGCGGCAGTTCTTAATTTAGGATCTTGATCTAGAATCCATTTAATTTTTGTGCCAGAAAAATAGGCATCAAGCAGTAAGCCTGTTTTCTCATAAAATTGTTTTTCTTTCCCTTCCCGCTTTAGTTCTTCACAGATATGAGCGGTTCTTCGATCTTGCCACACGATGGCTTTATGGACTGGTTTTCCTGTATTCCGATCCCAAATCAAAGTTGTTTCTCTTTGATTTGTAATCCCCATGGCTTGTATCTGCTCGGGTTTTATTTGAGCATTAGTGAGGGCTTCCTTTATCGCTTTGAGTTGGGTTTCCCAAATTTCTACTCCATCGTGTTCAACCCAGCTTTCTTTTGGGAAATATTGGGTAAACTCATACTGAGCGAGACCCTTGGTTTGTCCTTTATGATCAAAAATTATGGCTCTTGAACTTGTAGTGCCTGCGTCGAGAGACAAGATATAGTTTTCCATTGCTAAAAAGGTGTTTTTAAAAGAAGGTAATATCAGCTTTTTATCCTTTTTACTAGGAAATCAGGTTACCCTCCTCATCCCAGGCTGCCATATCATTTCTTTTGGATTGGTCAACAAACTTGGGCATCCAAGACTCGTCATAGGACATGCCATGGTCCTTGAGCACCTCTTCAGGGACACCATCCCAGACATTGGGTTGATTTCCTTGGTAGCCTAATTCTTTAATCCCTGCCTCAGAAGTAAAGTAGCCCGTCATAACAAGATTTCTCACGAGTGAAAAAAACCGGACTTCTTGCTTTTGTTCTTTGGCTTCTGGATCGGGAAACGCAATAAGATCAAGTACTTGATGCTGTTCGTCTTCGCTACAGTCTATAAAATTTTTACCAAAAGTTTTATAGGTGTGGCTGTCTAGCCACATCAATCCTCCGCGCATCTGTGTCTGAATACTAGGAAAATCTTTGGCCATAAATTCAATAAATTCTGGAACTCCTGCTTCTTCAATAGAACCAGCCTCATTTGGTGGAAGAATTAGATTTCCTAATCTTCTAATTTTATCAAGCTCACTAGTAGTAAAAAATTGCTGATTTAATAATTTTTCATCATAAGCTTTCTCTTGTGGAGTTCGTCCGTACTGATAGTCCCATATTTTTTGCTCTAGTGCCTGTTTGGGTTCTGTAACGCAACTCTCTAGGGCTAGGCCTCCTGCCATACTTCCTAAAAATAATGATCGGATACTGTCTCTTCTATTCATGACTAAATATTTTGTTTTTTTAATTCTTGGATTATGTATTCAGAGGTTCTCCACGAAAGTGCGAGTATAGTCCAAGTAGGATTTTTGTCTGCTTGTGAGACAAAAGGTCCCGCATCTACAATAAATACATTGTTTACATCGTGAAGCTGCTCAAATTCATTAACTACAGATTTTTTTGGATCACTCCCCATACGGGTTGTCCCCACTTCATGTATAATACGCCCTGGATTGAGCAAGCCATAATCGCGGTCCGCTCCTGGTTTTTCTCCTAAAACGATACCGCCCATATTTTCAATAATTTCTTCAAATGTATTGTGCATATGACGTGCTTGTTTTCTTTCATAATCGGACCATGAATAGTTAAACCGCAATACGGGGATTCCGAATTCGTCTACCGTAGTAGGATCAATTTCGCAGTAATTCTCTTTTCGTGCAATGGATTCTCCACGTCCAGACATTCCCATCACTGACCCATAGAATTTCTTTACATCCTCTCTGAGTTGATTTCCATAGCCTCCTACTTTGAGTCCGAGGTATTTATTTAAATCGTTAGGGTTAAAGCCTGAACCATAACTCGGCATTCCTAATCCGCCCCAGACTTCAATATGATAGCCTCTTGGAAAATCTAGATTTTTATTATCGAGCCACCAGGGCGAATAAAGGTGCATACCCCCTACACCGTCTTCATTGTAGCGCTTGCGATTCATGAGTTCAGGGACAAAAGCCATACGGTCAGAACCCGTAGAGTCATGAAGGTACTTACCGACCAGATCACTGCTGTTTCCTAAGCCGTTTGGGTGTTGTGCACTTTTTGAATTTAATAATATTCGAGCCGTACTACAAGCAGAGGCTGCAAGTACAACCACTTTTCCTGTTACTCGGTATTCTTTACGATCTTCTTTATTGATATAAAGAACACCGGTGGCTTTTCCTTCTCCATTTACTTCTACTTCGCGGACCATACTATTGACGTAAAGGTCTACTTGTCCGCCAGATTTTTGAGCTGGGAAAATCAAACAAGATCCCGCTGAAAAATCTCCATAAACAGAACAAGAACGACTACATTGGCTGCAATAAAAACAGATTCCACGTTCGTTATTGATGCGTTTTGTTAATATCGACAATCTTGAAGGCATTACCTTAACTCCAGATTTTTCCGCTCCTTTTTTGTAGTATAGTTCGTGGAGTCTGGGTTTGGGCGCAGGTAAAAAATACCCATCGGGTTCATTATACATATTTTCTTTACTTCCAAAAACCCCAATGAGTTTATCTACTTTATCGTAATAGGGTTTAAGGTCTTCATAACCTATCGGCCAGTTATCGCCTAAGCCATCTCGATCTTTTCCTTTAAAATCTCTAGGTCCAAAGCGAAGTGAAATTCTTCCCCAATGGTTGGTTCGGCCTCCCAACATTCTTGAGCGAAACCAATCAAATTGGGTTTCTCCGATTTGATTATAAGGCTCACCCTCAATATTCCATCCTCCATAGGCCATATCAAACTCTCCAAAGGCACGTGTAGTTCCAGCTCCCCTTCTGGGTGATTCATAGGGCCATTTAAGTTGGGTTTGTTGGTCAGGGTTTGCCGGATCAAAAAAGGGACCTGCTTCTACAACTGCGACTTTAAGGCCTTGATCAGCAAGGATCTTAGTTGCCATGCCCCCTCCAGCACCAGAACCCACAATGACTACATCGTATTGTTTTTTATTTTCAATTATTTGCATCTGATTTTTGTTTAATAAATTGATTTTGAATTATAATTTTTAGCGTTTTTTTCTTTGTAAAGTGTAAAGGAAAATCCTTTATGGATGCTGTAGGCCCCTATTTGCCCTTTTTTATTTGCTGCGATATAAGCCACCTGAAAATCAGGTTTGTTTTTTTGTTTGCTAACAATACGCTGAATCGCCTCTTCACAAGCTGCTTGAGGATGTTTTCCTTGGCGCATCAATTCTACAATGAGAAAACTACCTACAGTTTTGATCACTTCTTCCCCCAAGCCAGTAGCTAC
>WTIP01000041.1:0-1965 GCA_011525195.1 Flavobacteriales bacterium | reverse complement strand
ACATGGGTTATATTTTCTACCGCGAGTACGGCACCACAATTTCCATTGGCATCCATCACACAGGCATCTAAAGTAACATCGCCTTCTCGATCAGGAGCACCTCCCTTACCAACAGTAGTATTTAAAATATTGGCCTCTTCTACAGCTACTCCCTGAACAGCAGCTTCTAGCGCATTGACGCCCAGATCTAAAGCACTCCCTGCTGAGGTAACCGCTTGAGGAACATTCCATGTTGCAAGCGCAAATGATTCAGATTTGGGAACCTGCTGCATAAAAGTGGTTTTATTTTTTGAAAAGACTTTGGGTGCTATTAAAACTGAGGAAAGCCCTAATGTGCTCCGCGTTAAGAAGGTCTTTCGATTCATATTGTCTAATTTAGGAACAATTTTGTATTAATAAAAAATAATCCATTAAATGTCTTTCTTTTTTAGTTTTGTTTAATCTCTAAATAAAAATTAGATGTTAGTAGAAGTTTGTAGTACCTCTATTCAGAGTATAAAAAATGCCGCCCTTGCAGGGGCGGATCGTATTGAGCTCTGTACGGCTCTTGAGCTAGGGGGGCTGACTCCATCAAAGGGTTTATTGGAAAGGGCACAAGAATTGAACCTCCTTGATATTCATTGTTTAGTCCGACCAAGGGGAGGACATTTTATGTATACTGATGAAGAAATTAATGTCATCGAGCGTGATATAGCGTATCTCAAAGAGCTTGGCTGTATAGGAGTAGTACTCGGTGCTTTAACGGAAGATTATCATGTACACTTTAAACTATTAGAGCGCTGGAAACAATTGGCGGGGACTATGTATCTCACTTTTCATCGGGCCTTTGATGTCGTGAAATATCCAACTGAAGCGCTACAACAGTTAATTGATTTAGGTTTTGACTGTGTACTCACTGCTGGACAATCAGAAAAAGCGATAGACGGATTTAAGAATTTATGTGAATGGCAGCATCAATTCGGTGATCAAATTCTAATTATGCCTGGAAGTGGGGTAAATGCAACCAATTGCCTAAAGTTTAAAACGGCAGGATTTAAAGCACTTCATTTGTCAGGCGCTGCCCCTTTGCCAACCCTAACACCACCTCATTCTATTGATTCTGAAATTTCATTTTTAACCCAGCCAATTTTTGAGTCGAATCAAGCAAATATTCACGAGGTCGTAAACCAAGTCAAGGATTAATTGAATAAAATGGCAATTCCACCAATAGCCGTAAAAAGAAGAATAAGTTTTTGGTAGTGTTCGTTTTCAATTTTTTGAACTAAAAATACGCCCATAACCAATCCGATAATAACAAAGGGAACGAGTTTTAGACTGATTATGACAGAAGATTTATTAATCGTTTCCCAGCTCCAAATATGAAAGGGTACTTTAAATGCATTGATGAGAAAAAACAACCAAGCGGCTGTTCCGATAAAATTATTTTTAGGTAAGCGCAATGCTAAAAAATAAATATTTGAAAAAGCACCCGCTAGATTGCCTATCATTGTTGTAAATCCAGCTAAAAGCCCCATAGAACCCCCAAAAGTCCAGTGGGAAGGCACGGTTTTATCTTTTTTATTTTCCCAATAATACATGAGTGCTACACTAAATAAAATAATAGAAGCCATACCATATTTAAAGACACGCTCAGAAATATAAGTTCCACCAGCAACCCCAATTAAGACTCCTATAATCATCCAGGGGAGTAGTTTGAATAGATGCTTTTTTTGAAGATGTCTTTTGTAATAAATAATGGCAAAGACATCCCCTACTAAGAGTAGGGGCATTAGGATCCCAGTAGATTCTTTAGCGCCGTAAACCAATGCTAAACCTGTAACGATAAGTGAAGCAATACCTTTAATTCCCGCCTTTGAGATGCCAAGTAGTAAAGCGCAAAAGGCCGCAATAATAAAATTTAGTGAGCTGATTTCTTCCAACTACCGATGGTTTGTGTTCCCCAGCGAAGATAATATTTATTTAGGG
>WTIP01000095.1:17646-20319 GCA_011525195.1 Flavobacteriales bacterium | reverse complement strand
TAGAGCACTGGTCTCCAAAACCAGGTGTCGGGAGTTCGAGCCTCTCAACCCGTGCTAAAAGAAGAGTAAAACATGATTTCATATATAAAAGATTCTTTTGAAGAACTAAAAAACAATGTCTCTTGGACTGAGCGTTCTGAATTACAAAGACTTGTTGTAATTGTTTTGGTTTTTTCGATTTTATTTTCTTTAGCTATTTGGGGTGCCGATACGGTCTTGTCACGGGTGATTCAGTTTTACTTTAATTTGATCGGATAAATAAATGGCTACGACTGTAAAAGATAAAAAGTGGTATGTTGTGCGCGCAGTAAGCGGGCAGGAAGCGAAAATTAAAGACTATATAATGTCTGAGGTAACCCGCTTTGGCTATGACCATTTAGTTGAAGATATATTGGTGCCTACAGAAAAAGTCATTCAAATCCGAAATGGAAAAAAAATAAATAAAGAACGCGTGTATTTTCCAGGATACATTATGGTCAAAGCAAATTTGACAGGTGAGCTTCCACATATTATCAAATCGGTCACAAATGTCATTGGTTTTTTAGGAGAAACAAAAGGGGGAGACCCTGTACCGCTTAGAGAAGCTGAAGTAAACCGTATGCTAGGGAAAGTAGATGAATTGGCCTTAACAGCCGAGCATGTCGCAATCCCCTTTAATGTAGGCGAGAGTGTCAAAGTGATAGATGGGCCTTTTAATGGATTCACAGGTTCAATAGAAAAAGTAAATGAAGAAAAGCGTAAGCTTGAAGTAATGGTCAAAATCTTTGGAAGAAAGACACCATTAGAATTGAGTTATATGCAAGTTGAAAAATTATAAATGTTACACCAATAAACAGGATGTATGATGCTTCCACTCTTACATTCCTAAATTAATTGAAATAATGGCAAAAGAAGTAAGTAAAGTTTTAAAACTACAAGTTCGGGGAGGTGCAGCGAATCCGTCGCCACCGGTTGGACCCGCGCTGGGTGCTGCAGGAGTCAATATCATGGAGTTTTGCAAACAATTTAATGCAAGAACTCAAGATAAACCAGGTAAAGTTTTACCTGTAGCGATTACTGTATATGTTGACAAATCATTTGAATTTGTCATCAAAACACCGCCAGCGGCCGTTCAACTGATGGAAGCAGCCAAAGCTAAAAAAGGTTCTGGAGAACCCAACCGAACAAAAGTGGCAACAGTCACTTGGGATCAGGTAAAACTCATCGCTGAGGATAAAATGCCTGACTTAAATGCATTTACCATAGAAGCTGCTATGAAAATGGTAGCCGGTACGGCACGTTCAATGGGATTCAAAATTTCCGGTCAAGCACCTTTTTAACAGACTAAATTAAAGCAATGGCGAGATTAACAAAAAAACAAAAAGAAGCGCGGGCTAAGGTAGACCCTAAAAACCTCTATACCCTAAAAGAAGCTTCGGCATTGGTAAAAGAAATTACCAATACCAAATTTGATGCAAGTATTGATTTGGCAGTACGTTTAGGTGTCGATCCTAAAAAAGCCAATCAGATGGTTCGTGGTGTGGTAACACTCCCCCACGGTACAGGAAAAGAAGTTCGTGTTCTAGCATTAGTCACACCAGATAAAGAAGCAGAGGCTAAAGAAGCAGGTGCAGACCATGTAGGACTTGATGAATACCTTCAGAAAATCAAAGACGGATGGACTGAAGTAGATGTGATTGTTACTATGCCCAGTGTAATGGGTAAACTCGGTCCTTTAGGCCGCGTATTAGGTCCTAGAGGCTTGATGCCCAACCCGAAGACAGGTACTGTGACGATGGATATTAAAAAGGCAGTTTCTGATGTTAAAGGAGGAAAAATAGATTTCAAAGTAGATAAAACAGGAATTGTTCATGCTGCTATTGGAAAAGCCTCTTTTACACCAGAGAAAATTTATGAAAACGCAGATGAATTGATTAAAACAATTCTCAAGCTTAAGCCCTCAACAACAAAAGGGACTTATGTAAAGAGCGTTTATATGTCCAGTACAATGAGTCCAAGTATCTCAATTGACACCAAACTGGGATAACACACAAAATTTATTCAAATGACGAAACAAGAAAAAAAAGAAGCAATAGAAAACCTAAAAGCAGCACTTTCAGAGGCTAAAAACCTCTATTTAGCTGATATTGCTGGATTGGATGCTACACAAACAAGCGATTTACGTCGTGCTTGTTTTAAAGAAAATATCCAATTACAAGTGGTTAAAAATACGCTACTCGCTAAAGCCATGGAAGCTTCCGACCAGGACTTTGGTGAGCTCACGGAGATTCTGAAAGGAAATACTTCGTTGATGTTTTCTGAAACAGGAAACGCACCTGCAAAGGTGATTAAAAACTTTAGAAAAAAATCTGATAAGCCTATTTTAAAAGGTGCCTTTATTGAGCAAGCCATTTATATTGGTGATGATCAGATTGATGCCTTAACAGCCATCAAATCTAAAGAAGAATTAGTGGGTGAAATTATTACATTGTTACAATCACCGACTAAAAACGTGATTTCCGCACTTCAGTCAGGAGGTGGGAAACTCTCTGGAATTCTTAAAACACTTTCAGAACGCGAATCCTGACCCAAAAAAGTACGCACTCAAAATCATATATAAATCAAAAAGTAAAATTAATAACATGGCAGATTTAAAAGAATTCGCAGAACAATTAGTCAATTTGACTGTAAAAG
>WTIP01000095.1:0-17546 GCA_011525195.1 Flavobacteriales bacterium | reverse complement strand
AACATGGCAGATTTAAAAGAATTCGCAGAACAATTAGTCAATTTGACTGTAAAAGAAGTCAGTGAATTGGCTGATATTTTAAAAGACGAGTACGGAATTGAGCCTGCAGCGGCAGCTGCAGTAGCTGTTGCGGGACCTGCAGCAGGAGGAGGCGAAGCAGCTGAGGAAAAATCAGACTTTGATGTAATCCTTAAAGCAGCTGGTGGTTCTAAACTCGCTGTAGTAAAACTAGTAAAAGAGTTAACAGGTCTTGGGCTTAAAGAAGCCAAAGAACTTGTTGACAATGCACCAAGTCCTTTAAAAGAAGGAGTAGCTAAAGATGAAGCTGAAGCGTTTCAAAAATCGCTAGAAGAAGCAGGTGCCGAGGTTGAGCTCAAGTAGTTTCAACACATACCTATAGGGGCATAGGCTTTTGGATTTTTCCAAAGGCCTATACCCTTTTATACCCCTTATCGCCCCTTTTTTGTAGTTATGACCATTAAAAATTAGTTAGATGCCAAGTTCAAAGAGTCAAAGAATCAATTTCGCTGGAGCCAAAACCTCTCCTAATTACCCTGATTTTCTCGATATTCAGATTAAATCTTTCCAAGATTTTTTCCAACTAGAAACCAAATCTGATGAACGAAATGTCGAAGGCCTCTTCAACACGTTTAAAGAAAATTTTCCAATATCTGATACTCGAAATCAATTCGTACTTGAGTTTTTAGATTATTTTGTTGATCCACCACGCTATACCATACAAGAATGTATAGAGCGCGGATTGACCTATTCGGTGCCTTTGAAAGCGAGGCTAAAACTTTATTGTACAGATCCAGAACATGAAGATTTTGAGACGATCGTTCAGGATGTATTTTTAGGCACTATCCCTTATATGACCCCAAGTGGTACTTTTGTGATCAATGGTGCTGAGCGTATTGTCGTTTCCCAACTACACCGCTCACCAGGTGTCTTTTTTGGTCAATCTTTTCACGCCAATGGAACTAAATTATATTCTGCTCGTGTGATCCCTTTTAAAGGTTCTTGGATTGAATTTGCTACAGACATTAATAGTGTTATGTACGCCTACATTGACCGTAAGAAAAAATTACCTGTAACCACTTTATTTAGAGCGATTGGATTTGAGCATGACCGCGATATTCTGGAAATTTTTGACTTAGCAGAAGAGGTAAAAGTCTCTAAAACAGGACTCAAAAAAATCTTAGGAAGAAAACTCGCTGCGCGTGTTCTGAAAACTTGGCATGAAGATTTTGTAGATGAAGATACAGGCGAAGTAATTTCAATTGAGCGTAATGAGATTATTATAGATCGGGATACCGTTATTGAAAAAGAACATATAGAGGAAATTCTCGATGCAGGTGTAAAAACCGTTTTACTTCACAAGATTGATGCGCATATGTCAGATTATGCCATTATCTATAATACACTTCAAAAAGACCCTACCAATACTGAAAAAGAAGCCGTAGAGCATATTTACAGACAGTTGCGTAATGCTGAACCACCAGATGAAGATACGGCGAGGGGAATTATCGACAAATTATTTTTCTCTGACCAACGCTATAATCTTGGCGAGGTAGGACGCTATAGAATGAATAAAAAATTAGGTCTTGATGTTGAAATGGGCAAGCAAGTACTTACCAAAGTAGATATCATTACCATCATCAAATATCTTATTGAGCTAATTAACTCCAAAGCGGAAATTGATGATATAGACCACTTATCAAACCGAAGGGTACGAACTGTGGGTGAGCAACTCTCATCTCAATTCGGAGTAGGACTTGCGCGTATGGCAAGAACCATTAGAGAGCGAATGAATGTGCGTGACAATGAAGTCTTTACACCCATTGATTTGATCAATGCAAAGACCTTATCTTCAGTTATCAACAGCTTCTTTGGTACTAACCAACTTTCTCAGTTTATGGACCAAACGAATCCATTAGCTGAAATAACGCATAAAAGAAGATTATCAGCGCTAGGACCTGGAGGGCTTTCAAGAGAGCGTGCAGGTTTTGAGGTTCGAGATGTTCACTATACGCATTATGGAAGATTGTGTCCAATTGAGACTCCAGAAGGACCTAATATTGGATTAATTTCCTCTTTAGGCGTTTATGCTAAAGTAAATAACCTCGGATTTATCGAAACGCCTTACCGTAAAGTAGAAAATGGTGTAATCAATTTAAAAGAAACGGTTTATCTGAGTGCTGAGGAAGAAGAAAATCAATTGATTGCTCAAGCTAATATTGACTTTGATAAAACAGGTAAAATCACAGCTGATAAAGTCATCGCAAGAGATCAAGCAGACTTTCCACTGGTAACACCCGATCAGGTAAATTATACAGATGTGGCACCCAATCAGATTGCCTCTATTTCGGCTTCATTAATCCCCTTCTTGGAGCATGATGATGCGAACCGTGCCCTTATGGGATCTAATATGATGCGTCAGGCGGTACCACTCTTAAGGCCTGAAGCACCAATCGTAGGAACCGGATTAGAGAAGCAAGTGGCTTCAGATTCGAGGGTTCTTATCAATGCTGAAAATGACGGTATTGTCGAGTATGTTGATGCTAACCGTATCGATATTCGATATGATTTTTCAGAAAAAGATAAGCTAATCAGTTTTGATGGTAATTTAAAGTCTTACCACCTTATTAAGTTTCGTAAAACAAACCAGGGAACTTGTATAAACTTAAAGCCGATTGTTAAAAAAGGAGACCGTGTAGCTAAAGGACAAGTTTTATGTCAAGGATATGCTACTGAGGCTGGCGAATTGGCCTTAGGAAGAAATATGAAAGTGGCCTTCATGCCATGGAAGGGCTATAATTTTGAGGATGCCATTGTGATTTCTGAAAAAGTGGTTCGTGAAGACATTTTTACTTCTATCCATATTGACGAATACTCTCTTGATGTACGCGACACCAAATTGGGTACTGAAGAATTGACTAATGATATACCAAATGTCAGTGAGGAAGCAACAAAAGATTTAGACGAGAATGGGATGATTCGCATAGGTGCTGAAGTAAATTCAGGGGATATTTTAATTGGTAAAATTACACCCAAAGGAGAGTCTGATCCCACACCAGAAGAGAAGCTGCTTCGTGCCATTTTTGGAGATAAAGCAGGAGATGTAAAAGATGCTTCACTGAAAGCACCACCATCTCTTCAAGGAGTAGTAATTGATAAAAAACTCTTTACCCGTTCTGTAAAAGACAAACGCAAGAGAAATGAGGACAAGCAAGAGCTTGAAGCACTTGAAAATACTTATGACGAAAAATTTGACGCCCTTAAATCTATTTTGGTGGATAAACTATTCACCGTTGTTAATGGGAAAACATGTCAAGGGGTACAAAATGATTTGGGAGAAGAAGTACTTCCTAAAGGAAAGAAGTATACTTTGAAAATGCTTTCTGCAGTTGAAGACTATACCCATTTAACCAAGGGTCAATGGACAACAGCTGAAGAAACAAATGCCCTAATTGCTGATTTGATTCACAATTACAAAATCAAAGAAAACGACCTTCAAGGGGCTTTGAGGAGAGAGAAGTTTACGATTAGTGTAGGAGATGAATTACCTGCTGGAATTAAAAAGCTAGCTAAAGTATACATCGCCAAAAAGCGAAAACTCAAAGTAGGAGATAAAATGGCAGGTCGCCACGGAAATAAAGGGATAGTCGCGCGTATAGTTCGCGAAGAAGAAATGCCTTTCTTAGAAGATGGAACGCCTGTTGATATTGTATTAAATCCACTTGGAGTACCCTCTCGAATGAATATCGGACAAATCTATGAAACGGTATTGGGTTGGGCCGGTAAGAACTTGGGTGAGAAATATGCGACCCCAATTTTTGATGGGGCTTCTATTGATGAAATCAATGCAATTACTGAAAAAGCAAATGTACCTATCTATGGTCATACTTATTTGTACGACGGAGGTACTGGAGAGCGTTTTGATCAACCCGCAACTGTTGGGGTTATCTATATGTTGAAACTAGGACATATGGTTGACGATAAAATGCACTCAAGATCCATTGGACCTTATTCGCTCATTACACAGCAACCGCTGGGAGGAAAAGCGCAATTTGGAGGACAACGTTTTGGAGAAATGGAAGTATGGGCATTAGAGGCTTATGGGGCTTCTAGTACGCTTCAAGAAATTCTGACCGTCAAATCTGATGACGTGATTGGTAGAGCCAAAACCTATGAAGCCATAGTGAAAGGTGATACTTTACCTGAACCTGGGTTACCAGAATCCTTTAATGTACTGATGCATGAATTAAAAGGATTAGGTTTAGATATTAGATTGGAAGAATAAAATAAAAAATTAGAAGACAACTTAGTCATGGCGAGAAATAACGAAATCATAACGCAAAAGAAGTTTAATAAAATCTCTATTGGATTGGCCTCTCCTGAGGTGATTCTTGGAAATTCTAGAGGTGAGGTTTTAAAACCAGAAACCATAAACTATAGAACGCACAAACCAGAACGAGACGGTCTATTTTGTGAACGCATTTTTGGTCCTGTAAAAGACTACGAATGTGCTTGTGGGAAATACAAGAGAATTCGCTATAAAGGAATTGTCTGTGATCGATGTGGGGTTGAAGTAACAGAGAAAAAAGTACGTAGAGACCGTGTTGGTCACATCAATCTAGTAGTGCCTGTTGCTCATATTTGGTACTTCCGTTCTTTACCCAATAAAATTGGTTATCTACTTGGCTTACCTTCAAAGAAACTGGACATGATTATCTACTATGAACGTTATGTAGTCATTCAGCCGGGTACAGCAAAAAATGAAGAAGGAGAATCTTTACAACAGATGGACTTCCTCACTGAGGAGGAATACCTCAATGTGATGGAGCAACTCCCACCAGAAAACCAATATAAAGAAGACGATGATCCAGACAAGTTTATTGCTAAAATGGGTGCGGAATGTCTGATTGAATTACTCTCTCGTATCGATTTGGAAGCACTTTCATACGAACTGAGACATAAAGCGAATAATGAAACCTCTAAGCAAAGAAAAACAGAGGCCCTAAAGCGTCTGCAAGTAGTTGAGGCTTTTCGTGAAGCAAATGAAAGAGGTGAAAATTTACCTGAGTGGATGATAATGAAGGTGATCCCTGTGATCCCACCTGAATTAAGACCGCTTGTTCCTCTTGATGGAGGACGTTTTGCTACTTCAGATTTAAACGATCTATACCGTAGAGTGATAATTCGAAATAATCGACTAAAGCGTTTAGTAGAGATTAAAGCGCCAGAAGTGATTTTGAGAAATGAAAAACGAATGCTGCAAGAATCAGTAGATTCTTTATTTGACAATACGCGCAAATCATCTGCTGTGAAAACAGATTCTAACCGTCCTTTAAAATCTCTTTCAGATTCACTCAAAGGAAAACAAGGACGCTTCCGTCAGAACTTACTAGGAAAACGTGTAGATTATTCAGCACGTTCTGTAATTGTTGTCGGACCGGAATTAAAATTATACGAATGTGGCTTACCTAAAGGAATGGCTGCAGAGCTTTATAAACCCTTTATTATTCGTAAAATAATCGAAAGAGGGATCGTAAAGACAGTAAAATCAGCCAAGAAAATTATAGATCGTAAAGAACCGGTTGTTTGGGACATTTTAGAAAATGTATTAAAAGGCCACCCTGTACTATTAAATAGGGCCCCCACACTTCACCGTCTTGGAATTCAAGCTTTTCAACCTAAATTGATTGAAGGTAAAGCCATCCAATTACACCCCCTTGTCTGTACCGCATTTAATGCAGATTTTGATGGTGATCAAATGGCTGTCCACCTACCGCTGGGTCCTGAGGCTATTTTAGAAGCGCAATTATTGATGTTAGCGTCTCACTCTATCTTAAACCCTGCTAATGGTTCTCCAATAACAGTACCTTCACAAGACATGGTCTTGGGGCTGTATTATATGACCAAGGCCAGAAAATCTACTCCTCAACAAAAAGTAAAAGGAGAGGGACTGACTTTTTATTCGACTGAAGAAGTACATATCGCTTTGAATGAAGGCCGTGTGGCGCTAAATGCCATAATCAAAATTAGAACGAAAGACTTCAATGAGAAGGGAGAGTTAGTCAATCAAATTATTGAAACCACTGTGGGACGTGTACTCTTTAATGAAGTAGTACCTGAAGCAGCTGGATTTTTTAATACCGTATTGACCAAGAAAAACCTGCGCGAAATTATTGGAGATATTCTAAAAGTAACGAGCGTTCCTGAAACTGCCGAATTTTTAGATAATATTAAAGAGATGGGATATGGGTTTGCCTTTAAAGGGGGGCTGTCCTTCAGCTTAGGAGATATTATTATTCCTCCAGAAAAAACTTCTATGATTGAGGAGGCTAATACCCAGGTAGACGCCGTAATGGGGAATTACAATATGGGATTAATTACCAATAACGAGCGCTATAATCAAGTCATTGATGTTTGGACTTCAACCAATGCGAAGCTAACTGAGTTAGCGATGAAACGTATCAGTGAAGATCAGCAAGGATTTAACTCTGTATATATGATGTTAGATTCTGGTGCACGAGGATCCAAAGAGCAAATTCGCCAATTAACAGGTATGCGTGGATTAATGGCTAAGCCTAAAAAATCGAATGTAGGTGGAGGAGAAATTATTGAAAATCCCATTCTATCTAACTTTAAAGAAGGGCTATCTATTTTAGAGTATTTTATTTCTACACACGGTGCCCGAAAAGGATTGGCAGATACTGCGCTTAAAACAGCAGATGCCGGATACCTGACTCGACGTCTGCACGATGTGTCTCAAGATGTTATTGTGAATATAGAAGATTGTCAGACATTGAGAGGTGTAGAAGTTACTGCGCTGAAGAAAAATGAAGAGATTGTTGAAACACTCGGTGATCGAATACTCGGTCGTGTCGTGCTTCATGATATAGTTGATCCTCGATCAAATGAAATCATTGCATCAGCAGGTGAAGAAATAAAAGAAGCTCATATTGCTTTAATAGAGTCTACTCCTATTGAAACAGTTGAAGTTCGTTCTCCGCTAACCTGTGCAGCTGAACAGGGTATTTGTGCAAAATGCTACGGTAGAAACCTTGCTACAGGAAAAATGGTCCAACGAGGGGAAGCTGTGGGTGTAATAGCCGCTCAATCTATTGGAGAGCCAGGTACACAGTTAACATTAAGAACATTCCACGTAGGGGGTGTAGCGGGTAATATTTCTGAAGAGAATAAATTAGTCGCTAAGTTTGACGGTACCGCTGAAATCGAAGATCTCAAAACGGTAAAAGGTAAAGATGCCGAAGGTCAGGATGCAGAGATTGTAATTTCTAGAACTTCAGAGATTAAAATTATTGATAGTAATACAAAAAGTGTACTCAGTACAAATAATATCCCTTATGGATCTTCTCTCCATATCAAAAATGGAGCTAAGATTAAAAAGGATACAGTAATCTGTACTTGGGATCCATTTAATGGAGTGATTGTTTCTGAATTTACAGGTAAAATTGTTTACGAAAATATAGAGCAAGGACTTACTTATCAGGTAGAAATTGATGAACAAACTGGATTCCAGGAAAAAGTAATTTCTGAATCAAGAAATAAAAAATTAATTCCAACCCTTTCAATAGCCGATAAAAAAGGAACAATTTTACGTTCTTATAACTTGCCTGTTGGTGCGCATCTAATTGTAAATGAAGGCGAGCAAATAGAGGAAGGAAAAGTACTCGTTAAGATTCCGCGTAAATCAGCGAAATCAGGAGATATTACAGGAGGTTTACCTAGAGTTACCGAGCTTTTTGAAGCCCGTAATCCTTCAAATCCTGCAGTAGTTTCCGAAATTGATGGTGTAGTGTCATTTGGTAAGATAAAAAGAGGTAATCGTGAGATTATTGTCGAGTCCAAATTCGGCGATATCAAAAAATACTTAGTCAAACTTTCTAATCAGATTTTAGTACAAGAAAATGACTTTGTAAAAGCAGGAATGCCTTTATCAGATGGTTCTATAACCCCTGCTGATATTCTTAAAATTAAGGGACCCTCAGCAGTTCAGCAGTATTTAGTTAACGAAATTCAAGAAGTTTACCGTCTACAAGGAGTAAAAATAAATGACAAACACTTTGAAGTTGTAGTTCGTCAGATGATGCGTAAAGTACGAATCCTTGATCCAGGAGATTCTATTTTCCTAGAAAATCAACTCGTTTTCCGTCACGACTTTATCAAAGAAAATGACAACCTTTATGGCATGAAAATCGTTGAAGAAACGGGAGACTCTGAAAACGTAAAACAAGGGCAAATTATTTCCTCTCGCCAATTACGTGACGAAAATTCACTTTTAACAAGAGAGGGGAAAGCCTTAATTGTTGCCAGAGATGCTGCACCTGCTACGGCTACTCCTGAATTACAAGGAATTACCCGTGCATCATTACAAACAAAATCATTTATTTCTGCGGCTTCTTTCCAAGAAACCACCAAAGTATTAAATGAAGCAGCTGTAAATGGTAAAGTAGATTTCCTTGAAGGATTAAAAGAGAATGTAATTGTTGGACATAAGATACCTGCAGGTACAGGTCTTAGAGATTACAATGATATTATTGTAGGCTCTAAAGAAGAATATAAAAGTCTTCTTATTGATCAAGAAGAAGAGGAAATTAGTTTCTAGACATGAGTGACAACAAAGACCCAAAGCAGAAGCAATTAAATATTGCGCTTGATGAAAGTGTAGCAGATGGGGTATACTCTAATTTGGCGATAATTAACCACTCCGCCTCTGAGTTTATTGTTGACTTTGTTACCGTCATGCCGGGGGCTCCCAAAGCAAGAGTAAAGTCTCGAGTAATATTGACACCAGAGCACGCCAAACGCTTTCAAAAAGCACTGGGAGACAATATCAACCGTTTTGAAAATGCGCATGGGACTATAGAAACAAATGAACCTCCGCCTATTCCATTAAATTTTGGACCTACTGGCGAAGCTTAAAAAAATACCCTCATTTTTGAGGGTTTTTTTTAAAATTCAGAAGTAAAATGGAACTTTAGGTCGGGATACTGTTCTTGAGCCATTTGAAGAGAAAAAGCAGAATCTGCTAAAAATACAAGTTTTCCACTCTTGTCATGGGCCAAGAATTTTTGTTTGATACGCTTAAATTCTTTAAAGTCCTCATTTTTTTCTTCTGCTTCTATCCAACAGGCCTTGAATACATTCAGATTTTCATAGCCACACTGAGCTCCATATTCGTGGAGTAAGCGGTATTGAATAACTTCAAATTGGAGCGCCCCAACAGTTCCTATCACCTTTCTTCCGTTAAGGTTAAGAATAAATAATTGAGCCACACCTTCATCCATCAGCTGATCAATTCCTTTAGCCAGTTGTTTTGATTTTAAAGGGTCGTTATTATTGATATAGCGAAAATGCTCTGGCGAAAAACTTGGAATACCTTTGAAATGTAACACTTCACCTGCAGTGAGTGTATCCCCAATTTTAAAATTACCGGTATCATGAAGTCCTACAATATCACCAGGATAAGAGGTGTCAACAATTTCTTTTCGCTCCGCAAAAAATGTATTGGGTGCAGCGAACTTAATTTTTTTATTAAGACGAACATGTAAATAGGGATTATTCCTTTTAAAAGTACCCGAGACAACTTTTACAAAAGCTAGGCGATCCCGATGATTGGGGTCCATATTTGCATGGATTTTAAAAACAAAACCACTAAAGTCTGCTTCCTTTGGTTCTATAAGGCGCTCCTCAGCGTCCTTTGGAAGCGGTTCTGGGGCAATTTCTACAAAGCAATTTAGAAGCTCCTCAACTCCAAAATTATTAAGCGCAGAGCCAAACAAAACAGGTTGAAGGGCCCCCTTTAAATAAGATTCTCTATTGAATTTTGGGTAAACACCTTGTATAAGTTCTAATTCTTCTTTTAAATTCTGTAAGGAAGGGGCGCCAATTGCTGCTTCCAGTTTGGAGTCCTCAAGAGACTGAAAATGAATTTTCTTTCCAATGGTTTGTTTTTTTTCCCCCTCAAATAATTGAATATTATTTTCCCAAATATTATAGATCCCTTTAAAGGTATACCCCATCCCGATCGGTAATGACAGCGGCGTTACTTTTAGCCCCAGTTTTTGCTCAACTTCATCTAATAAGTCAAAAGCATCTTTTCCTTCTCGATCGAGCTTATTAATAAACACCATCATAGGAATATTGCGCATCCGACAAACTTCTACTAGCTTCTCTGTTTGTTCTTCGACACCTTTGGCAACATCTATAACCACAATTACACTGTCTACAGCAGTTAGGGTTCGAAAGGTGTCTTCAGCAAAATCTTTATGCCCGGGCGTATCTAGAATATTAATTTTTTTGTCTTGGTAATGAAAGGCAAGCACAGAGGTCGCTACAGAGATTCCTCTTTGTCTTTCTATTTCCATAAAATCACTGGTAGCCGTTTTTTTAATTTTATTCGACTTAACGGCACCGGCTTCTTGAATTGCTCCACCAAAAAGTAGCAGCTTTTCTGTCAAAGTGGTTTTTCCAGCATCCGGGTGAGAAATAATTCCAAATGTTCTTCGGCGTTTAATTTCCTCTAAAAATCCCATAGCGATAAATTTTCACAAAAGTATTTAATTAATAGCCGATCCGAAACTATTTCAGAATAGGTTTTTGAAAAAAATATGGGTAATTTTGAGAAGCATGAAAGAGGAAAAAGTAATTTTAGTTGATACTGCGGATACTCCTTTGGGGACAATGCCAAAGATGGAGGCCCATGAAAAAGCAGTTTTGCACCGTGCTTTTTCAGTTTTTATTCTCAATCAAAAAAGAGAATTAATGCTCCAACAGCGCGCTTTGCACAAATACCATTCGCCAGGTCTTTGGACAAATACTTGCTGCAGCCATCAGCGTATCGATGAAACCAATATTGAGGCTGGTAAAAGACGCCTCAGAGAAGAGATGGGCTTCAGTGTGCCCTTGCAAGAATTATTTAGTTTTATCTATAAAGCCCCCTTTGATAATGGACTTACAGAGCATGAGCTCGACCATGTTATGGTGGGCTATTTTGACGCAGAGCCTGAAGTAAATCCTGAGGAGGTAGCGGCTTGGAAATGGATGTCTTTAGAAGAGCTGGCGCAAGACCTAATAAGAAACCCAGAAAACTACACTGTTTGGTTTACGATTATTTTTGACCGTTTTTATAACCATATCAAACAAATCCAATGAAAGTTACCGTAAGTCGAAAAGCACATTTTAATGCTGCGCATCGGTTGTATAGAAAAGATTGGTCGGAGGATCAAAATAAGACTGTATTTGGTAAATGTGCCAATCCGTACTACCATGGCCATAATTATGAATTAATTGTACATATAACGGGGGAGATTGATCCTCAGACGGGTTATGTTATGGATATGAAAATTTTAAAAGAGATAATAAAAGCAGAGGTTGAAGATAAAATGGATCATAAAAATTTGAATGAAGAGGTTGCAGAATTTGAAAATTTAATTCCTACAGCCGAAAATATGGCAGTGGTAATCTATAATTGGCTTAAACCTCATTTTGATAGTGCCCTAGCGTTAAAGATTACACTCTATGAGACCCCAAGAAATTATGTGACCTTTTCGGGTTAATTTGAAGAAAAGAATTTTTTGTTTAATTTTTTATTAAAAATATTAAATAAATTAATAAATTAGTTTAACATATTTACCACGATGCCAAGCATAAAACAACTTAAAAAAGACATCAATAATGATATTGGTGCAATTATCGAAGATATTTATCTCTGGGAATTATCCAATCCTCAGGCCGATCTATCTAAAAGCGAAAAACTAATTGAAGAAGCCATTCAGGGATTTGACGAATTGATTCAAAAAATTAATGCTGTGAGCACGACTGAAAATCTGAAAAAACAATTCAAAGGCATTCAAGAAGCGAAAAAGAAAATAATTCACGGATTATTGACAAAATCCGCTAAGCTCTAATTTTCCTCGGCTCTTCTTTTTTCTATAAAGTCAATAAATTCTTTACCGTATTTAGAAGCACTCACTTCAGGCGTCATTTTTACGGCTATAGAATCCAATAAAGCCAAATTTGCATCGTATACTTGGGTAAGTGCCAAATAAGGAGCAATATTTTTATCTGTATGCTTAGCCGCAAAATTAATAGTATACAAGTATCTCCTTTTTACCAAATTATCCATTTTGGTTTGAAAAGAATCGATGCGTTTTGAATTTTGCTCCATTTGCGCCTCATAGTACCCTTTCATTAAATATAAATTTTGATCATTAAATTTTCGATTAAATGATAGATACTCTTGCAGCAATTCTTGATTTTCAGACCCCGATACTTGGGCACTGCTCTCAAAAGTTTTGAGCAAGGTATTAATCACTATAGTTCCTTTTTCTCCAAAAAATAAAATGCGATCATTGAGACTGTCACCGTCTTCTTTATCGAGGTAGAGATAAAAAATTTCAGGAGTTTCGAGGGGGGTTCGAAATTCAAATTCCGAAATGCCATTAATTAAAGTAGAATCTACACTAACTAGCAGGGAATCCTCTATTTTTTGCAAATATAATTTCCCCTTTCTCAATCCCTCAATTTGTCCTTTGACAATCATGAGCTTACCTTCTGAATTTGTTTTCGAAGGTTGACAACTCATAAGTAATAGTCCCAAAATGAGTGGGAGAAGTAAAGTTGTTCGTGTAGCCATCATTTTAAATATTTAACCAGTAAGTCAATTTGAGGTTAAAGCTACGATATCTTGGTGAAAAATTGTCAGTACTGATATAATTATCGTTATAGACAATAAATAAATCAGATAGGGGCGCAAAACGCCATTGGAGTCTGGAGTTTATACCCAAATTTTCTCCCTGTGAATTGTATTGGATAAAAGAAGTCCAAAAAAGTGTTTTGGTAAAGGTAAAATCAAGCTTTGGACTGATCAACCAAATATTTTTTGAAGGGTAGGGGTCTGGTAATCGAATCGCATTGAAGTTTACAATCATACTGGCATTAAAAATGGGTTGTGCTCTCCAGTTGAACTCATTTTCAATAGTAAATTTTGTTCCGTTATAAAAACTCCCATATTTTACTTCTGAGTCAAAATTAAATGCTTTGCGCTGATCTGAACGATAGGAGATTCCATATTCTGAAAAAATGTAAGATGTATCTGCTGGAAGTGGCTCCCCTGCCTCGCTTCTTGTAGGATCAAAATCACTAAATAGATAATCGTAACGATTGGTAAATTGGAATTCCAAACTGGTATTGTCTAAATAACGCTTTCTCACTGTGGATACGAGCCAGCGTTCTGTCAATTTATAATCTAAAACGGGATTTAAAATTAAAAAGCTACGTTGGCTAAAATCGTAATTGATC
The DNA here is from genome assembly GCA_011525195.1 of Flavobacteriales bacterium. Classification (GTDB taxonomy): domain Bacteria; phylum Bacteroidota; class Bacteroidia; order Flavobacteriales; family Flavobacteriaceae; genus MS024-2A. Next base: position 4,214 of record WTIP01000095.1, on the reverse strand, counting down.
ACATTTGGGTTTTTAGGATAGAGTCTGTAGGTATAAGCCGGGCTTAATTTTACAAACCCCGTTCTTCTAAAAAACCCTAAATCAGACCTAAAATCTGCTCCTCCATGAATGAGCTCCAAAGAAGCGCGATGTCTTAATGTATTGCGCTCTAGATTCATTCCTGCAATAACGTCATCCCCTGTGAGCCCCTCAGTAAATGATTTATGTAGAAAAGCCCTTCCTACCCACTTACTATCCGGTGAGGCTAAATTGTATTCTAGTCCCGTGACACTGTTCTTTTTTTCTTCTTTACTGATAAATTCATAATCATCTGTTGTTCTTCGATCAATAAAAAAGAAACTAATATTGGATCGGTCAAATACTTTTTGCCGTAACGTAAATATCGTATTGAGGTTTGATGGAATTTCATTTCTTTCATCAGCCTCGGTAAGGATATTTAAAAATCCGATACGCAAATTAGAATTTAATTTACCGCTTAATCTTCCTCCAGCGATTATTTTATTTTCTATCGTATTGCCTTCTAGATCTTCAGCAACACCAATCCTTCTGGAAAAAAAGGGAATCACATCGCGATTGGCACCAAAATCTTTAAAGAGGTCATCATTTTGAGTAAAAAACTGTCTTTTTTCAGGTAAGGAGATGGCAAAGCGGGTTAAGTTAACTACTTGATCGTCTGCTTCAACCTGAGAAAAATCTGGATTAAAAGTGAGGTCCAGATTAAGTGCATTTCCAATTGGGATTTTAGCATCACCTCCAAATCCTGAAGCACTATTTTTTTCATTTAGTATAAAATCATGCTGACGGAATCCACTCAGATAAGGAATGATAGAAATAGGATTTCTTGCCTTTTTTAAAGGTTTTTCAAAAACCATTTTTCCCATAAACGCAAGATTTCCAATAAGTTGGTTTTGGGGCGTGCGAATCCAAATGCTGTGTTCATTTCCTTGTGTATTTCTTCTGTAGATATTAAAACGCCATGCAGTATTCTTATTGTCGTAGAAGAGAGAGCTAAAGGGGATTTTAAATTCAGCGGTATAACGGGTTTCCTCAATTTTTGTTTCGACATTCCATTTGGTGTCCCAGGCGAAATTTCTACTGTTTCTATAATCTTGATTTCCTCCCGAAATGAGACCGTCAGATTTTAATCCCAGTGGATTTGTAGTAAATGAAAAAGCATTTGTGGCATCGCTAAAGGTGTCAAAAAGGAGGGTTAGATAATCAGCTCCAAAAGTGCTGAAATCGCGTTTTAAATTGGGTGTTGTAAAATTGGTCCCATTTGTTTCTAACTCTACCAACAAATAGAGATAATTTTCATCTCTAATAATTTTGAAGCGGGTTTGCTTTTGAGCAGCAAGCGAGTCTGTAGGTCGCCACATCCAAAAATCTGATTGCCAAGAGGCTTTTTGCCATTGAGGCTCTATCCCATTACCATCGATGGTAATGGGTCCTGAAACAGAGGGGACAAAAACTTCTTTATTTTCAGATTGTCCGTAGATAAATATTGAATAAAAGAAGAGGCAGCATTTAACTAGGAAAGTAAAGCTTTTCAATCTCAAGGTGTTTTTTTTCAGCGCAAAATTACTAATTACTAATTAGATGCTGTTAATAGGTAAAGGTTTAATTTGAAGAAGGATTTGCACACTGCCCTGGCTAGTGAAGTTCCTGATTTATTTAGAAAGTTCAAATAATTTTTCGGAAAGTTAAATTAATCCGCGGGGCGATTGGTTTGGCAGTTTTGGGGAGTTGGTGTAACCATTTTTCTTGGGTGGCTCCTTCCATAAAAAGAAGGCTTCCTGATTCAAGTTTTATTTTAAAGCGTAGCTCTTTTATTGTACGGTGTTTTAAATGAAAAAAACGAGAGGCCCCCAAACTGACAGAGGCAATGACTGGATTTTTACCCAGTTCTTTTTCATTGTCAGCATGCCAGCCATTACTGTCACTCCCATTTCGATACAAATTGAGCAGTACAGTCGTAAATTCTACAGGGCTATGAGATGCAATACGATTGGCTATTTCTACTAGTTCCGGAGTCATTTTATGAGGCCGCATCAGAATGCCAGAGTAGGAATAAGAGTTACCATTAACTGCGTGGAGTGCCGTAAGTCGGGGTTGTGGGTAAGTTTTGCCAAAGACAGTAATGGGGTCTTGTTGCCAGGGAATTTGAGTTAGTAAAGTGTTATAATAGTGTGCAGCTTCCTTTTTATCAAAAAAATTTTTGAAAAGACGAAGTCGCGCATCGGGCAGCTCAAAGGGGGCACCCTGATCAGGTAATTCAAGAATTTCCATAGCCCAGTGAAGATAAAAAAAACCGCTCAAAAAATGAGCGGTAGTTTTTTTATTTAATCATTTCAACACTGCGTTTGATAAACTGAGTAAGGGCTTCCCCTTTCAACTGGTTTTGAGAAAGCTTTGCTAAATCAAGTGCTTGCAGTATTAACCGCTCACGTTTTTTTGTGGTTTTTGTATGCAAAATTTGACCCACGAGTTCATGATTGGTATTGACTACTAGATTAAACATATCAGGCATATTCCCCATCATACCACCTCCACCAGTTTGCTGCATTTCTTTCATTCTGCGCATAAACTCTGGCTGGGTTAATACAAAAGGTAATGTTTGACTGTCCATTGATTCCAATTGAACCGTATAGCCACTGTCTGTGACTACACTTTCAATCATTGGTTTTAATTTTTCTTTTTCATCATCAGAAAGTTTGGAAACTGTACTTTCCTCTTTTCTAATTAAGTTTTCTAAAGTATCCCCATCAACTCTTGAAAAGGTGATATTCTCTTTACTACCCTCTAATTTTTGAATTAGGTGACCGATGATGGGTGAATCAAGAAGTAAAACGGTATAGCCCTTGCTTTTTGCTTGTTCAATATAGCTGTGTTGTTTATCCGTATCTGAAGCATAAAGAATTACTAATTTTCCGTCTTTATCAGTTTGAAGGTCTTTAATTGCCTCACTCAGTTCATCAAAAGTGTAATATTCACCCTTGGTAGTAGGATACAAAGCAAATTTTTCTGCTTTTTCAAAAAATTTATCCTCACTGAGCATTCCATACTCGATAACGACTTTTATATCATTCCATTTTTCTTCAAAACTCTTGCGGTCTTTTTTGAAAAGACTACTGAGTTTATCTGCTACTTTTCGCGTTATATAACTGCTTATTTTTTTTACCGCGCCATCTGCTTGTAAATAGCTTCTAGAAACATTTAGTGGGATATCTGGTGAATCAATCACCCCCCTTAAAAGTGTTAAAAATTCAGGTACGATTCCTTCTACATTATCGGTTACAAAAACTTGGTTTTGATAGAGTTGAATACGGTCTTTTTGAATATTAAGATCATTATTCAATTTTGGAAAGTAGAGTACACCAGTAAGATTAAAAGGATAGTCTACATTTAAGTGAATATTGAAAAGCGGCTCTTCAAATTGCATGGGGTAAAGCTCTCTGTAGAATTTTTTATAATCCTCTTCCTCTAAATCTGCTGGTTTTTTTGTCCATGCTGGATTGGGATTATTGATAATATTATCTACAGTTTGGGTCTCAGGTTTAGCATCTTCTGGCGCATCTTTGGGGAGGGGTAATGACTCTTCTTTTGTTCCAAATTTGATGGGGACAGGCATGAATTTATTGTATTTGGTCAATAATTCTGAGATGCGCGTTTCTTCTAAAAACTCTTTAGAGTCTTTGTCTATATGAAGAATAATTTCAGTACCACGCTCAGCTTTTTCTGCGCGAACTAAACTGTATTCTGGAGAACCATCACAAGTCCAATGAGCTGCTGGCTCTTCTTTGAATGATTTGGTGATAATTTCTACTTTCTCGGCGACCATAAAAGCAGAATAAAAGCCCAAACCAAAATGACCTATAATACCACTGTCTTTAGCCGTATCTTTATATTGCTCTAAAAACTCTTCAGCACCTGAAAAGGCTACCTCATTGATGTATTTTTGCACCTCTTCTTGGGTCATTCCTATTCCTTTGTCTATCAGGTGAAGTTTTTTTCCCTTTTTATCGATTTTTACTTCTATCGTTAAATCTCCTAAATCTCCTTTTACTTCTCCTAAACTGCTCAAGTGTGTGAGTTTAGTGGTGGCATCTGTTGCATTTGAAATTAACTCTCTCAAGAAAATTTCATGATCACTATAGAGAAATTTTTTAATTAGCGGGAAAATATTTTCTACCGCTACATTGATTTTTCCTTTACTC
>WTIP01000061.1 GCA_011525195.1 Flavobacteriales bacterium | reverse complement strand
ATCTAATTTTTCAAGCGATGCTTTAATTTCTTCTTCAGATAATTCATGTCTTTTAATTTTACCCGCAAAATAGTCTTCGTAAGCTTTCATATCAAAATTGCCATGTCCACAAAGATTGAAAAGTATTGTTTTAGAAACCCCTTCTTCTTTACATTTATTAGCTTCATTAATAACAGTAGCAATTCCATGAGTTGCTTCTGGAGCAGGAACAATACCTTCTGCTTGAGCAAATTTTATACCTGCATCAAAAACCTCTATGTTATCATGAGCTACAGCTTCAATTAATTTATCTCTTAATAATTGACTAACAATTACACCAGCACCGTGATAACGTAAACCACCGGCATGTATAGGAGCAGGAACAAAGTTGTGTCCAAGTGTATACATTGGAAGTAATGGTGTCATACCACCAGTATCTCCAAAATCATATCTGAATTCTCCTCTAGTAAGTTTTGGACAAGATGCTGGTTCACTTGCAATACATCTAATTTTTTTTCCTTCATCGAAATTAAGGCGTAAAAAAGGGAAAGATAGCCCGGCAAAATTTGAACCTCCTCCGAATGGAGCAATTACAATATCAGGAAGATTTCCTGCTTTTTCCATTTGTTTAATAGCTTCCTGACCCACAATAGTTTGATGTAATTTAACATGATTTAATACGCTACCTAAAGCATATTTTGTTTGGTCATTACTCGCTGCTCTTTCAATTGCTTCAGAAATAGCAATACCAAGTGATCCAGTTGTTTCAGGATTATCAGCAAGAATTTTTTTACCTATTTCAGTTGCATTTGAAGGAGACGGGAATACTTTCGCACCCCAAGTATTCATCATTGTTTTTCTATATGGTTTGTGTTCATAAGAAAGTTTTACCATATATACTTCACAATTAATTCCAAAATGCTTACATGCGAAGGCAAGTGCACTCCCCCACTGACCTGCACCTGTTTCAGTTGTAATAGTTTTAACACCCTCTTGTTTATTATAATATGCTTGTGCTACTGCAGTATTTGGTTTGTGAGATCCAGAGGGGCTTACTCCCTCATATTTATAATAGATTTTTGCTGGAGTATCTAAAGCCTTCTCGAGACCATATGCTCTATATAGTGGTGTTGGTCTCCAAAGCGAATATATATTTCGAACCTCATCAGGGATTTCTACCCATTTATCTGGAGTAACCTCTTGTTTTATTAGCTCCATAGGGAAAAGAGGAGCCAATGCATCTGGGCCTATTGGTTCTTTTGTTCCTGGATGTAATGGAGGAAGAGGCTTATTTGGCATATCTGCAATTATATTGTACCAGTTTTCGGGTATTTCATTCTCGTTTAAAAGGATCTTTCTGTCTTTCATTTGGTTTATATTTTAGTTTAAAGCTTTTATTTTATTAAAGTTATTTCCTTAATTCATAATTCAAAACCATTAAATTATAAAAAAAACCCATAACAAATGATGAAGCGGGTTTCTTAAAAAAAACAGGATTTTTTATTGTATAGCGACTAAATCACCAGCTTTATCTTTTGATGGTAAGTTAGAACTTCCAGTAAGGAATGAATCTATTTGATGAGCTGCTTCACGACCTTCAGAAATTGCCCAAACTATTAGAGATTGGCCTCTGCGACAATCGCCAGCTGTAAATATGTTTGGCTTAACTGTTTGATAATTATTTTCACCTTTTATATTACCTCTTTCGTCAAAGGATAATCCAAATTGCTCTGGAAGAGATTTTTCAGGGCCTGTAAATCCGAGAGCTAAAAGAACTAAGTCACACGGCCATTCTTTTTCAGAACCGCTATTCTCAAAGAGTTGTGGACGTTCACCTGGAACTTTTTTCCATTTCACTTCAACAGTCTTGAGAGCTTTTACATGACCATTTTCATCTCCGATAAATTCTTTGGTTAAGATGCTCCATTCTCTATGGCTTCCCTCTTCGTGTGATGAAGAAGTTTTAAGTTTGAAAGGCCAATATGGCCACGGATTCTCTTCAGTTCTTGAGTCTGACGGTTTTGGCATGATTTCAAAGTTTGTAACACTTTCGGCACCTTGTCTGTTAGATGTTCCAATACAGTCTGAGCCAGTATCTCCACCACCAATTACAATTACATTTTTATCTGTAGCTAGATATTTTTTTTCACGTTTGTGTTGACCATCAACAGCTTTGTTGTTATGAGGGAGAAAATCCATAGCTTGAATGACACCATCTAAATTAGCCCCAGGTATTGGCATTTCCCTCTTAACCGTTGCGCCAGTTGCAATCACTACTGCATCAAAATCTTTTTCTAATTGGCTAGCTTTAATTTCTTTTCCAATTTCTATATTACATTTAAATATAATTCCTTCAGCTTTTAAAATATCAACTCTTCTATCAATAACATTCTTTTCCATTTTAAAATCTGGAATACCATAACGTAGTAAACCTCCAATTTTATTATCTCGTTCAAAAACAGTTACACTATGTCCAGCTCGATTAAGCTGTTGTGCAGCGGCCAGACCTGTAGGTCCTGAACCAATGATAGCTACAGTTTTACCAGTTCTATTTTTAGGCGGCTCAGGTTTGATCCAACCTTCAGAAAAACCACGTTCTACTATATATTTTTCTATAAGTTCAATAGAAACAGGGGGGTTAACAATTCCTAAGACACAGGCTTCTTCACAAGGAGCTGGACACAACCTGCCTGTGAATTCAGGGAAATTATTTGTACTGTGTAGAATATTCAAAGCTCTGCTCCAATCATTATTATAAACCGCGTCATTAAAATCTGGAATTAAGTTTCCAAGTGGACAACCACTATGGCAAAATGGTACTCCACAGTCCATACAACGTGCACCTTGCTCTTGTAGTTTTTTAGTTTTTGGAGCAAGTGTAAATTCCCTATAGTTTTTTATTCTTTTTTTAGGCTCAATAACAGACTCTGAAAGCCTGTCAAATTCCATAAAACCTTTAATTTTTCCCATAATTTAAAAAGATTTTTCAATTTCTTTTTTTGCCATCATTTCTAGAGCACGTTTGTAATCTGTTGGCATTACTTTTATAAAGTTATTACTTAACTTTTTCCAATTTTTCAATATATCATTTCCTTTTGGACTCTTTGTATGTATAACATGATTTTGAACTAGTTCTTTTACTATTTCAATGTCTTTGGCCTGAAGATTTTCTATTTCAACCATTTCGAGATTAAATTTTTTCTCGTCAAACTTTCCATCATTACTATGTAAGTAGGCAATTCCACCACTCATCCCAGCTGCAAAATTTCTACCAATATCCCCAAGAATGACTGTTATTCCTCCCGTCATGTACTCACACCCGTGATCTCCTATTCCCTCAACCACAGCCTTAGCACCAGAGTTTCTAACGCAAAAGCGTTCTCCTGCAATTCCATTTATGTAAGCTTCTCCGTTAGTCGCTCCATATAATGCCACGTTTCCTACAATAATATTTTCATGAGGTACAAATGTTGATTTTTCAGGAACTTTAGCGACCAAGGTTGCACCCGAGAGACCTTTCCCAAAATAGTCATTTACAGTACCCTCAATTTTCATTAAAAGCCCTTTAGTTGAAAATGCTCCAAAACTTTGTCCAGCTGTACCAGTAAAATTTAACTTAAGAGTTTCTTTTGGTAATCCAGCAGCCCCATATAATTTTGAAATCTCATAGCTTAGTATGGTTCCAATCGTACGGTTTGTATTCTTTATATGAAATTTAAGTTCTTGTTTTTTCTTTTTATTTAAAGCAGGCGTTGCTTCTTTTAAAATTTGAATATCTAGAACATTTTCTAGGTTGTGGTTTTGGCTTTCAGTATTACGTTCCTTAAATTGAGGTGGTACGGGAGGTTTATATAGAATATTTGATAAATCTACTCCTTGTGCCTTGAAATGTTTTATAGCTTTTTTCATGTTAAGTTTTTGGGATTGGCCAACCATTTCGTCTACTGTCCTAAAACCTAAATCTGACATAATTTGTCTTAACTCCTCTGCTATAAAATGCATGTAATTTATTACATGTTCGGGTTTACCCTTAAAGTTTTTACGTAACTCGGGATCTTGGGTAGCAATTCCTACCGGACAAGTATTAAGGTGACAAGCTCTCATCATTATACAACCTGATGCAATTAGTGGTGCAGTAGAAAAACCAAATTCTTCTGCCCCCAACAAACACGCAATCGCTACATCACGACCTGTCTTCATTTGGCCATCGCACTCAAGTACAACACGACTTCTTAAATTATTCATTACTAATGTTTGCTGCGCTTCCGCTATACCAAGTTCCCACGGCAGTCCTGCGTGTTTTAGAGATGTTAATGGTGAGGCTCCAGTACCCCCATCATATCCAGAAATTAGAATTACATCTGCTTTTGCTTTGGCTACCCCAGCTGCAATGGTACCAACCCCAACTTCTGATACAAGTTTTACGTTTATTCGCGCATTACGGTTTGCATTTTTTAAATCGTAGATCAATTGAGATAAATCTTCAATTGAATAGATATCGTGATGGGGTGGAGGTGAAATCAAACCAACATAAGGAGTTGAATTTCTTACTGAAGCTATGTACGGATTAACTTTTGGACCAGGAAGCTGACCTCCCTCACCGGGCTTTGCGCCTTGAGCCATTTTTATTTGAATTTCTTCGGCAGTGCTTAAGTAGTGACTTGAAACACCAAATCTTCCTGAAGCAACTTGTTTAATTGCAGAATTTTTAAAATCACCGTTTATGTCAGGTTTAAATCGTTTTGGGTCTTCGCCTCCTTCTCCAGAATTACTTTTTCCTCCAATTCTGTTCATTGCAATAGCAAGATTCTCGTGAGCCTCTTGACTAATTGAACCTAATGACATAGCCCCTGTTTTGAATCTTTTTACAATCTCTGTCCATGGTTCTACCTGATCAATTGGTATAGGGTCGAAACTTGAAAATTCAAATAAACCTCTAAGTGTCATTAGCTTTTCATTTTGATCATTAATCAATTTTGAAAATGCGTTATAAGTCTCAGGTTTATTTTGCCGAACAGCCTGTTGTAGTGTGGCTATTGTAGAGGGATTAACAACATGAGCTTCCCCATCTCTTCTCCAACGATAATCACCACCAATTTCTAGGGGTAATCCTAGCTTTGATTCATGGATATATGCTTTGCTATGTCTTTTGCTAATTTCTTTTTCGATCTCATACAAACCTATACCTTCTATACGAGTGGGCGTATCGCAGAAGAACTTATCTATGAGTTTTTTTGAAAGACCCAGTGCCTCGTTGATTTGAGCTCCTCTGTAGGAATGAAGAGTTGAGATACCAATCTTGTTCATCACTTTTATTATTCCTTTCGCTATTGCATTATTAAAATTATCGATTG
>WTIP01000059.1 GCA_011525195.1 Flavobacteriales bacterium | reverse complement strand
TCAAAATCAAATTCAATACGGGACTGGAGTCCTAATTGGTTGACTAGATCTGTGTATTTTTTTGGATTTTCATAACACTCTCCTACGACTTTAAGAACGATATTTTCATTTTCTAGGTATTTTTTTTCAAAGGCTTTAATCAGTAATTCTAAGCCTTTATAGGGTCGGATTAAACCAAAGAATAATACAATTTTTTGTTGTGGATTCCACCCCAGCTTTTTACGGGCTTCTAATTTTGAAATGGGTGCTGGTAAAAAACTATTTATTGGGTGAAACCCTTCCCATACTGGAAGTATTATCTCTTTTTTGACCTGGTTGGCTACCGCTTTTGAGAAAGTAGTAAAGGCATGCATTTTACTCCCAAAATAACGGTTCAGTACATTATCTATGGGGCTTTTCTCGTGGGGTATCCAATTGTCTACTAGTGCTATTTTTAAAATTTCTTGATTTACTCTTTTTGCTATCCAGCCGTAAAGAGGAGCCAAAAAAGGAGTATAATAACGAAAGATCAGATATTTTGGATTTAATTCATTAATCTGTTTTACGACTTTCCTCCATTGTTGGGGGTTGAAAGCGTGTAAAGTTGAAGTAATACCAAAAGAAGGAGACCCAATTATTTCTTTTGTTTTTTGCGCTTTGCCTGGGAAGAGTAGTTTGGGGTAGAGCTTTAAAAAACTAAAAAGGTGAATCTTTCTCCCTTCTCTCTCTAGGTGTAGGGCCAATTCATATTGTGTTTCTGCAATACCTCCTCTAAAAGGAGGGGCAGGACCGAGGATGAGGTAATCTAGCTTTTGATCAGGCATTTAATCTAGAACTAATCTTCGTTGTGGTGCTTGTTTATAGGCCCAAAAAGCAATTAAAATAGACAGTGTAAAATACAGTATAAAAATAAGTTGGCTTATGGGATATGCATCTAATAGCATTTGATGTTGGGGAAAAAATAAAAACAGAAGCCCGAAGAAACCTCTGAGCAATTCGAATTTTGGCGCCCAAGAGTGAAAATCCATGAGTGCTGTAAATCCAAAAATGGACCACATAAGTAAGAAGCCAAAACGCAACTGAAAAGACGTTTCAAATGCGTCGAAATTCCCCAATAAAAAAAGTAAAAGATAAACCAATGCACTAAAATGAAGAATTGCAACCGCCTTCCATTCATTACTGTAATTAGGATTAAATCGTAACTGTGGGTTTGCTTCACGGGAAAGCATGGGAAAACGATTGATAACATCTCTGGGGCGCCAACCTGTAGGCATAAACCAGATTTTGAGTTTATCTTGCCAGTTTCGAGTATACCATGCGTCCCTCAGTAAAACCCAAAAATGCTGAAAATTAATCCATAAGGGGTTCCAACTTTGCACGGGCTTTAGTGTTCCATATACAGGTGGCTCACTTTCAAGTTCTTCCTGAAAAGTACCAAAAAGCCGATCCCAAATACAAAATACAGCAGCTAAATTTTTATCAATATAAAGGGCGTTGATGGCATGATGCACACGGTGCTGGGAGGGTGTTACTAAAATATATTCAAGAATTCCCATTTTCCCTATGTGCTGGGTATGGTACCAAAATTGGGCAAAAAGATGCAGTGGACTGAGCGTCATTATAACTTCAGAGGGAATTCCCAGACAGGCTGCAGGGATTAAAAAAAGAGCACTGAAGCCAATAAGATTAGAAATACTTTGTCTCAGCGCACAGGCAAGATTAAATTCTTCACTGCTGTGGTGAATGATGTGTTGGTTCCAGAAAATATTTATTTTGTGGTTTAACCGATGAATCCAATAGGAAGCAAAATCAATGGCGATAAAAGCCCATAGATAAATCCAGACTGTTGATTCTAACTCTATAAAGCGTAGATGCTTAAGTAAAAAGGGATAAGAGATTAAAACCAAAGCAAGACCCAATACATCCTTGATTACATTTGTCATCCCTGAGCTCAAGCTCGCAAGGGTATCCATAAAGGAATAGGTTTGCTTACCAGTAAAATGACCGTAAGCGATTTCTATTAGGACAAGAACAAAAAAACCGGGTATGGCCCATAAAAGAACTGCTGCATACGCCTCCATATCACAATCTTTGTTCTAAAGTTAATCATTTAGGAGCTAATGACCCAAGTTCCTTGTTTAATCAAAGGTTCCGCTTGTTTGAATTTAACCGTCTTAGTTTCTCCTGTAGCGATATTTTTAATGGTCACTTTTTCATTACGACCAATTTTGGGCTGCTCTCTTATTATAGTCTCAACACTTTGCTGGGGTTGGTTACTGGCTCCCGCACCTACTTGTCTGCTTCGTTGCGCCATTTCTTCTGTATTGAGCACTTCATCTTTAGAAATATTCAGCTTTTGTTGTGGCTTGGGTCTTTTTGCCTCTTGAATACTAGCGGGGTTTTGTGATGGGAGGCTTCCTTTGATTAAAAACGACAGAACCTCTTTATTTAGATTATTAATCATGGATTTAAAGAGTTCAAAAGCCTCAAATTTATAGATTAATAAGGGGTCTTTCTGCTCGTGAACAGCCAGCTGAACAGATTGCTTTAACTCATCCATTTTTCTCAAATGGACCTTCCATGCGTCATCAATAAGAGCCAATGTGATATTCCGTTCAAAGTCTTCGATTAAACTCTTTCCTTTAGTTTCATAGGCTTCTTTCAGATTTGTAACAACATTGAGTGATTTGAAGCCATCAGTAAAGGGAACTACAATACGCTCAAAGCTATTACCAGGACGTTCATAGACTTGTTTGATGACAGGGAAAGCTTGTAGTGCATTCTGCTGTTGTTTTTCTTCATAAAAACTTAAAAGCGTTTGATAAAGTTTTGATATCAGTTCATTTTCAGTAAGTTGTTCAAACTCATCAGCTGTGACAGGGGCAGTCATAGAGAAATTACTGATAATTTCAAACTCAAAATTTTTAAAATCTTTGGTTTCTTTATTTTGATAAACAAGTTCTTCACAAGTATCGTAGAGCATATTGAGGACATCCAATTTCAATCTTGACCCTTCTAAAGCATGTCGTCTTCTTTTATAGATTACCTCTCTTTGCGAACTCATTACATCATCGTACTCCAGCAAGCGTTTACGGATTCCAAAATTATTTTCTTCCACTTTTTTCTGTGCTCTTTCAATAGACTTTGTCATCATAGAATGCTGAATTACTTCTCCATCTTCTAATCCCATTCGATCCATTACTTTGGCAACGCGTTCGGATCCAAATAGGCGCATAAGATTGTCTTCTAAGGACACATAAAACTGGGAGCTACCGGGATCTCCTTGGCGACCTGAGCGCCCTCTTAACTGACGGTCAACACGTCTAGAATCGTGTCTTTCTGTACCGATAATGGCGAGACCTCCAGCGTCAATAACGGTTTGTGAAAGCTTAATATCTGTTCCCCTTCCAGCCATATTGGTTGCAATAGTAACTACACCAGGGTTTCCAGCTTCCGCCACAATATCTGCTTCTTTCTTATGCATTTTAGCATTTAATACATTGTGGCTAATTTTTCGGATTTGGAGCATTTTGCTTAATAATTCAGAAATCTCTACTGAAGTTGTTCCAATAAGCACCGGTCTGCCCGCTTGAGAAAGTGAGGTTACTTCTTCAATTACGGCATTGTATTTTTCTCTTTTTGTTTTATAGATAAGATCATTGTCATCTTTTCTGGCAATGGGACGGTTTGTTGGAATTTCAATAACATCCAATTTATAAATTTCCCAAAACTCTCCTGCCTCAGTAATAGCGGTTCCTGTCATTCCTGAGAGCTTTTGATACATTCTAAAGTAGTTTTGCAAAGTGATAGTCGCATAGGTTTGGGTAGCGGCTTCAATTTTAACATTCTCCTTCGCTTCGATCGCTTGATGGAGCCCATCTGAATAGCGACGACCCTCCATGATGCGGCCCGTTTGCTCGTCAACAATTTTCACTTTGTTGTCCATCAAAACGTATTCTACATCTTTCTCAAAAAGTGTATAGGCCTTGAGTAGTTGATTCATACTGTGAATCCGTTCACTTTTGATATCGAATTCATTAAATAGTGTTTCCTTTTCTTCTGCCTCTTTTTTAAGGTCCAGCCCTTTGGCTTCAATTTTGGCAATTTCACCTCCAATTTCTGGTAATACAAAGAAATTTTTATCTTCATTTCCTTCTGAAAGCCTTTCAATTCCTTTTTCTGTAAGGTCTATTTGGTTGTTTTTTTCATCAATAACAAAATAGAGTTCCTCATCAATCTTATGCATTTCTCTGTTATTGTCCTGCATATAGAAATTTTCAGTTTTCTGAAGGAGCTGCTTGATCCCCTCTTCGCTTAAAAATTTTATGAGTGCTTTATTTTTTGGTAATCCCCTAAAGACACGAAGCAATAAAATTCCACCCGCTTCATGATCTCCTGCTTTAATTTTAGCTTTTGCTTCTGCGAGCACGCTTGTAAGTAAAGAGCGTTGTTGAGAGACCAATTCCGAGACTTTAGATTTTAGGGCATCAAATTCATGTCTGTCGCCTTCAGGTGTAGGGCCTGATATAATAAGTGGGGTTCGTGCATCATCAATTAATACAGAATCTACCTCATCTACTATTGCATAGTTGTGTTTTCGCTGAACCAAATCGGAGGAGGTGTGTGCCATATTATCTCTTAAATAATCAAAGCCAAACTCATTATTTGTTCCATAAGTAATATCCGCTTGGTAGGCTTTTCTTCGCTCAGCGCTATTGGGTTTGTGATAATCTATACAGTCCACACTAAGACCGTGAAACTCGAATAGTGGAGCCATCCAGGCACTGTCTCTTTTGGCCAAATAGTCATTTACAGTGACAAGGTGTACTCCATTTCCAGTAAGTGCATTTAAATAGACAGGAAGGGTAGCTACCAGTGTTTTACCTTCCCCTGTTTGCATTTCAGCAATTTTTCCTTGATGCAAGGCAATCCCTCCAATGAGCTGTACATCGTAATGTACCATATCCCATATAATGGGTTTTCCTGCAGCGTCCCATGAATTAGCCCACAGGGCTTGGTCACCTTTTAAAGTTATATAAGATTTTGATTGGGCTAGGAGGTTGTCTTTTTCGGTGGCAGTAACACTCAGGGTTGAATTTGCTTTAAACCGTTTTGCTGTTTCTTTTATTACGGCAAAGGCTTCTGGAAGTATTTGATTGAGTACTTCCTCTAATGCTTTTTGAGCTGCTTCATTTTGGTCGTCAAGCTGTTGGTAAAGTGCCTCTTTTTGATCTAGATCTTGTGTATTTTTAACTTCCTGCTGAAGCTTTTCTATGGTTTTATGAAAGGGAGCTCTGGCGTCTTCTAATGCTTTTTTAAAAAAAGTGGTTTTGGCCCTTAAATCATCGTGGGAAATTTCTTCTAGTTGTTTTTCAAAACTTTTAATTTCAGCAACTATTGGAGTGATATTATTGAGGTCTTTTTTGGTTTTATCACCAACAAATGCTTTTAGGATGTTATTTAAAATACTCATACCAATTCTCAGGGCGTATCAATTATTATTTTCCCTCAAATGTAATCAAAAAAAAAGCCCCTGTAAAGAGACTTTTTAGCTTTGAGGGTTTCGTTAATATTCATCTTCATTCCAGAGGTAATCTTCCTCTGTAGGGAAGTCAGGCCATATTTCTTCTATTGATTCGTAGATATCCTCTTCATCTTCCATCGCTTGAAGGTTTTCAACTACTTCAAGAGGGGCTCCTGTACGGATTGAAAAGTCTATTAACTCATCTTTTGTTGCCGGCCATGGGGCATCGCTTAGATAAGAAGCAAGTTCGAGTGTCCAATACATAATACAGTATATTTTACTTGCAAAAATAATTTTTTAAAAAATGTGTGCAACTTTTTTATGAAATTAGTTTCCTTCCCATTTTACCTCTTCAACTTCAAGGTCCTGGGCAAACATCCTGGCTAAAGTAAAAAAGTAATCTGAAAGTCTATTTATATAAGCGATAAGGGTTGCAGAAATAGGCGTGTGTTGGTCTAATTCTGTTACATAACGCTCTGCCCTTCTACAAACTGAACGAGCGAGGTGCGTATAGGAGACTAATATATGCCCTCCAGGAATGACAAAGTTTCTCAGTGGAGGTAACTTTTCTGTTAATTGATCAATTTCTTTTTCAATAAAACGAACTTCATCTGGCTGAAGTGGACTCAAATTTCGAGGAAAGTCTTTTTCTGACTCGGCCGCCAATTGGGAGGCAACCGTCATTAACTGTCTTTGAATTCTTACTAGGGGTGCTAGGGCGTACTCAAATTCAGTATTGTCTCTGATTAAACCCAACCAGGCAACGAGCTCATCTATAGTACCATACGCCTTTATTCGAATATTGTGTTTGGGTACTCTTTTGCCCGAAATTAAACTTGTAATTCCACTATCCCCCGTTTTGGTATACACTTTCATCTCTCTCATTATCGCTCTTCATTCTCTACACGTGGTTTGTGAAGCGTCGCTCAAAGGTATTAAATATTAATTGAACCAGTGGAGATTCAAAGGGTTATTTTATTTTTAAACCTACCGCTAAGTGCAAGTAAGAGAAAGAGCACAGTTAGAAATCCCGCCCAACGCGCAATGATATCACCATAGCGCACATAGAAAGTGATTTCAGTTCTAGGTGCTATTTTCCCCTGTAGAACTGTTTGCGTATTGTAAGCGGTTTGTTTTATTACTTCTCCGCGCGCATTGATAAATGCTGAGATTCCTGTATTTGCACTTCGGGCTATGTCACGTCGGGTTTCAATCGCACGAAGTTGTGTATAGCTCTTTAGTTGTTTATGACCAGGTGTATTTCCCCACCAAGCATCATTGGTGATTACTGTTAAAAATTGAGCACCATTCTTGATATATCCTGTAACAAATTCTCCAAAAACACTCTCCCAGCAGATGATAGGACCTGTCTTACTCTCTGAAACAGGATTAGAAAATACACTGCGTTCCTCTTGCACGGCCCTGCTGGCAACAGTACCTCCTAGATCGATAAGCAAGTCACCCAATAGCGGTTTTAAGAGGGATTTAAAGGGCATATTTTCAATTCCTACTACTAGCTTTGACTTATGGTATAATTGGGCGCCCTTTCTGGATTGAATACCTAAAGCACTGTTGTAATAGTCCACCCAAAGTCCTGTTTTAACTTTGTTGGCAGTCAGAGAGGGCAGGTTTTCTTGCTCATACAAATTGTAAAGCTGTATTCCAGTAATCCACTGAAGTTTTGGATAGGCCAATAATTCCCGCTGTATTTTTTGAAATAATACCGTGTTTTCTAAGCCGTTTAACTGTTCACCATACCCTTCTGCAAAATAGGTCTCTGGACTTAAAACATAGTCTGTATCTGCACTTAGATAGGGAAATACTTCCTCTTTAAATTGTGATAAAAAAGTAGTATTTGTCAAGTTGTATTTACTACTGT
Source organism: Flavobacteriales bacterium (assembly GCA_011525195.1). Classification (GTDB taxonomy): domain Bacteria; phylum Bacteroidota; class Bacteroidia; order Flavobacteriales; family Flavobacteriaceae; genus MS024-2A. The sequence continues at coordinate 13,054 of WTIP01000059.1, read as the reverse complement.
AAGGGTCTATATTGGGCTGATGAAGAATGATATTAAGGGTAGGTTCAACCTCTTCTACTGTCTTGTAAATTAGCAAAGAAAAAGCAATCGGTAGTGCAATGGCTAGGAGAGGAGAGACCATTTTTTTTACAAATTGCGATCCACCTGCATTGAGCGGAACAACCTTTAACTTCATATAGCTCCAGATATTTATTGCCATGACCCATAATGAGCCGCCAAAGGTACCTGTATATTCATACCATTGGATCCAATAAATTTTGTCAGAGAATACATTTCCCAAATTGAGCCAACTCCAAGAAAAATCCCAGCTTAAATGCAACTTTTCAAAGGCGAGCCAGAGGGCAATTAAAAAAAGATAAGCTCCTTTAAGAGGGAGGCGTCCTTTGGCCCAATAAAACAACCAAAATAACAGTGCGTAAAACAGACTATTGCATGCATTTGCAAATACCATCCCCACAAATGTAGAATTGACTAACCACCAGGTTGTAATCAGATTCCAAACCAAAAAACTAAGATAACTGAATGCAAAAACACGCAGACCTTTGCGTTTAAACTCATCTTTTCTAATTGCATCTTCTAAAAATAGTAGGGGAACTAAGGAAAAGAAAACTAAAAAAGTAAAGCCATAAGTTGGCCAGGCAATTCCAAACAAAACGCCAGTAGCCAAAGCGAGAAAAAAATGAAGTTTCGTCTTAGACATTTATGCGAATTTATATTTTTTTGATGCCACTTCAATTACTATCTTGTCAAAAATATCATTAAAAGTGAAGTTCATCCTACGGAGTATTCCCAACTTTTTTACGGCGCTTAATTTTTTTTGTGGATTTTTTGCCGTTTATCTGGCCTATAAAAATTTATTTGAGGCGGCATTTTTAATGGTCTTTCTAGGAGCGTTTTTTGATTTATTTGACGGGTTTTTTGCGCGACTTTTAAATGTAGAGAGTCAATTTGGCTTACAATTTGACTCGATGGCAGACCTTATTACTAGTGGTTTAGCTCCAGCTATGGTCATGTATAAACTATTTTTAGAAGTGGGTGTGAGAGAAATAGATTTTAGCTTTAGATTACTTAGAAACGAGTTTCATTTTACCATAGCTCCTTTTGCACTAGTCGGTTTCATTATTGCGCTTGGGGCTGCGTTACGTTTGGCAAAATTTAATATCGACAGTGAACAGCGAGAAGAATTTAAAGGGATGCCCGCTCCAGCTAATGCGCTTTTTATTGTTGCCTTACCTTTACTTTTTGAGCATCCTTTATTTGTCACCATCAAGCCTTTTTTTGCAAACTATACCGCATTACTCATCATTAGTTTGGTTTCGGTGTTATTGATGAATATCCGACTGCCTCTTTTTTCCTTTAAAATAACCTCTTTTAACCTAAAGCAATATGGCTATCAGTTTGTTTTTCTGCTTTTGGTTTTTCCTGTATTTTATTTTTTTAGATGGGTTGCCGTACCGATAATGATTCTTTTCTACCTCCTTTTAAATGTAATTAGAAATAGTTTGTCCTAGCGAAAATCTAGAGACACCTCTTTTTTAAGGGAGAAGGAATTTAAGAAGGGAAGCAGGATTAAAAGCTCTTTTAAAAAGGCTTAAAAGGATAATTTCTTTTTTCGAAGCTCAAAGTTTTGCCCTAGGTACACTTTACGAACCATTTGATCTTCTGCGAGTTCTTCAGGACTTCCAGCCTTCAAAATACTCCCCTCAAACATAAGATAGGTTTTATCTGTAATAGCAAGTGTCTCCTGAACATTGTGATCTGTAATTAGTATCCCAATATTTTTCTTTTTTAAATGGGCAACGATGCGTTGAATATCTTCTACTGCTACGGGGTCTACTCCTGCAAAAGGCTCATCTAAAAGGACAAATTTAGGGTCTGTAGCAAGGGCACGCGCAATTTCGGTTCGTCTTCTTTCGCCACCTGAAAGGAGGTCTCCTCTGTTTTTTCTGATGTGACTGAGTCCAAATTCTTCAAGAAGAGATTCCATTTTTTCACGCTGTGCCGTTTTACTTAAAGGGGTCATTTGTAGTACACTGAGGATATTTTCTTCTACGCTTAATTTTCTAAATACGGAAGCTTCTTGCGCCAAATAGCCAATTCCTTGTTGGGCTCTTTGATACATAGGGAATTTTGTTATCTCCTGCTGATCTAAAAAAATAGCCCCCCCATTCGGCTTAATAAGCCCCACTATCATATAAAAAGAAGTGGTTTTCCCGGCACCATTAGGTCCCAGTAGCCCTACAATCTCGCCTTGAGTAACTTCTAGTGAAATCCCTTTTACTACTTTTCTCCCCTTATAGGCCTTTTCTATATTTGATGCACTTAACTTCATAATTTTTTCTCTGCGTGGGCTTCAATTTGACCCCAATATTCATAAGCCTTTCTTAAATGTGGGATTACGATACTTCCTCCTACAACAGTTGCAATTTCTAAGGCTTCTAAAACAGCCTGCTTAGAAATATGGAGACTATAACACTGCTCCAAATGATACTTGATACAATCATCGCAACGCAATACAGTAGAGGCTACAAGCCCCATGAGTTCTTTGGTCTCTTCGTCCAAACTTCCTTTTGTATAGGCACTTTGGTCAAGATTAAAAATCCGTTTTATTGTAGTAGAAGCCTCAGCGAGTAATGCCTCATTCATCTTGCTTCTATAGGCATTAAATTCAGCTACTGGGTTATCCATTTTCAAGTGCTTTATTTTGATTTCGAGTAACGATTTTAGCAATCACTATACTGACCTCATAAAGTATCAATATCGGTATACTTACAATAATTTGACTGGCAATATCTGGAGGGGTTATGATGGCAGATAAACTCAAGACCAATACAAGTGATATTTTTCTATTTTTCTTCAAGAATTGAGGCGTGATTAATCCAATGCGCGTCAGAAAATAAATAATAATGGGTAGCTCAAATATAATACCTGAAGCGAGGACAGAAGCTCTTAATAGTCCAATATAACTACTCAAATCAAAGTCATTAAATATTTCACTACTGACAGTATAATTGCCTAAAAAGTTGATAGAAAGGGGGGTTACGACATAATAACCGAAAAGTACACCAATAAAAAATAAGATCGAGGCGATAAAAATAAAACCACGCGCATTTTTTCGCTCCTTTTCATAGAGCCCAGGACTAATAAACCTCCAAAATTCAAAGATGATATAAGGAAAAGAAACAATAAAACCTGCTAATATAGAAGTCCATAAATGTGCAGAGAATTGACCCGCCATCGTTCTACTCTGAATTCGAAATGGAAGTTCTTCTATACAAAAGGTACTTCCTTGACCGAGTGTTTGGGAGATTGAACAAAACCATCTATAGGTAATAAAGTCTTTGTTTTTTGGACCAAAAAGCAAAACATCAAAAATAAAATCTTTAAAAATAAAAGCGACTGTTGCCACTATGAGAATGGCTAATACCGAGCGTATTAAGTGCCAACGCAACTCCTCCAAGTGGTCTAAAAAAGACATTTCATCTTTGGCAGAATTTGTACTCATAGTTCGTCTTGCTGTCTTTGCTTTAGAAAGGTAAAAATATCAAAAACAAATGGTAAGATTATCTTTTTACCTCAATCTTTTAGGGCTAAAGCTTGGAATTTCATTCCTTATTTCTTGATATACCGCTTAATTTATTATATTTTAACAGTTAAAAGATTGCTAACTCACTTTAATTTAAATGAATGCAGATGAAGTTAAGCTCAAACTAAAGGCTTATTTTGGTTTTTCCTCATTTAAAGGATTACAAGAGGATGTAGTACTCAATGTATTAGATCAAAAAGACAGTTTTGTGATTATGCCTACAGGCGGTGGGAAATCCCTTTGCTACCAACTTCCAGCGCTTATACAAGAAGGGACCTCAATCGTAGTTTCTCCTCTGATTGCATTAATGAAAGATCAGGTAGATGCCATTAGAGGTATCTCCTCAGTGGATGGTGTGGCACATGTTTTAAATTCTTCACTCAATAAAACGGCTGTCGCTCAAGTAAAAAGTGATATTCGTTCTGGAATTACCAAATTACTTTATGTGGCGCCTGAGTCTCTTTCTAAGAAAGAAAATATTGATTTTTTTAAATCGATCAAGATTTCTTTTTTGGCGATAGATGAGGCACATTGTATTTCAGAATGGGGGCATGACTTCAGACCAGAATACAGAAATTTAAGAATCATCTTAGAGCAATTTAACCAGCGTATTCCTATAATTGCCCTTACAGCTACGGCTACTCCTAAAGTTCAGGAGGACATAATGAAAAACTTACGCATTACAGAGGCCAAAGTTTTTAAAGCTTCATTTAACCGTCCCAATCTCTATTACGAGGTACGCCCCAAAACCCCTCAAGTAGATTCTGAAATTATTCGTTTTATAAAGCAAAACCAGAATAAATCGGGTATTATATATTGCCTCTCCAGAAAACGGGTAGAAGAATTGGCCCAAACCTTGCAAGTCAATGGTATTAATGCCTTGCCCTATCATGCAGGACTCGATGCCAAAACCAGAGTCAATCATCAAGATCAATTTTTAAAAGATGACTGTGAGGTTATTGTAGCAACAATTGCGTTTGGGATGGGAATTGATAAACCTGATGTTCGGTTTGTAATTCATCATGAAATCCCAAAAAGCATAGAAAGTTATTATCAAGAAACGGGAAGAGCAGGGCGTGATGGGGGTGAAGGTCATTGTCTTGCATTTTACGCCTATAAAGACATAGAAAAACTTGAAAAATTCATGTCTGGAAAGCCTTTGGCAGAGCAAGAAATAGGAATGGCTCTCTTGGCGGACATGGTCGCTTATGCTGAGACTTCAATCTCCAGACGGAAATTTATACTTCACTATTTTGGAGAAGCCTTTGATAACGAAACTGGCGAAGGGGGAGATATGGATGACAATGTACGTTTTCCAAAGAAACAAGTAGAGGCGCAAGAAGAGTTGGTCCTACTTCTCAATGCAGTCCGTGAAACAAAACAGAAATTTAAAGCCAAAGAAATTGTCAAAATTTTGTTGGGTGAAACCAATGCACTGATCAGCTCTTATAAGAGTCATCAATCAAATGTTTTTGCCAGCGGAAAAGCACAAGACAAGTATTATTGGATGGCTTTAATTCGTCAAAGCTTAGTGGCAGGATTCTTAGCAAAAGAAATTGTGACTTATGGCATACTCAGAATTACTTCAAAGGGAGAAGCCTTTATTAAAAGTCCAAAAAGCTTTAAAATGACTGAGGACCATAAATATTATAATGAGGAGTCTACTGCGGTCATTAGTACAAAATCAAGAGGCGTTGATGAGGCTTTAATGAAGCTTTTAAAGAGTCTGAGAAAAGAGGTTGCCGCCGCCGCAGAAGTACCTCCCTATGCCGTTTTTCAAGAATATTCGCTTCAAGACATGTGCTTAAAATACCCCATAACGCAAGAAGAACTCGTTACTATTAACGGGGTAGGGGAAGGCAAGGCGAAACGTTATGGGAAAAAGTTTATCGATTTAATTCAAAATTATGTTGAAGAAAATGAAATTCTAAGATCCGAAGACTTAGTTGTAAAAAGTACAGGGATCAATTCCTCACTTAAACTATTTTTAATACAAAGTATAGATCGAAAATTACCTTTGGAGGATATTGCCGAGGCGAAAGGAATGGAAATGGAAAAGCTGATCTCTGAAATGGAAACGATTGTATTTTCCGGGACAAGGCTTAATATTGATTATTATCTGGAAGACTTCTTTGACGAAGATCAGCTTGAGGAACTTTACGACTACTTTATCTCTTCTGAATCAGATGTCATAGCGGAAGCGCTTGAAGAATTTGACGGAGATTATGAAGAAGAAGAACTAAAGCTATACCGGATTAAGTTCTTGAGCGAAATTGCCAATTAAACTTTTCGGTCTTTAGGGGTTTTTTATCTTTGCCCTCTAAATTTCAATCAAATGAATGGTATTTATGCAAGGTTAAACACCTCAAAAGGGACAATACTTATAGAGTTAACGTATCAGCAAACCCCGGGAACAGTAGCTAATTTTGTAGGCCTAGCAGAGGGTACTCAAAAAAATGAGCACAAAAAAGAAGGCACGCCTTATTATGATGGGCTAATTTTTCATCGTGTTATTGCGGACTTTATGATTCAGGGTGGGTGTCCACAAGGATCAGGTGTTGGAGGACCTGGATATCAATTTGATGATGAATTTCATCCCGAATTAAAGCACGACCGCGCAGGGACACTCTCCATGGCGAATGCCGGGCCAGCGACAAATGGAAGTCAATTTTTTATTACCCATGGTCCCACGGCTTGGTTAGATGGTAAGCATACTGTTTTTGGATATGTAGTAGAAGGACAGGAGGTTGTAGACCTTGTAGCCCAAGGCGATAGTATTGAATCATTAACCATCGAACGTCATGGGAAAGAGGCTAAAGCCTGGAATGCCACAGAAGCTTTTCATGCTTTTATTTCAAGTGGTGAAGAACGCAAAAAAGCGACTGAAATGGCAGCCCAAGAAGCGCTTTCCAAATTAACGATAGGGATGGAAAAAACCGCTAGTGGTCTTTTTTATAAAATAACAAAAGCAGGCGAAGGAGCCCAACCAGAAAAAGGAGCTGAAGTCACGGTTCACTATAAGGGTACTTTGGTAGACGGGACTGTATTTGATTCCTCTTATCAAAGAAAGGAACCCATCAAATTTTCTGTGGGTGTAGGACAGGTTATCCCAGGTTGGGATGAAGGCATTCTTCTTTTAAATAAAGGTGCTGCAGCCCGATTTGTTATACCAAGCCAGCTGGCTTATGGTGCCCAAGGTGCTGGAGGGGTGATTCCCCCACATGCAACACTTGTTTTTGAGGTAGAGTTGGTCGATTATTAAAGTCGATCCTCTGGGCTATTTCCTTCTTCCCACTTAATATTACATCCCATACTGGGGTACTGTAGCCCTTCATAGGGTTTGCCTTGAAGCATTTTAGTGCAGGCGTCATGTAGGTCTTTTCCCGTAATGGGGCTCTCATTACCCGGTCTGGACCCGTCATAACGACCGCGATAATAAAGCTTTAAGTCCGCATCAAAAAGATAAAAATCAGGTGTGCAGGCGGCTTGATAAGCATGCGCAACCTCTTGGCTTTCATCAAAAAAATAGGGAAAATTAAAATGCGCTTCTTCTGCCAGTTTTTTCATTGCTTCTGGTCCATCTTGAGGATGACTTTTAAGACTATTACTCGAAATGGCAATTGTAGTTACACCCTTTGTTGAAAAGTCCTTGGCAGTTTGGATAAGCGCTGCCCTTAGATGAATAACATAAGGACAATGATTGCACATAAAAACAATTAAAGTCCCCGATTTCCCTTGATATTGACTTAAAGTTTGTATTTCTCCCGTTACCACATTTGGTAATGAAAAAGGAGGAGCTGGAGTTGCTAAAGGAAGCATGTAGGATTCGGTAAGCGCCATCGCTTTTATTTTTGTATCATCAAAATTAGTATTTTTATCCCGTTTAATGATGCTTATGATTGACTATGCTGATTTCGAAGAATTAGACCTGCGTGTCGGGACAGTCCTTACAGTAAATGATTTTCCTCAGGCATTAAAGCCAGCTTATCAGCTTCAAATTGATTTTGGTCCTTTAGGTAAATTTGATACATCAGCGCAACTCACACAAACTTATACCAAAGAAGAGCTGGAAGGGAGACAAGTAATTGCGGTTCTTAATTTGGGTTCAAAAAAAATCGCAAATTTTGAAAGTCAATGCCTGGTGCTGGGAGCCGAAGCAAATAATGAAATTATACTCTTGGCCCCCGAATCAAAGCTGCCTAATGGGCAGCAAATTCTTTAATTACATTTTGTCAGAAAAATAAAGGGCATTTGTTAATATACGGTTTGTGCCATACCAAAAAGCCCTGAAATTTGTATTGTCTGTCAAGACAATTACTTTACCCTTTCCCTTACGCTGAATTTTAAATGGCACTGTATTTTTGAGTAATGCTAGATTTTCTTCAGATATATAGCCACTCAACAGTGGCTTTTGGGTGTACTGTATGGGATTATTATAGCTTTGTTTATCCGATTTTATAAAAAGGTTTGTATTCCTAAATAGCGGTATATTTTCGTTTTGAAAGCCAAAATTGATGGGATGACTTCGGTCTATTTTTGCATTAAAAATAGCCCCACTAGTGAGCTGTGCTCCTGTGAATTGTTCTTTTTCTTCAAAGCTTATATTTTCAGCAATCATGCCTTGATCTAAAAATTCTAAGTCAATAAAGTCATTTTTTGAAAGCCATTTGCTGGCCATACGATAACCAATTATTGTTCCTCCCTCTTCTACAAATTCTTGCAGTTGCTCCTTATGTGCGTTAAGCCCCGATCCTGAAAAACTAGGCATAATAAAGTGGGTATAGCTACTCAATTCAATTCGGCTTAAATTTCTAATATCAATTTTAGTAATAGCAATTTCATGTCGTGTGTCCAATAAGTACCAAATTTCACCTGCATCATAACTGCGAACACCTTCACCTACTAAAAGTGCTATTTTTGGTTTTTTTACAGTCGTAAAATCACGGGAGCCCAAGTCGATTCCCTCTGCATAACCAGTGGGGGTATTGTAAATTGTACTGTGTGTCAAAGCGGCTCCTTTTTGAAGTAGCTCATACAATTCTGTCTCGGAAACAGACTGATTTTTTACAGGAATCATAAAAGAGCCATAATCGTACTCTTTTCCATTGATGCGAAAAGGAGTAAGCCCTACCTTTACTCTTATATCATGATCATGGAGAAAATTTAAAAGCTTAGGAGTGTAATAGTTATGCGGTTCAAATAGATAGGCATAGCCTGCTTTAGCCATTACTTTTCCTTCAGGAGGAAGAAGGGATTTAATTTCTTCTCCTATTAAGTCGCTGCTATTTTCATAAGTGTGATCAAGATTAAAAGCATATGGAAATGTCCATGCAGAGATATCATAAAATAAACTGTCTTTAAATTGAGATTGTGTACTAAACATCGCTTTTATAAGCTGATGCTTCTTCTGCTCTAAAGGGATTACATAACTGTTTTCTGTCTCATATTGCTTTCCATTTCGATTTATTGTCCCATTGAGTTGATGAATTTTGATTTGATGTCTCCGGAGCATTTTCGCAAATTCGTATCCTTTAGAAGGGTCTTTCCCACTGCTAAAAACAAGGGCTTTTTGCTTACTTTTTTTAGCAGAAGCATTTGCATTCTTATAGAAATCTTTAAAATAATTAAGCAACTCGATTCGTAAAGCAGTAGCTGCTTTAAGTGTGGAAAAGCCGGCTGTAAGTTGATTTCTTATAGTAAAAGGAAAACTCAGTAGTCCATTATCACTTTCCTGTAAATGGCCTCTTGAGCTTGCTTGCTCAAAGAGAATACCAATACTCCCGTTTACATCAGGATAAGTAGATCCTTTACCGTAGTAAAAATCATCATAGTCTTCTTCAGAGTAATAAAGTGAGCCCAGTTGATTAAAAGCTTCAACATGAAAAGCACCAATTTTCTTTGTCAATTCTTGATTTTGTTTCGGCGTTAATGGGTTTACACGTGAGGGAATTCCAGGCTGAAAAAAGAATGAGGAATTTGTGCCCATTTCATGGTGATCAGTAAGTATATTGGGAATCCAATCTGAAAAAGTTTGTATTCGGGCTTGAGACTCAGGTAATTGTGCTGGTAACCAGTCTCTATTTAGATCAAACCAGTAATGATTTGTTCGACCCCGGGGCCAGATTTCATTGTACTCTCTATCATTTGGATCGGGAGTGAGTATTTGGTTTTTATTGGTATTGGCCCAATAAGAGAAGCGTTGTAACCCGTCGGGATTAAAACTAGGATCAAATAAAATAACCAATTCATCAAGCATTTTTAAGGTCTCTGGGGCTTGGCTCGCAGCTAAATGATAAGCCAAAAGCAGTCCTGCATTTGCACCACTTGGTTCATTTCCATGAATTGAAAAGCCTTGATAAACGACCAAGGGCTGTTCCTCTATCGCAATAGCGTCCGCATTAGGTTCGGTTAATGCACGGTGGTTTGACTTAATCTCCTCAATTTTTTTGTGATTTTCAGGGCTGGTAATTGTCAGCAATAATAGGGGTCGATTTTCATAAGTAGTTCCTCTGTTTTCAATATGAATCCGATCAGACTGTGCAGCAAGCGAATACATATAGCTGACAAGTTGGTCATGAGAAACATGCCATGTTCCTACTTCATAGCCTAAAAGAGATTTGGGTTGAGGAATTGATGGATTATAGGGATGATCAGGATTCAGATAGTAGTCTAATGAGACCTGTGAGAAGACAAAGCCAGCTGTAAAAAGCGCAGCTAATAAACTGATAACTTTCATTGTATATATTTTTTAAAACCAAAGGTTTAAAAATATCACAACATAAAAAATTTAAAAGAGATAATTTTAATCTACTTGTCGAGATTAATCCTGCTCTGAATTGATATTATTTGGAGAATAATCTTTTTGATGACGTTCGCTTATCACTTCATGACCCCTCTCATGAAAGATAAAAGAGATGGTGTCCTGCAGAAAAGTAGTAAAGCTTTCAAAATCTTCCTTATAGAGGTAAATTTTGTGTTTTTTATAATAATAAGACCCATCTTCGTTAGTGAATTTTTTGCTTTCAGTGATCGTTAAATAATAATCACTGGCTTTCGTTTCTCTAACATCAAAGAAGTAAGTTCTCCGTCCAGCCCTGAGAATTTTAGAATAAATTTCTTCTATATTATTCTCCTCGTAATCGTGCATTCTTGTCTAAGTTATTCAATAGTTACCCAACAATTTTATTAAAAAAACTAAACACTACCAATTATTTGGAACTGTTGGCCTGCTGAATTTCAAATAATTCTTTGTAATAGCCGCCAACCTCAATTAAATCAGCATGTTTCCCTTGTTGAACGATTTTGCCATTTTCGAAAACAACGATTTGATCTGCGTGTTTAAGTGAAGAAATTCGATGACTGACAATAAGGGTGGTTTTGTTTTTAGAAACACTTTTTAGGTGTTTTAAAATCTCTTCTTCTGTATCGGTGTCTACTGCCGAAAGGCAGTCGTCAAGTAATAGGATTTGTGGATCTTTTATTAACGCACGGGCTATAGATAAACGCTGAATCTGACCTCCAGAAAGCGTCACTCCTCGCTCTCCTAAAAGTGTTTTATAGCCTTCTTTAAACTGAGTAATATTATCGTGTACGGCAGATTTTTGAGCTGCTTCACGAATGGCTTCTTGGGAAGCTTCTGGATTTCCAAATCGAATATTCTCTTCGATTTGTTCTGAAAAGAGAAAGGCGTTTTGTGGAACATATCCAACAGTGGATCTCAATTCTTCGAGTTGGAATGCTTTAAGGTCATACCCATCAATCAGTATACATCCTTCGCTGGGGTCATAAAGTCTGACCAGTGTATCCAAAAGGGTTGATTTTCCTGACCCTATATTACCAATAATACCCAATGTACTGCCTGCAGGTATAGTAAGGTTTACCTGATCTAAGGCTTTGATTCCTGTCTCTGGATATTGAAGACTTACATTTTTAAATTCAATTGTTCCCTGTATCGGACTAAAAACCCCCTTTCCAGATATTATTTCAGGTTGCTTTTCGAGAAATGCATTAATTCTTTTTTGAGAGGCTTCGGCTTGTTGCACTATGGAAGTAATCCAACCTACCACAGCAACTGGCCATGTGAGCATGTTAACATAGATAATAAACTCTGCCAAGACGCCAATTTCTAATTGGCCCTTGATGTATTGATTTCCCCCCACAAAAATGACAATTAAATTACTGCACCCTATGAGTAAAATCATTAACGGGAAAAACCAGGCTTGGACCTTTACAAGATCCATATTTTTATCATAAGTTTCGGAGGCCAAATCAGTAAAATCTAAGGTAGATTGCCCTTGGAGGTTATATGACTTGATGACGGCAATACCACTAAAACTCTCTTGCGCAAAAGAAGACATTTTAGAAAGCATTTCTTGCACCAATGCACTTTTTTGATTAATGATTCGGCTGAGCTTATAGATAGTAATCGATAAAATGGGAAGTGGAAGTACCGTGTAGAGCGTCAGTATGGGTGCGATACTTATCATATAGGATATTACGATGACAAATAATGCAACTGTATTGATACTGTACATCAAGGCTGGTCCAACATACATCCTGACTTTACTGACATCTTCACTAATGCGATTCATTAAATCTCCAGTCCTGTTATTTTTATAAAAACGCTGTGTTAAACGTTGATAATGCCAAAAAACTTCATTTTTCAGATCAAACTCTATATAACGGGAAACATTAATAATGGTTTGTCGCATTAAAAAGGTAAAAAAACCGGAGGCTAAAGTAGTTCCTATGATAATTAAGATATTAGTCAATAAAATTTCTTTGATAAGTCCAAAATCAGCAGTTTCAGCCTCTAAATAATTTTCTACTGCAGTCAAAGAATTTCCTATTAAGCGTGGGGCTACTAATGAAAAAATTCTTGCGACTACAGTAATCAAAAGTCCCCAAATAAGTTTAGTGCGGTATTTATAGAGGTATTTATTTAAATAGCGAAGCTCTTTCATATCTTAATACAGCAAATGTAATCAAATGGTCACGCATAGGACATACCTATGAAAAGTTTTACGTGAGGAAGGTTCTGGATTCGGTTGAATAAATTATTTTTGTGAACTAAAAGTTCTGAAACATGCTCACACGGCGTCATATTCGCATTAAAGTAATGCAGGCGGTTTATTCTTTTTCCCACAAAGAGAATAGTAAATTAAAAGAGGAACTCGATGCCTACGATGAAAGCACTGCTCAGCCTTATGAACTCTATACTTCCTTATTGTCTTTACTGGGTGCATTAATGAATCATTGTCAAGAGCAATTAAGAACCTATGAAGGGCTCAGTAAAAAAGACGAGAAATACAAATCTTTAAAAAGTATCAGTCAAAATAAAGCGCTCTTACTCATACAAAACCACCCTACACTTGAAAAAAAGTCAACTAAGAAAAATAGTATAAAATGGGAACTAGAATTTTCATTTCTAAATGATCTTTTAGACGAATTTATATCTGATAAGGCTTT
>WTIP01000161.1 GCA_011525195.1 Flavobacteriales bacterium | reverse complement strand
CTCTATAATTTAGATCAGATTCTGGATTGGGTCAAAAAGCCAAAAGGAGAAATCGGTTCAATAGCGCATAAAACACATTTGAAAAAATTAATTGAAAATGCTTTAAATGAGGTCAAGTAAATTTATCGGCATCAAATTTATAGTATTAATAAGTTATTTGGTTTTTACAGGCTGCACGACTGATTCTAAGGAACGCCCTCCGAATGTGATTTTTATTTTAACAGATGATCAAGGCTATGCAGACCTCGGGATTTATGGCGCTCAAGACATCCAAACCCCTAATTTAGATCGCCTGGCGAATGAAGGCGCTTATTTTACATCTTATTATGCAACCCAGCCTGTTTGCTCAGCTTCGAGAGCGTCGATTTTGACAGGCTGTTATCCCGATCGAATAGGAATCCATAATGCCTATAGTCCAGGATCAAAAGTAGGCCTCAACCCTGAAGAAACAACCCTAGCAGAGTTACTTCAAGAAAAGGGATATAAAACAGGAATTTTTGGGAAGTGGCACCTAGGAGATGCGCCCAAATTTATGCCTCGAAATCACGGGTTTGACGAATTTTTTGGAATTCTTTATTCAAATGATATGTGGCCCAAACACCCACAGCAAGGAACAGTATTTAATTTTCCTGATATTGCACTTTATGAAAATGAAACCCCCATCCAAATTCTCGAAGACCAAACTTTTTTGACCGGGGCATTGACCGAACGTGCCTTAGCTTTTGTAAAGAAAAATAAAGAGCAACCTTTTTTTGTCTACCTCCCACACCCCCAGCCACATGTTCCGCTTTTTGCGGCAGCTCCATTTCAAAACACCCAAGAACGAGGATTATACGGAGACGTAATTAGCGAGATTGATGACAGTGTTGGACAAATTATGAATACCTTAAAAAAAGAAGGGCTGGAGGAAAACACCATCGTAATTTTTACCTCTGACAATGGACCTTGGCTTTCTTATGGCGGCCATTCAGGCTCTGCAGGAAAATTTAGAGAAGGGAAAGGAACAAACTGGGAAGGGGGGCATCGAGTACCCAGTATTATTCGTTACCCTAAGGTAATAGCACCCCACACAAAAATTGAGGCGCCTGCGATGGGGATTGACTGGTTGCCTACACTAGCAGCGTTTACCCAAAGTAGCCTTCCAGAGAAAAAAATTGACGGGGCCTCTTTGGTGCCTTTACTTACCGGACAAACGAGTCGTTCCCCACATGAAAATTTTTTCTTTTACTATCGCACCAACGAATTACACGCGGTCCGACATAAAGAATGGAAATTATACCTTCCCCATACTTATAGAAGCTTGAATGGAAAACAGGGAACCAACGACGGTTTTCCCATTCCTTATGAAATGAATGAAATTACGAGCCCAGAATTGTATAATTTACAACTTGACCCTGAAGAACAGCAAAATATTGCCGCTTTACATCCAGAATGGGTGGCTAAAATTTCTAAAATCGCAGACTCTGTTCGGGGTGTTCTAGGAGACCGACTTACGGGAATTAAAGGGTCTGAAGTCCGGGCTGTAGGAAGTATAGATTAGTTGTCATTGCGCCCAGGGGCCGTGTTGGAGTTCTTCCTCAGATTGACCGATTCGCTCAAAACCATGAGCGCCGAAAAAATCTCGTTGTGCTTGAATAAGATTAGCACTGCTTTCTTTTGTTTTAAGTGCGCTAAAAGTGGTCCAGGCAGCCTGCATACAGGGAACAGCTATTTCTGAGGTGATGGCTTGTTGGAGTGTTTTTTTCCATGCTGCCTTTCCAGATTTCAAAAGCTCATAAAAGGATTCAGAAAGTAGAAGACTCCGATTTTTTTCAAAATGCTTGATACACTGTTCTAAAAGAGTTGATTTTATAATACAGCCTTCAGCCCAAACAGTGGCAACCTCATTTAATTCAATCGTCCAATTATACGTTTTATTGGCAGCGCTTAAAAGTTCAAATCCTTGATGATGATTGATCCATCGGGAAAGGTCATAGCTCTTTTTTAGTTCAGAAAGAGAGAGATCAAGTGATTGTGCGTAGTCACCAAAGGTGTGGGCATAAGTTTCTCGGTCTGTTTTGAAAGCGGAGATAAAGCGAGCATGTAGCGCACTAGCCATGAGAGTGTTGGGGTAAGCTAGGGCAGTGGCAGCAGCGGTAGCCCAAGCGCCCGTTCCTTTGTTTGAAGCCTGATCTTTGATAAGGTCGATAAAAGGCCGATTTTCTTCTGAGTATGAGAAAAGTGCAGCCGTAATTTCTAAAAGATAGCTTTTACTCTCAGTGGCATTCCACTCTTTTAATGCTTTTTGTAACCGTGTATGAGAAAGAAAAACACGTCCCAAAGCAGAGACTTCTGCGAGTAACTGCATTTCTGCATACTCTATGCCATTGTGTATCATTTTTACATAATGACCCGCGCCTCCAGGCCCAAAGTATGCACAACAAGCCTTTTGGTTTTTATTTTTTGCAGCGATGAGATGTAAGTCTTTTTTTACCAGAGCATAGGCTTTTGGATCACCACCAACCATAAGAGAAGGACCTTTTAAAGCGCCTTCTTCTCCACCAGAAACACCAATACCTAAAAAAAGAAAACCTCCTTTTTTTAACCAGCGCGCATTTTTATTTGTTGCTTCAAAATGGGCATTGCCTCCATCAATTATAAGATCTCCTTCAGAGAGTAAGGGGACCAATTTTTTTAAAAATACCGTAGTAGGTTTTCCTGATGGGAGCATCATAAAAAGTTTACGAGGAGGCGCAAGAGCGGCAATAAAAGCAGCTAAATTTTCAAAAGCTTGGGCCGATTTAAGTTCGGGATAGGAAGCTTTTTTTAATTCAGCAACCCCTTCTTCCTTCCCTTTTTCAAATCGGTTATAAAGCGCTAAGGGAATTCCTTTTTGAGCAAAATTTCTGCTGAGGCTTGTTCCCATAACCCCCATTCCAATCATTCCCCATTGCACTTTATTTTTCATTGAGATAAGGCTTTAGTTGACGAATCAGTTCATTGAGGGGCTGGCTACTATTTAAATGAACTGCATATTGGGGCGACTCAAGTGTATCTAATTGACTTTTAAGTAGGCTTACAGGCATAAAATGTACTCTCGACCCCATACGTTCTTTTAGAAGATTAATGTCACAGGATAAAAAAACCCATAAAAGTGAATCTAAAGGGAGCTGATCAATTAATATTTGCCGATAACTTTCTTTAAGTGCAGAGCACGCGAGTACCACTGTGGATTTTCTTTTTTCAAGCAAAGCGGCATTAATTGCTTTAAGCCAAGGAAGCCGATCTGCATCACTTAGCGGCTCTCCTTTTTTCATTTTATTTTTATTTGCTTCTGAATGATACTGATCGCCCTCCAAAAAAGAGCAGCCTAAGTAGGAAGCAAGTGCTTTGCCCAGCGTGGTTTTTCCACTTCCACTAACACCCATAATGAAGATTGTTTTTGACACAATTAAAAAGTTAAAGATCCCTTGTCAAGGATAAAACATTGGCGAGAGCGAAGATCAATCAACATCCCAAGGGAGCGGCTGCTTTAGTTTGGCTGATTTTTTTGCGAGTGCCAAAATCTTAGAAACCATCAGGTTGTTTTCAAGAGTGTAAAGTCCGAAGGGTTCTAATTTTTTATTATTGCGAGTCACTTCAAGAAGCAATCGAAAAGGGTCTTTTTGACTTTCATCAGCCAGTGAGGGTGTATGTATAAATGCGCCCTCCTTTTCATTCTCCATGACTTCCATTGCCCTGCTGTTTTTTGCGTCAATATAGCCCTGAGTGCCATATAACTGCATGTCCTTTCTATTGTGTGACCAGTTCCATGAAGCTTGAATTACAATTTGCTGATCAGGATATTCTAAGAATATTACAGTATCATCATCTACCTTTGGATAACGATCAGGCTTAGTCTGCCGGGCAGAACAGAGCACACGAGTAGGGGGCGTCCCTTTAAGCAGCCAGGTCGAAATATTGGCTCCATAACAGCCAAAATCCGTCAACGCACCGGCACCATTTTGAATGGGATCCGTTAGCCAAGCTAAAAACTCAGGAGAACATCCGATCTCTTGAGGGCCAGGATGGCCGGTATTAAAAACAATTTTTGTGAGTGTACCGATGCGCTTCTGTTCAATTAATTTTTTTGCCTCATAGGTGCTGTCATACCAAGAGGTTTCATAGTTGGTTAGGATAGGAGTTTTGTATTTCTCATACAATTGCTCAATTTTTTCAGCCTCCTCAACGGTTGCTGCTAAAGGCTTTTCCACCATGATGGGGATATTTAAAGGGGCGAAAAAAGAAATAACTTCTAAGTGCTTATTTGTAGGATTAAAGGCAGAAACAGCTTCTGGCTTTGCCTTATTATGCAGGGCTTCATAGCTGTCAAAGAAAAGAGAATCCGGAAGCTTATAGCGCTTTTGAAATTTTGAAATCGCAATGGGATTTGTTTCGACGATGCCTACAATAATAATGTCTTTTTTATTTCGATTAAAAATCCAATGAACATGATCGTGGACAAGTCCAATGATCCCTAAGCGGAAAGGGGTATCCTCATTGGTTTGCTCGGGTGGAGTATTGGCACGAGTCAGAAATGAGAAGCAGCATACAGTGAGAATAAAAAAGCAGCTCAGTTTAAAGCGTATCTTCTTCATATTTTTTATAAATTACAATTGATCTTAACCGAATATAGTAATTAATTCACTAATGATTTGAATCTCATGAAAGCAGTTAGTCTTTTTTTAAGTTTACTTATTTCCCTCTCACTCTATGCACAAAACCCTACCAAAAAACTAGTAGCAATATTTGCCCATCCAGATGATGAGCAATCTGTTGCGCCTATATTAGTCAAAGCAGTTGAAGAAGGAGTAGAAGTAACTTTAGTTATTGTTACAGATGGGCGTTTAGGAGTAAATGAGTATACAGACTATGTTGCGGGAGAGGGTCTTGCCGCTATTCGGAGGGCGGAAATGAAATGTGCAGCTGAGGTATTAGGAGTGAATTTAATTCACCTAAACTATCACGACCAGCTCAAAGCTGCGGAGGGCTATGATGGTCATATTCCCCATGTTCAAAATTTAATACTTGAGTTAAAGGAGATTCTCTCCTCGATATCGCCAGATATTATTCTTACTTGGGGCCCAGATGGCTCCACAACCCATATGGACCACCGATTAGTTGGTGCATCTGTGACCCAGGTTTTTGTCTCACAAAACTGGAATCGCCCCATAGAGCTCTATTATTTTGGGATCCCAATAGATCTGTTAGACTCTGAGCGCATGCGAACGCTCCGAGGGCAAGAACGCAAGTATTTAACTACTCAGATCCCCTTTACACAAGCACAGTATGATAAGGCCTATGAAGCCTTAGAATGTCACAAAAGCCAATATCCTGCCGAAGTCGTTGCCCAAATAAAAAAAGAACG
>WTIP01000123.1 GCA_011525195.1 Flavobacteriales bacterium | reverse complement strand
TATGCGCTTGTTGGAGATCAAAAGAATAAACAACGTGGAACTATCTTTAAAATCAAAGAATGATCTTTACTCCTGAACTCATCCTTGCTTTTTTAACACTTACTTTTCTTGAAGTAATACTCGGAATTGACAATATTATCTTTATTTCCATAATCGCTGATCGCTTTCCTGCAGCGAGCAGGAAAAAATTAATACGAATGGGGCTCTTATTGGCCATGCTTTCCCGAATTCTATTGCTAATGGGAATCAACTGGTTAGTACATGTGCAGCGCGCCCTTTTTAGCTTTGATTGGGGCTGGCTTTCTTCCGAAATCACGCTTCAATCTCTTATTTTATTAGCAGGAGGCTTCTTTTTAATTTATAAGAGCACTAAAGAAGTCTATGACAAAGTGGAAGTACTTCATTCAAATGGAACAGTAGAGTCCTCCAAGTCTTTGACTTATGGAAAAGCCTTACTTCAGATTGTTTTAATTGATCTCGTTTTTTCTTTTGATTCTATTTTGACTGCTGTGGGAATGACCAATGGAATTTCAAATGCGCTTTATATCATGATTGCCGCCATTGTAATTGCCATATTGGTAATGTTGTTATTTGCCGCACCAGTGAGTCAGTTTATCAATACACATCCTTCCCTACAAATATTGGGGCTTTCTTTTCTTTTATTAATTGGTTTTATGTTGATTACCGAAGCCGCGCATCTTTCACATACTACCGTATTTGGAGGAAGTATAGGAGTGATTCCGAAAGGTTATCTGTATTTCGCTATCGCTTTTTCTTTAGGTGTAGAGCTGATTAATATGCGCTTTAGAAATAAGAAAAAAAACTCATAAATCCAAGCTTATTTGGCTGTTGTCCGAATTGGGCACTAGGGCCTCTTCACCTTCTACTTCAATATCATATAATTCTTGGGCTTGTGGAGGTTCATAAGCCAAAGCCTCTTTCAGAAAAATTCTTTTAATTTTTTTATCGGTCAATTGATTTCCTAATGCTTTAAATCCTTTTACGGCAATAAATTCTTCAGCATTGACTTCTAAATTTGAAGCCTGTTCTTTTCCTCTTGGCTTTTCAAATTCTATTTCAAGTACAGGTCGACCTTCAAAGCTTGTGAAAATATGGCTGCCCCCTTCTTTTATATAGGACTCTTCTTTGTCTTCAATCTCAATACAAAAACGTTTTAGGAAATAACGCTCTTTTTCTGGATCAAAATGAACGGCTGTAATTGGTTTTTCTGGAATCCATTTTTCAATATGGGTTACAGAATCATCAAAATGAAGTGTCAATTCAGGTGTAACCACACGGGCGGTTCCCTCCGCTGTGGCGATCAGTAATTTATCCTCTCCTTTAAATGCACCCAGAAGTTCACCTCTGCCTTCTATATTTAATCTGCGAATCGTACTGTCAAACCATATTTTTCTGGGTTTGAGTGTAGAGACCCCTTTTTCTTTTAGTTCAACTTTCTTTACGCTGTATTTAGTCACTGTATTTCCTCTCACTGCGCGTCCTTTAATTTGCAAATCTGCAAAATCAATCTCCCATTTTAATTTTTTAATACTTCCTGTATTTTTAAGAAGTACAGTGACAATTTCAGCTTCGCCATTTGGATTTGCCGAAAAATAAAGCACTTCTGATTGTGCTTTCCCCTGAGTCAAATCATAAATTTTTTCCCGTGTTACTCCAGTTACAGCAAAACGCTTTATAAAAGTGGTTCCGTTTTTGCCGTCTCTATAAATCATATTATAGATTGTTCTGCTGTCTTTTTTCTTAAATACAGCAGCATGAATAATATTTTTACCAACAAATACTTTACTTTCTACTTTTACGACTTGCATTTTGCCTTCTTCAGTAAAAACAATAACATCATCTATATCAGAACACTCGCAAACAAATTCATCTTTTCTTAATGAAGTTCCTATAAAGCCTTCTGTTCGATTGATATAGAGTTTTTGATTGCGCACTACTACTTTTTTGGCATCAACATCATCAAAAATTCGGATTTCAGCTTTGCGCATCTTTTCTTTCCCATAGGTTTTTTTCAAATTGGTAAAATAACGTATGGCGAAATCAATCAGGTGCTGTAGATTATTTTTGACTTCTACAATATCACCCTCAAGTGCTTCAATTTTTTGTTGGGCTTTATCTAAATCAAATTTTGAAATACGCTTAATACGGATTTCTGTTAAACGCACGATATCTTCTTCAGTTACAGCGCGTTTTAAATGTGCAATAAAAGGCTGTAGTCCTTTATCAATGGCTTCTATTACACTTTCCCATGTTTCTGCTTCCTCAATATCACGGTAAATTTTATTTTCAATAAAGATGCGCTCTAAAGAGGCATAATGCCATTGATTTTCAAGTTCTTGAAGCTGGACTTCTAGTTCTAATTTTAAAATCTGAACAGTGTGATCAGTAGAAATTTTGAGCATTTCACTGACGCCCATAAAATGGGGCTTATTGTCTATAATCAAACACCCCAAAGGAGAAATTGAGGTCTCACAAGCTGTAAAGGCGTAGAGGGCATCAATTGTTTTATCAGGTGAAATGCCGTTGGGCAAGTGCACCAAAATCTCCACATCAGAGGAGGTATTGTCTTCTATTTTTTTGATTTTAATTTTTCCTTTGTCATTCGCCTTTAGTATACTGTCAATCAGACTTGAAGTATTTGTGCTGAAAGGGATTTCATTAATCACCAAAGTACTTTTATCCTGCTGAGTAATTTTAGCGCGTACTCTTATTTTCCCACCGCGTTGTCCATCGTTATAATTTTGAATATCTATAATTCCTCCCGTTTGAAAATCAGGATAAAGGCTAAATTTTTTCCCTTTGAGGTGGGCTATACTGGCGTCGAGTAATTCATTAAAATTATGGGGTAGAATTTTGGTAGACAATCCTACTGCAATCCCTTCTGCACCTTGGGCAAGCAGTAATGGAAATTTAATCGGTAAATGTATAGGTTCCTTTTTTCGCCCGTCATAGGAAAGCTGCCAATCTGTTACTTTTGGGCTAAAAACAACCTCTAATGCAAATTTTGAGAGTCGGGCTTCTATATATCGCGAGGCGGCAGCACTATCTCCCGTAAGGATATTTCCCCAATTTCCCTGCATATCGATAAGCAGCTCTTTTTGCCCAATCTGTACCATGGCATCCCCAATACTGGCATCGCCATGCGGATGATATTGCATTGTATGACCCACAATATTGGCTACTTTATTATAGCGCCCATCGTCTAAATCCTTCATAGAATGGAGAATTCTACGTTGTACAGGTTTTAATCCGTCTTCGATTGCAGGAACAGCGCGCTCAAGGATCACATAGGAAGCATAATCCAAAAACCAATCTTTATACATACCCGTTACCTTGACTAGGCTGTCTTGGGCAAAAGAATCCGTTATATCAGTTTGGTCATGCTCTTCCATAAAGTGCTAATGTACTATATCAAGCCCAAATTTTCAGCGGTATTTGCAACAAGAAATTAACAATGGGCCGTTAAAAATTTAATATTAAGAGGCGGGGGTTTCTTCGGCTAAATCCAATTCTACTTTGAGGTTGTCTATAATAAAGTTTTGACGATCTAGGGTGTTTTTTCCCATATAGAATTCTAGTAACTGATCGATAGTGGTGGCCTTGTCCAGCATTACAGGATCCAACCGTATGTCTTCCCCAATAAAGAATTTGAACTCATCTGGGGATATCTCTCCAAGCCCCTTAAAACGTGTAATTTCTGGCTTTCCTTTGAGTTTATCTATGGCTTCTTTACGTTCTTGTTCACTGTAACAATAAATTGTTTCTTTTTTGTCGCGTACGCGAAATAAAGGGGTTTGTAGGATATATAAATGTCCCTCTTTGATCAATTCTGGAAAAAATTGTAAGAAAAATGTAATCAGAAGCAATCGAATATGCATACCGTCCACATCTGCATCTGTGGCAATAACAATATTATTGTAGCGTAATTCTTCGAGTCCGTCTTCGATATTGAGTGCTGCTTGAAGGAGATTAAACTCTTCATTTTCGTACACAATTTTTTTAGACATCCCATAACTATTCAATGGCTTACCTCTGAGACTAAAAACAGCCTGGGTATTGACATCTCTTGACTTAGTAATCGATCCACTGGCAGAATCCCCTTCCGTAATAAACAGGGTCGATTCTAAACGGCGGTCCATTTTTTGATCAGGTAAGTGTACACGACAGTCCCTTAATTTTTTATTGTGGAGACTCGCTTTTTTAGCACGTTCGCGCGCTAGTTTTCGAATACCGGAAAGTTCTTTACGTTCTTTTTCTGCTTGAATTATTTTCTTTTGAATGCGTTCAGCTATGTCTGAATTTTTATGCAAAAAATTATCCAACTGCGTGCTTAAAAAATCTACAATATAGCTTCTTACTGAGGGCATGCCCTCACCCATTTCGGTAGAACCCAGTTTGGTCTTTGTCTGTGATTCAAAGACAGGCTCCATCACTTTTATACTAACGGCAGAAATCACTGATTTTCTGATATCAGAAGCTTCGTAGTTTTTGCCATAGTGTTCGCGTATTGTTTTTACTAAGCCCTCTCTAAAAGCCGCTTGATGCGTCCCCCCTTGTGTGGTATGTTGTCCATTTACAAAAGAGTGGTATTCTTCACTGTATTGTGTTTTACTGTGTGTTAAGGCAACTTCAATGTCTTCCCCTTTAAGGTGAATAATTGGATAAATGAGGTCAGATTGATTGGTATAATCTGTCAAAAGATCTTTCAATCCATTTTCAGAAAAAAACTTTTCACCATTAAGGTCGATGGTTAGTCCTGGATTGAGGTAGATATAATTTTTAATCATACGCTCTACATATTCCAGGCGAAATCGGTAGTTTTTGAATATCGTGCTGTCTGGCACAAACTCAACTTTTGTTCCTCGTCTACGTGAACTGGAAGCTATAGGGGTTTCTTCTTGTAAATCTCCAAAAGAAAAGGAGGCCGTTTTGGTTTGATTATCCCGATTGGACTCAACAATAAAAAGCGAGGACAAGGCATTAACGGCTTTGGTTCCCACTCCATTGAGTCCTACTGATTTTTTAAAAGCACGCGAGTCGTATTTTCCTCCAGTATTCATTTTAGAAACAACATCTACGACTTTACCAAGGGGAATTCCACGACCATAGTCGCGCACTTTAACTGTATTCTCTTTAATCGTAATTTCGATTGTTTTGCCTGCACCCATGACAAACTCATCGATACAATTGTCAAGTACTTCTTTTAGAAGAATATAAATCCCGTCATCTGGAGAGGAGCCATCCCCCAGCTTTCCTATATACATTCCGGGGCGCATTCTGATGTGCTCTTTCCAGTCTAAAGAACGTATATTTTCCTCCGTATAAGTAGTGGTTTCTTTCATAACTATTAACTGCTAATATAAAAGATTGAGCCCTCAAAAACAGGCTCTTTTTGGGCAAGAAATCAACAATCCTAAGGCGTATTTTGTTAAAAAGTTTAATTTTAAAGGCCAATACAGTTCAATTCATCTAAATTTTAAAATTAATCGAATGTCTAAACCACCTATTGAAAATACGACTGGGCCTTTAT
>WTIP01000157.1 GCA_011525195.1 Flavobacteriales bacterium | reverse complement strand
TCTCGTTGTAGTTCTCTAACGTAAGAAATAATTGCTTTGACATCGCCTTTTGTTAGTCCCTCAACTGCAGCCATATTCCCGAAAGGCCAATGGTGTGATCTCACGCCCAAGGCAACGGCCCGATAGAAAGACTGATCAGAATGATGACTTGGTTCGTAAATCTTGTGCACTAAAGGCGGGCCTATTTCATGACGGCCTGCGGCATTTATTCCATGACATGATTGACATTTAAGGTCGAAAATATTTTTTCCAAGCAGTCCTAGGTCACTAATCTGATCAGGAACTAAAACACTTTCAATTGGTTCTCCCACTTGCAGCTCTGTTGTAGTGTCAGTCGTATTTTTAAAAAAAACTAAAAAGGATGCCGTAGCAACAGTAAGTAAGCAAAGCAATATCCCGATATTAACACTTTTCATTAATATTACACTTTTTCATTTTATAAAGTTTTCGTGATCTGTTTGGTTAGTTAGTGTCTCCAGTAACTGGAGAGTCAAATAATTTTAGTGTACTCTCGTGCATTTACCTTTTCTGAATAAATCAACGGCAATATTATAAACGCCCTTAGCCTGATCGGTATCGCCTAACTTGTTCCAATTTTCTGCGGTTAGTAAAAATTCTCTATACTGCTTACATCCCTTTGTATTGTCTCTAGCACGTTTTTCTTCATCTAAATACTTGGGGATGTATATAAAAGCGGCAACTAAAACAGAAAAAAGCAATACAACTAATAAAGTGGCAACAATTTTTTTCCAGAACAATATGTAGCTCCTGACATGTAGCTGTTAAAGGGTCATTGTTAACAAGTAAAATCAAACTAAGTTTTCTCAAGTGTAATTAAGTAAGGATTTCAAAATGGCTTACTCGCGTCTCGTAAATGTTGAATACCGATCTGAGCAAGATATGGAACAATTTTTAAAAAATTGGAAAGATTGGATGCCTAAACACATGCCCGATGCAATAAGCAGAACTATGGTAAAAACTGGACCAACTTCGAGTTTGTTGATGGCAGTATATTCCTCAAGCCAAGTCGCTGACAATGCCAGGGAAATGGTTGAAGTGTTTTTTGCCGAAAATAGAGATCATATGCTTGATATCATAGCTTTTCATGGTGAAGTGATAGAATTTGATTAAGCTATGCGATTAGCCCCAAATTTCTTCATATAATTGGATGATCTGGTTTTCAGTAGGTACTCGAGGATTATTTTGAGGCGAGCCCGATGCGAGGGCCTGGGAGGCCATTAGTTTGAGCGTTTTTTTATCAGCAATATGACCTAAACTTTTGGGCGAGGGGACTTTTAAGTCTTCATTCAGAATAAATAGATTTTCGACTAATTTTGAACATGCACTGGCATTGCTATCTGTGTCATGAGCCCATTTCATTACCCGAGCGCAAGCCGCATATCTTTCTTCATTCCCTTGGACTGAAAACTCAGTAATCTTTGGCAGCAACATCGCGTTTGATAGCCCATGTGCTATATGAAAATGCGCTCCAATTGGTCTGCTCATTCCATGTACTAATGCGACAGATGAGTTAGAGAAAGCCATTCCTGCTTGAGAGGCAGCTAACATCAATTTCTTTCGTGCTTCTGCATTCTCTGGGTTTTCACATGCATCCCTTACATTTTCAACTATGGCGGGCATGGCAGCTAGAGCGAAGGCATCTGTATATTCAAAAGCTTTAGAGCTAACGTAAGCTTCTATTGCATGTGTAAGGCTATCCACTGCTGTATCTGCTGTAATTCGCCAAGGTTTTGTGGTGGAAAAGGTCCAGTCGATTAGAGCAGCGGTTGCAACACATGCCAATCCAGATAAGTTATATTTTTCAGTATTCTTAGTATCAGTAATAACGCACCAACGTGTTAATTCTGAACCTGTTCCTCCTGTCGTCGGGATCAAAATTATTGGTGGCCCGCATAAATCGATTTGTTGGGGAGCTTTATAATCTCTGACATGCCCTTTGTTAACGCTTAAAAAACTTATTGCTTTTGCCGTATCCATAGGGCTGCCGCCCCCAAAACCTATTAGGCAATCGAATGATCCAGATTTAAAGATTTCTAAACCGTTATCTACGCATTGATCCGTTGGATCTTCAACCACTTCATCAAAAATGCCATAAGAAATATTATGCCTTCTTAAAATCTTAAGAATTGAGTCAACATGTCCAATTTCCAATAAATTTTTATCAGTCACTACTAGGGGGTTAGAAAGACCAAGTTGTTCCAAAATTTCCCCAATTTCTTGAGCTACGCCACCTCCTATTCTTATTATTTTTGGAGATTGTATTCTGCCGATTTTATCACCAAGCAAATGGACACCTTTCAAAGGAAATTTTCGCGAAAGACCGGCGAAATGTTTATTGTAATTTTTGGAACTCTATTGTTTGCTCTTTTCCATCAAGAATAAAGGTAATTGTTGAGTAGGAATACACTGTCTCTTCTTTTGGTGAGTTCTTAAACTTAGTTTCACATCTTTGCAGATTTTCATAACCAATAACTTCAGTTTTTGTTTTTGATTTTTGACTTTCATTTGCAATTGCGCCACCGATTATTGCACCTACAGCTGCACCTCTATCTTTTTTTGTAACAGTTTTGCCAATTATTCCACCCAAAACGGCGCCGCCGACAACAGCGCCAACCTCGGGTTTTGCCTTAATTTCGCCATAGACGGGTATTTTTTCATTGGAACAAGACTGGAAAGGTATTTGTTCAAAAACGGTCTGATTTTTGTAAAAATCCGTTATCTTCGCTTCGTTAACTATCAATGAGATACCCGGATAAGTGTATGAATTACATCTTGATATTAAATTGCTATAGGCAGCATCGCTTTGTCTTCCCCAAATTCCATCGGCAGTCACACCAACAATTTGTTGTAGTCGTCTAATCGATAAGTTACTGGCGGTAGATTCTGAAATCGATCTGTATATACTATTAGCATCAGGAACTTGTGAGCATTCGTCAGCAAATGTTTGTGTGCTAAGAAGAATTGTTAAAAAGAAAATCCCATAAATTTTTTTTATCATAAACATTAGTCTTCAAATCCTGACATTATGTATTCATTTAGTATTATTAATTAGGAACATTAAAACCACCGCAAACGCAAGCAAAGCGAATGCCCAAAATATTCCCTCGAAAGAAGTTTGTGTTTCGCGCGACTGTCTCGAGAAAGACTCCTGGGCCTGCACAGGCTTAAAAAGGTTATCTCCTATTACCAGCTTTTCAATAACCTTCTCTTCATCAGATAAAAGTTTGGAGTCCACCTCGGCTTCGTCAATATTTGTATTAATTATGCTACTTTTTAAGAAAGAAAGGAGGCTGCGGTCCATATAATCGTCATCTATACCTCTTGCAGCCCTGTAGATAAGTATACGTTTACTTTCTTCTAAACTTTTTAAGGAATCTTCAAATTGTTCTTGTGATATTCCAAGATCGTCTTCGTTTAATCTATCAGTATCTGGATCATAAGAAGTTTTACATCTTTTGATAAAGTCAATTAAAATTCTTGATTTGCGTAAAGAAGATTTTTGGCTTTCGGTAAAAAAGGTTGAATTCAAGTATTCTACAATCCTTAAATTTTTTCCAATGTTTTCATCCACGAACAAATCTGCAACTTCTTGTTCGTTTGGGTTTAAGTCCTCTTCCAAATCTTCAGCAGAAAATCCTAAGTTTATTAAATCTGATCTAAAATGTTCAATAAACGAAAAATAGGTCTCTCTTTTGGTTTCTCTTCCAACATTGGGTAAAGCACAAAGTATCTTATAGAGTACCTTTACACTTTCCGGTTCACTATTTTCGGCAAATATTAATAATCGTTTCAAGCATTGATCATAACCTTCGTCTGATGTGCTAAATGATGACACACTTGAATGAAGGCGGCTTAACTTCTCAACAAGCAATGCTCTCTTTTTTCGGGTATCCATTGGATGAGGACCGTCGTTATGGCTAAAATGTTTATTGGTTGCTAACAAAACCATAATACATTTTCACACAAAAAGCATTAAGTTTCTTTATAATTTTGATGTCAATTTGTATGAAAACCTATTATTTTTCTCACTTCATAACAGAGCCCGCAATACTAATGTTTTGTTAAACATTATACTAATTTACGGCTAATTAATCTCTCAGACTCAAGAAACCTCTTCTTCGAGCTCTTCTAGGTTTTCGTTAACTAAAAGCGTTAGATTGGATTCTAGTTTGTCAAATAAATCACCTGAGTGTCCAAGTTCTTTTGCTTTTTCAAAAGCTATCTTAGCATTATCAACATCTTTAATTTCAATTAATGTGTTTATACAGCTTACCCAATACTCTGATACGGTAGGATTTGCTTCTATTGCAGTTTTTAAAAATTGCATGGCTATGAAAGGCTCTCCTAATTTAACTGTAAGTAAACCAAAATTATGATTTGCATCTGGATGATTTGGGTTTGCCTTTAATATTTCGAGATATTTTTCTCCAGCAATAAGTAAATCCCCTGACTCATGTGAAGATATAGCGCTTTCCAAAGCTGCATCGATATTATCTAACATTTATAAAATCCCTTCTAATTTTGGGATTATCTGCAATATTTGTTCCAAGTGATTAAAAAATTTTAAATCTTTTGATAAATTGACTGTTACTTTTTTAGAAAGAAAATAATCGTACTTATATTTTTATCTTGAAGATGATCTTTTATGCAAAATGAGCTTGGCTAATTTATCATCTCTTTGTTTTTCAAAATTTTCACGTTTAGTTTCATCAAACAGATTGAGGATTTCTTCCTTTAAACCGTTTTCTAAGACTGATGACCAATCTAAACTGGGGTTATTAAACATTTCTTTATACATCTGTTCATATCTTTCAACATATCCAGATATTCCTTCAGGTGCATTCAAGTGAATGGTTTGAAAAGGTCCCATAAATGACCACCTCAGACCGAGACCATGAGAAATTGCTGTGTCTATGTCTTCTGCCGAGGCAATGCCTTCTTTCTTAAGCTCGAAAGCTTCGGCAAGTAAAGCGCCTTGCAAACGATTAACGACAAAGCCGGGTATTTCTTTTGTCAACTCTATGGGTACTTTGTTTATTGAGCGAATGATTTCCTTTACTCGCTGGGTTACAGCTCCTTTTGTAAAAGGAGCCGGAACTACTTCGACAGCAGGTATGAGGTGGGGAGGGTTAATTGGATGAGCAACGAGGCACCTGTATTTTCCAAGAACGTCATTTGCGTAAAAAGATGTTGGAATTCCTGATGTCGAGCTGGCTATAGGAATGTTGGTTGGTGTTACTTTATCTATCTCATGTGTCAATTTTTTTTTAATTTCCAGGTTCTCAGGGCCGCTCTCCTGAATGTAAATGCTATCCTGTGTGGCTTCAGATAGGCTCTGGGCGAGATGAGTTTTCTCTAAATATTCTGAGATATTATTATTGGCAATTAACCCAAGATTTTGCAGATCTTTTAGTTTGGATTTTATTTTTTCTTTTGCGGTCTCAGTTACGCCTTCGGTGGGATCGAATAAAGATACACTAAAACCCGCGCTTAAGAAACTGACAGCCCATGACTGTCCAATCAGACCACATCCTATTAAGG
>WTIP01000122.1 GCA_011525195.1 Flavobacteriales bacterium | reverse complement strand
GTCAGAATGATACTCTTGTTCAAAAAGTCCTTCTGTAGTAAGTGTATCCAGCGTGTCAGAAAGTTCCAATGGCTCTTCAGTAGGGAAGCCCATGAGTAGCTTGAGCATATTTAGGGTGACCTTTTTTGTATTTTTAGCATACCGAAGTTGGTTGGCTACTGTAGCGAGTGTAAGCCTAAGTTGTTCTACACTTTCTTCCTCTTCAAAACCATTTCTGAAGAGGTCTGTCACTTCATTTAAATTGGCTTCAAGGGTGTTTTTATTCTGCTCCAAAAACAAAATATTTTCTTCAATTAATAAAATAGAACTGTATGTTGAGACGATATTTTTCTTGATTTCAAGGGCTGTTTTTTCCAGTATATTTTTTGAAATATCCAAATACACCGTTGAAGCTTCTAAACCTACAAAATAGGACCCATCAAAAATCAATTGCCGCAGTGTGACCCCAGCAGTCATTGTTTGAGGGGTGCCAAATTGCACTTCGGCAAATTCGCCCTCTTTGCCTCCAAAAAATTGGGCAGGGATAAGGGAAGTGGGGAGTTCTAAAAAATTTTGATAATCAGCATTGGCACTTATTTGAGGAAGACCAATGGCTATAGTACTCCAGCGTTCTTTATAGGCGCGCTGTACTTCTCGGTTAGCATTTAAAATTTGCCGGTTATTTTCTTGACCAAAAGTGACGGCTTGGTCGAGCGAGATTCGCTCAGGACGTTCTTGTGCCCTGGCAATGCTGATTATGCAGAGGAGCAAGATCAGGGGGGTAAGGTAGGTTTTCATCTGTTAAATTCTTTTTTATATTTCTCTAATTTTTCAATACCCAAAGGGGTACAAATGGCACGCAAGTGGTATTCAGAAAATAAAACAAGTAGTTTGTCAATTTTATATTGCGCTAGGGGGAAAAGTTCTATATTGGTAACCCCCTGAATTCCATTAAAATAAATACGAGTTACAAAGTCAATATCGACTTCAGCTCTAAAAAGGCCCATTTCTATCCCCTTTTTTAGACTATTAGAGAAAGAACTCCCTAAAATTTCAAACTCTTGGGCCCGCACCTTTTGGTAAATTGAAGGGTAAAATTTCTGTAACTGGTACTGAGGGGAGTTGTCTTCATTAGAAAGGTGGTTTAACGCCTCTTTCTTCAGCTGATAGAGCTCAATTATAGGGTCTTTGGCTTGTTTAGAAATCGTTTTTATACGATCCATAATATGCCCATGATGGGTCAAAACGGCGGCTTCTACTAAGGTCTCTTTAGTTTCAAAATGGGTATAGATTGTCTTTTTTGAGATGCGCATTTGCTGGGCAATCTCATCCATCGTAACACTCTTAAATCCATACTGTAGAAAAAGACGGATTGCTTCCCCAACAATTTCCTCTTTCATTTCATTTTTTTGGTGAAGATAATGACAGGAAACTAAATAACCAAAAAAAGTTTCCTAAGTTTCTTTTTTTATTTCCATTGAATTAAACTGTATTTTTACCAAAAACAGTGCAATGGAGCATTACCGTTCCCTTTTTATCGACTTTTTGACTGCGATTCCTAAAAAGAAAACGCCCATAGGTTTATATGCTCCCATTGCGTATATCATGGAATTGGGGGGCAAACGCATCCGCCCCGTGCTCACACTCATGGCAACAGACGCTTACCAAGGAAAGCTAGACCAAAGCCTTCCTGCTGCTCTTGCTGTAGAGTTGTTTCATAATTTCACACTCATGCATGACGATATTATGGACGAGGCTCCCTTGCGAAGGGGGCAAGAGACTGTGCATGAAAAATGGGACCTCAATACAGGAATTTTGTCTGGGGATGCTCTGCTGGTTCAAGCCTACCAAGCCTTAGAGGCTTATCCAAGTGAATTGCATTCAAAATTAACCCGTCTACTCAGTCAAACGGCACTAGAGGTATGTGAAGGACAACAATATGACATAGATTTTGAGCAACAAAAACAAACCACGATTGTTGCCTATCTAGAAATGATTCGTTTAAAAACGGCGGTTTTGGTTGGGTGTGCTCTTAAAATGGGCGCTTATATTGCGGGTAGGGAGGAAGAGGAAGCCCAAAAAATTTATGATTTTGGGATCGCTTTGGGGATGGCTTTTCAAATTCAAGACGATTACTTAGACGCTTTTGGTGACCCTAAAAGTTTTGGGAAGCAGCTTGGAGGGGATATAATTGAGAATAAAAAAACCATTCTATACCACAAAGCCTTACACTTAGGAACCGAAGAACAAAAAAAAGAGTTAGAGCAATGGTTTGAGTCGAAAGGGGATATCAAAGCAGAAGAAAAAATCGAAGCCGTAAAGCAACTCTTTATTGCCACTACGGCCGCAGAAGCCAGTCAGGAACTGATGCAAAACTATACCCAGCAAGCCTTTAAGCTACTTGAAGTATTAAGGGTAAACGAGCAGGGGGAAAAAGTTTTAAGGACATTTGCCAATCAGTTGATGCAAAGACAGTCTTAAAATATCCGTTTAAAAAAAGCAGCTAAAAACCAGCCAATCTGTTTGATAGAAAAGGAAGACAGTACTAATAGCTCTTCGCCAAAAGTGGTTTTTTCATCTAAAAATCTAAAGATTCTTACAGGTGGATTTTTGTCAAACATTCGACTAAAGAGTTCGCTACCCTTGTGGTTGTATTTTTCAAGCACATCGAGAAAGAGCAAATCGTAAAACCAAAAGCGATTTTTTATCTGAAAAGCATTGAGTGGTTGCCCTGTTTTTAAAAAAGAAATCAAACGTCTAATTTCTCTTTGTGTCTTTTTAAAAGTAAAACCCGTACTTGCCTTTGTCCACCCACCTGCTGTACCAATATGCAATAAGCTTGAGCGATTAGCAGATTGGAAAGGATAGCAGCTCATAGGGATTGTACCCTGTTCTTTTTCCTCTATGGTATAATCTGTAATATTTATTTTTAATAAATAGGCCCTGATGCCATTTTCGTATTCCTCTTTAGTGAGGAGTTCTTTGGAAAATAAGGTATATTCTACTAAGGCTTTCTGATCACTAAGCGGAAGTACATAGAGAAAACGCGTTTCATTTTTTTGAGGAATATCAAAATCCATAAATATGATTTCCTCAGGATTAAAACTCCCCTCGGGGGCCTGTATAAACCAGCCGATAAAATGCTGCTGTAAAACAGGATATTTAAATTGATTTTTGAGCAACTCAGGGTCAAATAAACTACTGAATACATGATTTGCACTAAATACACCCTGATCCGTATAGACTTCAGTAAAGGTTGCTTTTGTCTCGAGGGTTTTAATTTCTGCTTGAAGAAAATGAAAATTTTGTTCAGGCGAATTTTCTGGGAAGTAGTGATGATAAAAAGCGCCAGACCTGAGCATTTTATATTGAAAAGGATGAAGGTTAAATGCTATTTTTGACTGTGAACCTGCAAATATAGCTTGCTGCCATTTTTTTGTTAATAAGACATCAAATTTACCCTCTGCTGCTTCCCAAAAACACCAAGTGCGGTCATCGCTATTTTTGGTTTCTTTTTCAATTAAGAGAATTTGCTTTTCTGCAAAAAAAGAATCTTCGCGGAGCGCTTGGAGCAACAGCAGACCGGCGGCTCCTCCCCCACAGATAATGTAGTCAAATTGTTTCTTTTTCACAGACACTGTGGTAAAAGTAATTAATTCATGTAGAATTGATCCATAATTGCATGGAAGTCTTTATTTTTACAGTAAGGAAATAAGCATGGAGCGTATCCTCACCTTTTTTGAATCGATAAGTCCAGTAATGGGGGCTTTTTATGCCACTTTATTTACATGGGGGCTTACTGCACTAGGGGCGGCGCTCGTCTTTTTTGTAAAAGAATTAAATAGGGCAATATTGGACGGCCTTTTGGGGTTTACTGGTGGCGTAATGGTAGCTGCCAGCTTTTGGAGCCTCTTGTCTCCTGGGATTGAAATGAGCCCGGGAGAAGGATTCGTCAAAGTAATCCCCGCTGCGGTTGGATTTGCCCTTGGGGCACTCTTTATTTTCGGTTTAGATAAGATATTACCTCATGTGCATATTAATTTTAAAGAAACGGAAGGGATTAAAACACCTTGGCATCGAACCACTTTATTGGTATTAGCAATCACATTGCACAATATACCTGAGGGCTTGGCTGTAGGGGTTTTATTTGGAGGGGTAGCTGCTGGAATTCCCGAAGCTTCAATTGCAGGGGCTGTGGCTTTGGCACTGGGTATAGGAATACAAAATTTTCCAGAAGGGATTGCTGTATCGATGCCTATGCGCCGCCAAGGCGTCAGTCGTTTTAAAAGTTTTTGGTATGGACAGCTCTCAGCCATCGTAGAGCCTTTTGCTGCTGTTTTTGGAGCCTTAGCCGTAACCTTCTTTACACCCTTACTTCCTTATGCACTTGCCTTTGCTGCGGGCGCTATGATATTTGTAGTGGTAGAGGAAGTAATTCCTGAAACTCAGCAAGATAAATATACCGATATTGCGACTTTGGGCTTTATTGGGGGCTTTATAGTGATGATGACTTTAGATGTCGCACTAGGCTAAGCCTATTGATCTTTAAAGCTCTGCCAGCCTTGCGCTGTTAATTCAATTTGTTGTCGAAGGCCAGTAATCAATTGACAGCCTGCTTTTTTTTCAACGACATGTCCGATTACCGAAAGCAGTGGGTGATTTTTGATCTTCTCATAGTCACTTTGTGCAATCGTAAAAAGTAATTCATAGTCTTCGCCTCCATTGAGGGCTGCTGTTGTCGGATTTATTTTAAATTCCTCACTGATGAAGCTGACTTCTGGGTCTATAGGGATTTTTTCTTCAAAGAGATGAAAACCCACTGCGGAAGCTTTTGCTAAATGAAGCACTTCTGAGGAGAGGCCATCACTAATATCAATCATAGCAGTTGGAACGATTTTCAATTCGTCCAGTAGTTCAATCACATCTTTGCGTGCTTCGGGTTTCAGTTGGCGTCCTACACTGTAGCTATAAGGGCTCAAGTCGGGCTGTGCATTGGGATTAGCTTTAAATACGGCCTTCTCTCTTTCCAAAACTTGAAGGCCAGTATAGGCGGCCCCTAAGTCGCCACTGACTACGAGTAAATCATTGATTTGAGCGCCCCTACGGCGGGTCAATTTATTTTTTGAAACTTCACCGATTGCTGTAATGGAAAGTATAAGCCCAGAGGTACTGCTCGTCGTATCTCCTCCAACTAAATCTACAGTATAATTTTTACATGCCAGTGCGAGGCCTTCATAAAGCGCCTCTAATGCTTCGAGGGTAAATCGATTTGAGACTGCTATAGAGACCGTTATTTGGGTAGGGTGGGCATTCATAGCGTAAAGATCTGACAGATTGACCATGACGGCTTTATAGCCCAAATGCTTTAAAGGCATATAGCTGAGGTCAAAGTGAATTCCTTCAATTAATAGATCGGTACTGATGACAGTCTGCTGTTTTTCGTGGTTGATTACGGCTGCATCATCTCCTATGCCCAACTTACTTGACTTATTTTTTAACTCAAAAGTCTGGGTTAAGTGATCGATTAATGCAAATTCTCCCAGCTGCGCCAAGGAAGTTTTAGGAATATTTCTATCTTCAAACATGTTTCAAAAGTAAGGAACCCCTTAAAGATGATAAAACAAAAAAGCGCCTTTATTACTTGCGGTTTATATTCTGTGACTGTATCTACTTTAAAAACACTTTTAATACTTCTTTATTTGGGCTGTACAGAAGCGCCTCTAATTGAAGAAAA
>WTIP01000119.1 GCA_011525195.1 Flavobacteriales bacterium | reverse complement strand
ACAGTCATCAGTATTGGAAGGGGGACCGATAAACAGTTTCAAATTTATGGGCATCCAGACTTTAAAGGCTATAATTACCGATTTACGCCTGCGCCTAACTTTGGTTCTAAAAATCCAAAATTTAATGGGGAGCTGTGTTTTGGAAAAAATTTAACTGAGGTTCCCAAACCCACACAGATCGAATTAAAATGGTTAATAGATGCTTATTCAAACTTTCCCGATAAAGCTGCTTTTTTCCTTAAAGGGTTCGAACGCATTAGCGGGGTGAGTAGTTTAAAAACGCAACTTCAAGCGGGAAAAAATGAAACTGAAATTCGTCAAACTTGGGCAAAGGATTTAGCAGAATTTCATCGTATTCGAACGCAGTATTTAATCTATCCCTAGGGGATATTCAAATACTTATGGGTTTGAAGTGAAGCTTTCCACTTTGGGTTTGCCAGCACATAGTCAACAATAAGGGGCATTACTTTTTCTCTCCGGCTCCATTCGGGCTGTAAAAATAATTTGCAACTTGGAGCTACCTGCGCTGCTTGCTCTTCGGCAAATTTAAAGTCGTCTTTATTGTAGATAATTACTTTTAATTCATCCGCATAGTCATACGCTGCCTGCAAGGGGCGTTTATTTTTTTTGGGTGATAAACAAAACCAGTCCCAAGTTCCCGTTAATGCATAAGCCCCAGAAGTTTCAATATGAACTTGCATACCTAGTCCATGAAGCGCCTTACATAAAGGATCCATATTCCACATTAAGGGCTCTCCCCCCGTCACAACCACTGTGTCGGAATACTGCTTGGCTTGAGTTACAATATGCTCAATAGGAGTTGGTGGATGGAGATTGGCATCCCAACTTTCTTTGACATCGCACCAATGACACCCGACATCACAACCGCCAATACGGATAAAAAAAGCAGCACTCCCTTTATGGTAGCCTTCCCCTTGTAGAGTATAAAAGGCCTCCATCAAAGGAAGTAAAGTTCCTTTTTTGATGCGAATACGATCCTGTTCTAACTCCATTTTGCAAAGGTATTATATTCTAATCTGCTATTTGTCAATAAATTGTACCTTTATAAAAAAATGCGATGCCAAGACCTTTTCACCTTGCCATTCCTGTAGACAATTTAAAGCGTTGCAGTGAATTTTATATTGATACTTTAGGTTGTGAAACAGGGCGTTCTGCAGAAGAATGGATTGATTTAAATTTATTTGGTCATCAGTTGGTTTTACATGTAGACCCCAATCATCAAGGACTCAAGCACCACAATGAAGTAGACGGCAAGTCGGTACCTATTCCTCATTTTGGTGTCTTACTGGAATGGGAAGAATTTAAAAATTTTGAACAGCGCCTAAGAGAAAAAAAAATTGAATTTGTTATTGAGCCTTATCTCAGGTTTAAAGATTTACCTGGAGAACAAATGACGCTGTTTTTTTATGATCCAGCGGGAAATGCTTTAGAGTTTAAAGCCTTTAAAAATGATGAACAAATTTTTGCAAATTGAATAAAGAAAAAAGCAGTCTGATTTTTTTTGATCAGACCTTTGAGCGGATTTTTTCTGACCGAAATCAAAAAATGATTGAACGGGCTACACTTTGGCTTTCAATCATTGGGTTTGTGGTCCATTTAGTATTGATCTACACAAAAAAATTTAATCTTTTTCACACCCCTTTTGAGGCGCGGCTGCTAGAAGACCCTATTTCAGCGATCTATACCCCATTCTCAATAATCTTAGTCTATGAAATTTACCTGCTCATCGTTTACCTCCCCCGATCATTTACAACTGCTGTATCTAAGCAATTTGAAATTATTTCATTAATTATTATTCGAAGAATTTTTAGTGATATCCCAAAAATAGAATTAGATGTGAACTGGTTTCAATTTGAAGCCAATAGGCAATTAATCTATGATTTGTCAGGGATATTGATACTTTACTTTTTTATATACCTCTTTAATAGGCGGACAGAAAAATTACCAAAGAAAGCCTTAACCGAAAGACTCAAACGCTTTGTTAGTTCAAAAAGAGCAGTAAGTGTTATGTTACTTCCCGTCTTAATTTTTACTTCTCTTTATAGCTTTGGTAATTGGTTTTATGAGCTGTTTTACTTGGAAAAGACGAGTTCTATTTTATCGGATGTCAATGCTATTTTTTATAATGAATTTTTTACGATTCTTATACTCGCCGATGTCTTTATCTTACTCCTTTCTTTCCAATATACAGAACGCTACAGTCAATTGATACGAAATACAGGGTTTGTAATCTGTACCATCTTAATCCGACTTTCCTTTGCGACTACAGGGCTTACCAATATTTTATTAATCCTTTCAAGTGTCTTATTCGGACTTCTGATTTTAAGAATTTACCAAGGTATAGAAAAAGAGACCTAGTGGTTTCGGTGATAAGCCAATAATGTATTTTTCAATAACATGGCGATGGTCATGGGTCCTACCCCTCCAGGTACAGGTGTAATAGCAGAAGCTTTAGATGCAACCTCCTCATAGGCAACATCTCCCTTAATTACATAGCCTTTAGGATGGGTACTGTCTGGCACTCGGGTGATGCCTACATCAATGATGACTGCTCCTTCTTTTACCATCGGTGCTGTCAAATATTCTGGAATCCCTAGAGCCATTACAATAATATCTGCTTCTTTAGTAAGGGTATTCAAATTTTTTGTTCTACTGTGAGCAACAGTTACTGTGGCATTACCGGCAAGCCCTTTTTGACTCATAAGGATACTTATAGGTCTGCCCACAATATGACTTCTACCCACTACCACACAGTGTTTCCCCGAGGTTTCTATTTGATAACGTTCGAGTAATTCAATAATTCCAAAGGGAGTAGCGGGAATAAAAGCTTCCATTTCCAAGGCCATTCGTCCAAAATTGGCAGGGTGAAAACCATCTACATCTTTGGCAGGATCTATGGCTAAAAGAATTTTTTCTTCATCTATATGTTTGGGTAATGGCAATTGAACAATATAACCATCTAGTTCTGGATTTTTATTTAAATCCTCAATATGCTTTAATAACTCCGCTTCAGTAGTCGATGCTTCTAATTGGATAAGCGTAGATTCAAAACCCACATAATCACAAGCGCGTACTTTACTTCCTACATAAGTTAAGCTAGCTCCGTCATTACCCACTAAAACTGCAGCTAAATGAGGAGGGCGCTTTCCCTTATCAGTAATTGAAGTAACTGCTTGCTTAATCTCTTCTTTTAAGGTTTGGGCTGTTTTCTTTCCGTCTAATAGAATCATTTTATTTCATATTTTGAAGCATTTGCATCATTTGTCTTCCCTTACCCCCTTGCATCATCTTCATCATCTTACTCATTTGTTCAAACTGCTTTATGAGTTGATTTACTTCCTGTAAAGAAGTTCCAGAACCATTTGCAATTCGCGTCTTTCTACTGTGATTGAGTAATTTAGGTTGCGCGCGTTCTTTAGGTGTCATGGAGCCAATAATAACCTCAATACCCTGAAAAGCATTGTCATCAATATCTACATCCTTTACCATCTTACCGACACCAGGAATCATCCCCATGAGGTCTTTCATATTCCCCATTTTCTTAACCTGTTTTATTTGGGCGAGAAAATCATCAAAGCCAAATTGATTTTTAGCAATTTTCTTATTGATCTTACGCGCTTGTTCATGGTCGAATTGTTCTTGTGCTCTTTCAACTAAAGAAACTACATCCCCCATTCCGAGAATACGGTCTGCCATTCGCTCTGGATAAA
Organism: Flavobacteriales bacterium; assembly: GCA_011525195.1. Classification (GTDB taxonomy): domain Bacteria; phylum Bacteroidota; class Bacteroidia; order Flavobacteriales; family Flavobacteriaceae; genus MS024-2A. The sequence continues at coordinate 2,006 of WTIP01000119.1, read as the reverse complement.
AAACATCCAAAGCTTCCATTTTTTCTCCTGTCCCTATAAACTTTATAGGTTTATTCACCACAGATTTGATTGAAAGGGCCGCTCCTCCTCGTGTATCACCATCGAGTTTTGTAAGTACGACGCCGTCAAAATTTAATAAGTCATTAAATGCTTTTGCTGTATTTACCGCATCTTGACCTGTCATTGCATCTACTACAAAAAGCGTTTCTGAGGGGTTTACTGCTTGGTGAAGGGCTTTGATTTCATCCATTAAAGCTGCATCAACAGCCAGGCGCCCTGCAGTATCGATCAGTACAAGGTCGTGCTTTTCTTTTGCCGCATAGGCCAGTGCAGCACGCGCAATCTGTACAGGGTCTTTTTGCTCACGATCTTCATATATGGAAGCGCCTACTTGCGCTGCCACAACCCCCAGCTGGTCTATCGCGGCTGGACGGTAAACATCACAGGCTACTAGTAAGGGGTTGTTTTTTCCGTGTTTCTTTTTAAGGTGAAGTGCTAATTTTCCCGTGAATGTGGTTTTACCAGAACCCTGAAGACCAGCCATTAAGATCACGCTGGGTTTGCCTTCTAAATTGACCCCCACAGAGGCCGCACCCATTAACTCGGTCAGTTCGTCTTTTACGATCTTAATGAGTAATTGCCCAGGTTGTAAGCTGGTCAATACTTTTTGTCCTAATGCTTTTTCTTTTACTCTTACTGTAAATTCTTTCGCTATTTTAAAATTTACATCCGCATCTAAAAGCGCACGCCTTACTTCTTTGAGTGTTTCAGCAACATTAATTTCTGTAATCTTCCCATGTCCTTTTAAGACCTGAAAGGCTTTATCCAGTTTTTGACTCAGATTGTCAAACATAATTATAAGATCTAGTTAATGTCTAGCAAAAATAAGGAATGCGATTTGATTAATCTTCATCTGCGCCTTCTGAATGAAACATCAATCCCATAACTACGGCATGGGGAAAAGTAATAGCCGCCAAAAAAGAAAAGAAAATTGAGACTAAATACGCTTCCTCTACTTCTATGAAATAATAAAATAAAAACATACCCCCAAGCGCCCCCAACCAATAAATCAATGCAGATTTGATATATCTCAAAAAGGCATTTTGTTGGGTGGTTCCATAAATATATTTAAGTTGTGAATTCAGTGAAGGGATACTGTGCCACACTACAAAATAAAAGCCAAAAGCAAAGAGTAGACTCGCGTAGGCAAATAATAAAGCCAGCACAACTAAGAGAATAATTTCCATCAATACTGTGATACTGTTTATTTTTTCCCCTCCTAATAGGATAACAAATCCACTGGAAGTGAGTAGAAGTCCGATCCAAAAAAAATGAGGGGGTAGCACTACTGAAGTGATTTGGGATATAACCTGCGCACTAGGAAGATACTGAAGTGTAAAAAGTAAGTTAAAAACCAGTGCACCATAGATGAAATAAATCCAAGGCTTTAATTTACTGTTTTTAATTCTTCCGCTCCAATGTTGTTCACCAAAGTGGTAACAGCTCACTAGAACAAAACTAAGTAGGGCAAACCGAGGGAGATAAAAAAACAAGAGGATCCCTAAAAAAACGACTCCTATATATAACCCAAAAGATTTCATTCGATCCGATTGGTCAGATTGACTTGTTTTTCGCGCTATTATTTTTAAATCATTCGCTCCATGTAATATCCCAAATGTTAAAATTCCCAAAATCGCTATAGCATCTTGCAACCAAAATGGGCCAAAAACACAAAAAATTACTGCAATAGCACTCAGCACTAAAAATTTAAAAAAATATTTTTTACCTGAAAATGAGTGAGTTAGCGATTTCAATTGAAAATAATTTGATTTAAATAGTAAGTAAGTTTAATTTTTTCTAAATTTATCTAAACAAAAACAAATAATTGATTTAATCATGGAAAAAATTCTAAGCTTAATGACTGTGGCTCCAGCGATGGCCACTGACGACTACGTAGGGTTTACATTCTTCGTAGGATGTATGGCGATGATGGCAGCATCAGCGTT
>WTIP01000047.1 GCA_011525195.1 Flavobacteriales bacterium | reverse complement strand
ACTTTGTTAATTGCAAGTAAAAAAAAATGATTATATTAATGTTGTATATAATACACCATAAATCAATTTATTTAAAGAGCCGCCGGCTTGCTGGCGGTTTTTTTTTATTCTGATAAAACCTTTAAAAAATTTTAATAACAGCGTGTTATCAATTGTACATCAGCTTATTGGTTCCGCTTAATAAACTAACTCCCTGCAAAAGGAGAGCCGAAAATTCCTACGGCTAATTCTGCCCATATAATAAAAAAGAGGACTACAACTGCGATAATCATGAGCAGGGGGTATTTTAATACGCTTTTTTTATTGCGAATAAATCGGATACCAAACCCCAGGGCTAGCAGTAAAAAACCCATGATTACAAAATCAAAAAGCGACCAATTGACTTCACTGGAAAACTGCATGGCAGTAAGTGGAATCAACAGGAGTAATAAAAGGGAATAGGGTGAAAAGGATAATTTTTTAAGCATGCCTTTAATTTTGAATTAAATATAAAAAGACTTTTACGCCTGATTTTCTTTCACTCTTTTAAAAACATAAAATAGTTCAGCAGCTATTTCAAATGAACGTTCATCGTATTTAGTTGCTTCTAAAGGAGTATTATCATACACTTTAGGGTCTTCATAGCGAAGTGCAATACGCGCTTGAGCAGCCGGAATAAAGGGGCAGTTTTCATCGGCATGGGCACAGGTCATCACTGCTGCAAAAGGATCAGATATGGGCTCCTCATCAAAGTGTTTTGAGAAAAGTAAAAGGGGTTTAGAATGAGCGTCAAACCTTACTGTATAGCGAGGATTTTCTATTCCCTTACTTTGAACCTCAAATCCAAATCGTTGGATTGAGGCTACAGCACGCTCATTAAAAGCAGTAACTTCCACTCCTCCTGAAGAGGAAATAACGGGAATTTTATAATAAGCCGCAGCTACCTGTGCCCAAATCTGAGCAAATTGACTCCTCCTAGAGTTGTGGGTACAAATAAAAGTAAGCCTTGCTGTTTGTTTCGTCTTTAGCTTATTTTGAATATAATTCGCGAGATGATGAAGAAAGACTTTTCTTTCTTCCTCAATGGGTGCTGCTAATGCCTTTGAAATCAGTGTTTTGAGCTTTGGATACATCTGGGTTTAATAGGATTATAAAGTTCGATTTAAGTCCTGAAAACAGCTCTTTTCTAATATAAATAAGGGTTATTAGGAGTGCGAACAGCCATACATTCAATCTCTAATTTCGCCCCTAAGGCCAATCCGCTTCCAGCAAAAGCACTACGTGCAGGGAGTTTTTCTTTATCGAAAAAAGTGGCATAGACTGCTGACATTTTTGGCCAATCTTTAATGTCCTCAAGCATACAGGTACATTTAAAAACTTGATCCAAGCTACTACCCATTGATTCAAGAAGGCTTTTGATATTCATCATGATTTGTTTTGTTTCGGCTTCTATTCCACCCTGAGCAAGTTCCCCATTGGGTAAAGTTCCAATTTGCCCTGAGAGATAAATGATATTATTTACAACTGTAGCCTGTGAAAAAGGCCTATTCTTGGCGAGATGTTCAGTGCTGTTGACATATTCAATCTGTTGCGAATAGCCCCATGCAGTAGTGACTAGGAGTAGTAAAAAAAAGTAATTTTTCATTGTGAGGAAATTATTTTTGAATTTATAAAATTAATAAAGAGCAAGGGCAGACAGCAGAGATTTTTTCATTTTTTGTAATTTGTTTGGATAAATAAATCCTGTGAAAATTCTCAATAAACTTTTATTCTTAACTCTTTGTTCTTTTATTTTGGCCTGTACTTCTGAAGAGCAATTTGATTTAATCATACAAAACGGACTCGTTTATGAGGGTATCTTAGCGCCCCCTCAAAAAACAGATATTGGTATTATAGGTGATCAAATCACTGCCATAGGCGACTTGAGTCACAAAGGGGCAAAAAAAATTATCAATGCGAAAGGACTAGCGGTAGCTCCCGGTTTTATTGACCTCCATGCGCATTTAGAACCCATTTTTGAATTATCTGATTGTGAAAGTCATATTAGACAGGGAGTTACAACCAGCTTAGGGGGGCCAGATGGGAGAGGTCCTTTCCCCTTTAAAGCCTATTTAGACAGTTTAAAACAGCTTGGTGTAGGGATGAATGTTGGTTTTTTAGTGGGTCATAACACCATCCGCCGGGAAGTAATGGATTTAGAGAATAGACCCCCTACGGCAGAAGAATTAGAGGAAATGAAAAAAAAGGTGCTACAGGGAATGGAAGAAGGGGCCTTTGGTATTTCTACGGGACTCAAGTACTTACCGGGTAGTTTTTCAGCTACTGATGAAGTTATTGAACTGTCAAAGGTAGCCTCTGAAAAAGGAGGGATTTATACTTCACACCTTAGGGATGAAGGTTTGGAAGTTATTGCTTCTGTAAAAGAAGCCCTTACAATTGCCGAAAAAGCAACCATCCCTGTCATCTTAACCCATCACAAAGTGATCGGAAAGCCCATGTGGGGAAAGAGTAATGAAACCCTGGCTCTAGTCGATCAAGCTCGTTCCCGTGGATTGGATATAAAAATAGACCAATATCCCTATAATGCAAGTTATACTGGAATCTCTGTTTTAATTCCAGGATGGGCGAGAGCAGGTGGTAACCAAGCGTTTATTAAGCGTCTCAAAAACCCCAAACTGCGTGACAGTATCAAAAAAGGAATTGTTTTCAATATACTTAATGATCGTGGAGGAGAGGATTTAAATCGTATCCAATTTGCACTTGTAGAATGGATGCCGGAATTAGAAGGGAAAACATTGAAATATTGGTGTGAACAGCGGGGCTTACCACCCACGCCCGAGCAGGGAGCAGAATTGGTCATAGAAGCGCAAGTAAAGGGTGGAGCGAGTTGTATATTTCACGCAATGGATGAAAGTGATGTGGTCAATATTATGAAGCATCCCCAGACCATGATAGCATCTGACGGCAGATTGGTACAATTAGGCAAGGGACATCCACACCCTCGATGGTATGGTACTTTTCCCCGTGTTTTGGGCCAGTATGTCAGGGAACTTGGTATTCTCAGTCTTTCTGAAGCCATATATAAAATGACAGCCTTACCCGCTGCTACTCTTGGACTAACCGATCGGGGGCGTATTGGTATTGGCAATAAAGCAGATCTTACCTTATTTAACCCAGAAACAATTCAGGATAAAGCGACATTTGAAGTGCCACACCAATACTCTGAGGGTATAGAATATGTAGTAATCAATGGAAAATTAGCTATCGATCAAGGAGCATTTAGGCCCATAAAAGCAGGTCAGGTATTGCTAAAACCTTAAGTCTGATCTCCTATTTTTGATAGACTCTTACATAATCTACTTCCATGATGTCTTCTGTAAAATCTGGCGCAACAGTTCCTCCCAGATTTCCCCCCATGGCGATATTGAGTAGAATATATTGGTCATTATCAAAGGGCCAATTTTCGAGTGTTTTTACTTCTGGAGCATAAGTAAAATATACTTGATTGTCTACAGTGAAGTCAATTTTTTCAGGGGTCCACTCCATTCCATACTCATGGAAATTGGTTGTCACATCTGATACATCTACTTGTTTGACAACAGTATCGGATCCATAGGATGCAGGGGTATGAATGGCACATTGGACCATTTCAAAATCTTCAAAAAGTTGTTCCATGATATCAAGTTCACCACAGGCGGGCCATCCTACAGTCTCTAAATTGCTTCCTAATGTCCAGATGGCTGGCCAAGTTCCTTGAGCTCGAGGTAATTTTGCCTTAACGACTACTTTTCCGTAAGTAAATGAAAATTTAGAATTTAATCGCGCTGAGGTATAGGCCTGTGTTGTTCCTGAATGGGTATACGCTTCTTTTTTAGCTTTAATTTTTAGCGTACCCTCAGTTACATACGCATTGTCCAAGCGATCTGTATAGTGCTGTAACTCATCATTATACCAACTACCATTATTTGGAGCAACTGTTTCTCTAAACCACTTAGAGGCATCTAATTCAGGTACTGTTTGATCAAATTCATCATTCCAAACGAGCTCATAGCTCTGTTGCGTTTCTTTGGTTGGAGAACAAGAAATAATAATTCCGAATAAAAGGATTAAATAAATTTTCATTTTCATTATTTAAATTTAAAAGCGTTTCAAATTATTTTCTGAAGAAGTCATTCAAAAATACAAATAATAAGATATTTCTTGGACTTGGATGGCAAGATCTAAAGCCTATTTTTTGTAATTTGAGGGATAATATTTTTTGTAATGAAACTCTCTTTTAATTCTCTTATACTCCAAGTCGGTCTTATATTACTAATTACTTCGTGTACGATTGAAAAAAAACCTTTAAAGCTTGCGCCTCTTTTTACTTCGCATATGGTCTTACAGCAAGAAGCAGAAGTTCCAATTTGGGGATCTACTTCACCAGGGGCTCAAATTGAAGTAGCTGCAAGTTGGGGTGAAACCGTTTCTACTCAAGCAGACGAAAAGGGAGACTGGAAAGTCATTTTAGAAACTAAAAAATACGGAGGACCTTATACGCTTACGATTCAAGAGAGAACTACAGAAATTATACTCCAAGATATTCTGCTCGGCGAAGTTTGGCTTGCCTCGGGTCAGTCCAATATGGAGTGGCCATTGTCTGCTCGAATACTCAATCAAGAAGCTGAAATCAAAACGGCAGAGTATCCCCAAATCAGAATGTTTTCTGTACCCCGCGATTTAGAAGGATCCTCTCTCGATAAGACGAGCTGGAAAGTAACGACTCCTGAAACAGTGAAACAGTTTAGTGCGGTGGGCTATTTTTTTGCGCGGAAACTCGTGCAAGAACTCAATATCCCTGTCGGGATTATTAATACCTCATGGGGAGGGACCCGCGTGGAGGCCTGGACCAGTATTGAGCAACTGGCTCAGATGGAGCCAAGTAAAGAAGAGGCCCTTGAAATACAGTCTCAAGGAGGAGTTGAAGGATTAAAGGCATACAATCAAAAAATTAGTCAAGAAATTTTAGCGCAAAACAGCGCCTATCTCGAGGCACCTGCCTTTGCTGTTCCCAAAACCATGGAAGAATGGGAGCGCTTACAACTTAATGACACCCACTATGCGGACTCAGATTTTGATGATATAAATTGGCATACTTTTCAATCAGAAGAAAGCGATTTGATAGCATTTGAAAATTTCTTTGAATCTAGAAGCTTAGCTGAAGATGGGGTTGTTTGGATGCGTAAAAGATTTGATCTTGATACACCTGAGGACTTTGATCGCTTTGAAGTAGAGGGAGGAATTGATGATTACGACTATACTTATCTCAATGGGAAACTGATTGGGAAAGGATTTAATTGTTGTTCAGCTAGGTCTTATGAAATCCCTCAAGGTATTTTAAAAAAGAAGGGGAATATTTTAGCAGTTAGAATAATCGATATAATGGGTCAAGGGGGATTTAGAGGGAATATTTTTCTTAGTGGTACTGATAAAAAAAGGCAACTTGATAAGGGGGAATGGAAATTAAAACACCAAGCTTTTTATTTAGAAACTAATTTTCAAAACCATAACCTTGACCTTAACACCTTGGTAGAAAATGACAATGAGCTACAAAAGCAAATTAAAAAGGGCAAAAAAAATGGCCCAAATCTATATAGTAATTTATATCAGAATATGATTAAACCTTTAATTCCTTATACAATTAAAGGCGCCTTATGGTATCAAGGAGAAAGCAATGTAGACAATTATCAAGAGTATCAAACCTTATTTACAGGGATGATTTCTGATTGGAGGGCACGTTGGGGCACAGATTTTCCTTTTTATTTTGTTCAGATTGCCCCTTATCGCTACGAGCCTCATCAAAGCTCTCAAGCACT
>WTIP01000170.1:3479-5922 GCA_011525195.1 Flavobacteriales bacterium | reverse complement strand
TTCTCCTTGCTGGTGGTACTGGTTCCCGACTCTTTCCTGTGACTTTGGGGGTTTCTAAGCAGTTGCTGCCCGTCTATGACAAGCCCATGGTCTACTATCCCTTGTCTGTATTATTATTGGCAGGGATTAGAGAAGTTTTAGTGATCAGCACCCCTGGGGATATTGAGCAGTATGAACGCCTTTTGGGTGACGGTAGCCAGTGGGGGATCACATTACTTTATAAAGTACAACAAAGGCCAAATGGTTTGGCTGCTGCCTTTACTTTGGGGGAGGCGTTTATCGGGAATGAACCCGTCTGCTTGATATTGGGGGATAATATTTTTTATGGGCTGGACTTTTCCTCCCAGCTGGAGGCTGTAGTGGAGCGTACCCGCTTGGGGAGTAAGGCCACCATCTTTGGCTATACAGTCAAAGACCCGCAGCGTTATGGCGTTATAGAATATGATGCCCAAGGGAAAGTAGTTTCCATTGACGAAAAGCCGGAACAGCCGAAAAGCCAGCAAGCGGTAGTAGGATTGTATTTTTACCCTAATGAGGTGGTCACCATTGCGAAAGACATACAACCCTCAGCACGGGGGGAACTCGAAATCACGGCCGTTAATCAAGCTTTTTTAGACCGCCAGCAGCTGCAGGTTGAAAATTTGGGTCGTGGCTTTGCTTGGCTGGATACCGGTACCCATGAATCTCTTTTAGAGGCCAGTCAGTTTATTGAAACTGTTGAAAAACGCCAAGGGCTTAAAATAGGCTGCTTAGAAGAGGTAGCCTACCAAAAAGGATTTATTACTAAAAAGCAGTTGGTCCAACAGGCAAAAAGACTTGAGGGCACCCCTTATGGGGACTACCTTTTAGTTCGCTATGCGTAAAAATTTGACTGGAAACACTTAAGCCAAATGTTCCCCCTAAAGGGCGTTGCTTACTCAGCTCGGTTTCGCTTCTAAATTTTGGTTATTTTTAGGGTCAAATTGATTTCGTCTTTGCGAACACTTTATTATGACAGCGACACCCACTTACTTTAAAGAGGTTTTATTACTCCAACCTGAAAAGAACACGGATAGTAGGGGTAGTTTTACAGAAGGCTATACCCAAAAGGTCTTTGCAGCGGCCACGGGACAGCAGCTACACTTTTGTCAAGACAACTATACAACCTCAAATAAAGGGGTCCTTCGGGGGCTACATTACCAGCTGCCGCCCTATAGTCAGTCGAAATTAGTATCGGTGTTAGAAGGTCGAGTTTTGGATGTGGTTGTAGATGTCCGTAAGGGCTCTCCTACTTTTGGGCGGCACTTTAGCCAGGAGTTGAGCGCTGATAACGGACTGCAACTCTTTATCCCCCGCGGCTTTGCCCATGGCTATATTACTATAAGTGAGACTTCTCTTTTTATGTACAAAGTCGATCAATACTACCATCCCCAAAGCGAAGGCAGCATCGCTCCTGAGGATCCCGAATTGGGGATCGATTGGAAGCTCCCCCAATCAGAATGGATTTTATCAGACAAAGACCGCCACCATCCGCTGCTGAAGGATGCGCCCCTCTTCGACTATAAAGACGCTCCCTATGCCTAATTATTTGCTTACAGGGGCTGGAGGTCAGTTGGGGGAATGCTTTCAGACGGTAGCCACTCAGTTTCCGCAGCACCAATTGATTTGTGCGACCCGAGAAGAGGCAGACCTCAATCGTCCCGAGACTTTAGAAAAAATACATGCAGCAACCCCCTTTGAAGGGATACTCAACTGTGCGGCCTATACCCAGATAGACAAAGCGGAAACCGAAAAAGACAAGGTGACAGCAATCAACGAAGAAGGCGTTGCAAATCTGATTGATTTTGCCCTCCCCAGGCAGTTGAAAATCATCCACTTTTCAACTGATTTTGTCTTTGATGGCCATCAAAAATCACCCTATAAAGAGACAGACCCCCCCCATCCACTTAACAGTTATGGACAAAGCAAAGTAAAAGGAGAACAACTGCTTATCCAAGCCAAACTCCCCAGCGTAATTATTCGTACTTCCTGGCTTTTCAGCCCTTATGGCTCTAATTTTGTTAAATCCATAGTTTTCAAAGCAAAAAAGGGTGAGGAATTAAAAGTAGTCTCCGATCAATACGGCACGCCCACCGCTGGCTTGGATTTGGCACAAGCGGTACTCAGTATTTTGGACCACCCCGCCCTTTTTGAGGCCCCCATTTACCATATCGCCCAAGGCCCACCTGCATCTTGGTATGGATTTGCACAACAAATATTGGCACTCAGTGGGAGTAAGGCTGCTTTACGCCCCATTTTGTCTGAAGACTACCCTTCAGCTGCCCGTAGACCGCACTATTCAGTTTTGGATACCCAGCGTATTCAAAAGAACGTATCTTTAACATTGAGAAATTGGGAAGACGCTTTGGCGGATTGCCTTCAACTAATTCAAGCCAATGAAGGCCTTTAAATCGATTTTAATTAC
>WTIP01000170.1:0-3379 GCA_011525195.1 Flavobacteriales bacterium | reverse complement strand
GCAGAGTCTCATGTAGACAATTCTATAAAAAACCCTTTTGCTTTTGCCCAGACTAATATTCAAGGTACCCTCAACTTGCTTGAGGCAGCGCGCCAGCATTGGGGCAATCAGGCCACCCAGCAGCGTTTTTATCACATCTCTACCGATGAGGTTTTTGGCAGTCTAGGCGCTGAAGGCTTTTTTACTGAACAGACGGCCTATGATCCACGTTCTCCCTATTCCGCCTCTAAAGCGGCCTCCGACCATTTAGTGCGGGCTTATTTTCATACCTATGGCTTGCCTGTGGTGCTTTCTAATTGCTCCAATAATTACGGCCCCGGGCAGCATAGTGAAAAATTAATCCCCCTTATGATCCAACATATAGTCGCGCAAAAGCCACTGCCCGTTTATGGGGAAGGAACCAATATTCGAGATTGGCTCTACGTAGAAGACCACGCCGCCGCCATAGATTTAATCCTCCATCAGGGTGTAGCCGGCGAAACATATATTTTGGGGGGCAATAACGAACGGCGCAATATCGACTTGGTTCATGAATTAATCAAAAAAATTGACGCCCGCCTAGACCGCCCCGTAGGGCAATCTCTTGCCTTAATCGAATTTGTTACAGACCGCCTAGGGCACGACTTCCGCTATGCGATTGATGCCTCAAAAATAAAAAAAGAACTGGGCTGGCAGCCTATCACTTCCTTCGACCAGGGCCTCGAGAAGACCCTAAATTTTTATTTGCAGAAATAGGAGAAAGTGTGTCTTTAAAATAAAAAACCCCTCATAATGAAAAAAACAACTGTGGATTTTGGTTTGCTCTTACTCCGTATCGGATTTGCTATAGGTTTAATGACCCACGGTTATGGTAAATTTGTCAAAGTTCTCCAAGGTAATTTTGACTTTGGTGACCCCATTGGGCTGGGGCCGACACTTTCGTTGATTTTAGCAGCCATCGGTGAATTTATCGCTCCAATATTTATAATCATAGGTTGGAAAACCCGCTGGGCCACTCTTTTCCCGACCCTCACTATGCTGGTTGCCTTTGCTATCGCCCATGACGGTGATCCTTTTTCCAGAAAAGAAAAATCTTTTGTCTACCTCATCGCCTTTTTAGCCCTCTATTTTACCGGTCCAGGCCGTTTTGCCATCGATAAGGAATAGGGCGAAAAAAAGTTTGTTTTACTATAAAAATGACTATATTTGCCGTCCATAAAAACAAACGAAAATGTACGCAATAGTAGAAATAGCAGGGCAGCAATTTAAAGTTGTGCAAGACCAAAAGCTTTACGTACACCGCTTAGCAGACAAAGAAGGGACAAAAGTTTCTTTTGACCAAGTTTATCTGTTAGACGATGGAAAGAAAGTGACCCTTGGCGCCCCGGCTATCACCGGTGCTTCTGTTGAAGCCAAAGTGGTGAGTCACCTCAAAGGAGACAAAGTCATCGTATTCAAGAAAAAACGGAGAAAAGGCTACCGAGTGAAAAACGGACACCGTCAAGCCTTAACTGAATTGGTTATTGAAAAAATTCAAGCAAGCGGAGCCAAGCCTAAAGCAGCTGCTGCCAAAGCAGAAAAAGCAGCACCTGCGAAAGCAGCAAAGCCTGCTGCAACTAAAGCCGCAGCTAAAAAACCCGCAGCTAAAACGGACTACAGCGCAATGACTGTAGCCCAGCTAAAAGACGAAGCAAAAAAGAAAGGGATTGAAGGGATTACTTCAATGAAAAAAGCAGATTTAATTGCCACCCTTTCTAAATAACTAGTAAAATAAAGTATTATGGCACATAAAAAAGGAGTAGGAAGTTCGAAAAACGGAAGAGAATCCGAATCGAAACGCTTAGGGGTCAAAATTTTTGGAGGTCAAGCGGCCCGTGCGGGAAATATCATTATCCGCCAACGTGGTACAACCCATAATCCCGGAGAAAATGTTTACCTCGGGAAAGACCATACCTTACACGCTAAAGTAGATGGAATTGTTAAATTTTCTAAAAAGAAAGACAATAAATCCTATGTTTCTGTAGTCCCTTTTGAGGCTTAAGAAAAATAAAATCAAATAAAAAACCCCGCTTTTGCGGGGTTTTTTTATGTACCTAAGCGTCATTTAATAGCGGTAATATTCTGGTTTAAAAGGTCCTTTTACAGTTACCCCTATATAATCAGCTTGTTCTTGAGAAAGGCTTTCTAATTCTACACTCAAATGGTCGAGGTGTAGGGCGGCTACTTTTTCATCCAAATGCTTGGGCAACATATAGACTTTATTCTCGTAAGCGTCCGCATTTTGCCACAATTCAATTTGGGCCAGGGTTTGGTTGGTAAAAGAATTACTCATCACAAAGCTGGGGTGCCCTGTCGCGCAGCCGAGGTTGACCAAGCGGCCCTCAGCCAAGACGATAATTTGCTTACCTTCCTCTAAAGTATAGAGGTCTACTTGAGGTTTGATTTCCGATTTAGTAGTACCATAGTTTTTATTGAGCCAGGCCATATCGATTTCATTATCAAAATGACCGATATTACAAACGATCGCTTTGTCTTTCATTCGAAGGAAATAGTCCGCAGTAAGAATGTCTTTATTTCCTGTCGCTGTACAGACAATATCCGCATTGTCTATGACTGTGGCGAGCTTTTTTACTTCAAAACCATCCATGGCCGCTTGTAGCGCACAAATCGGATCGATTTCTGTTACCGTAACCAGCGCTCCAGCCCCACGGAAAGAGGCAGCCGTACCTTTTCCTACATCGCCATAGCCGCAAACCACGACGCGTTTTCCTGCGAGCATGACATCAGTAGCCCTACGGATGGCGTCTACCGCACTTTCTTTACAGCCGTATTTATTGTCAAATTTAGACTTGGTCACCGAGTCGTTTACGTTGATTGCAGGCAGCGGTAAGGTCCCGTTTTTCATCCGCTCATAGAGGCGGTGTACCCCAGTAGTCGTTTCTTCAGAAAGCCCACGGATACCCTCTACCAGCTCGGGATAGCGGTCTAAAACCATATTGGTCAAATCGCCTCCGTCATCAAGGATCATATTTAAAGGCTGGCGGTCTGCTCCAAAAAAGAGGGTCTGCTCGATACACCAATCAAATTCTTCTTCATTCATTCCCTTCCAGGCATAGACAGGAATACCCGCTTCAGCGATGGCCGCTGCGGCATGATCTTGGGTTGAAAAAATATTACACGAACTCCAGGTCACTTCTGCGCCTAAGACGACGAGCGTCTCTATAAGTACTGCTGTTTGTATGGTCATATGCAGACAGCCCGCAATACGCGCTCCTTTCAGCGGCTGGGAGGCACCATACTCTGCCCTTAGGGCCATGAGTCCAGGCATTTCTTTTTCTGCCAGAGTAATTTCTTTTCTCCCCCAAGCGGCTTGGCTAAGATCTTTTACTTTATAAGGAGT
>WTIP01000050.1 GCA_011525195.1 Flavobacteriales bacterium | reverse complement strand
TATGTAGCCCAAGAATTCATCCCTAAAGACAGAACAGAAGAGGGACTTAAGTCTCTAGAAGACGCTGTACGGCGTTGTGATATTTAATATTTAGCTGCTTTCCCATTTGATAATGAAGCCTGAATAAAGCTTCTCAAGTCATCATTTGCTTTAATAAGATCTTCATTTCTAAGATACATCATATGCCCACTTCTGTACCCTTTAAATGAAAAACGGTCTTTCATTTTTCCACTAGGATCTACTTGCCACATGGTATATTTGGCATTGAAATAGGTCGTTGCCCCATCGTAGTAGCCAGATTGGAAAAGTACTTTGAGATAGGGGTTTTCCGCCATCGCCCTTCTTAAATCCTCTCGGGTATTATCATTGTCGTTATTCCATGGTCTTACTGGGCCAAACATATTGTATTTGATATCAGTAGAGAAATTAAGTTCAGTACGGATATAATGATTGATAGCGGGTGTAAAGGAGTGCAGCCATGAAGTGAGTTCAGCACTGTAGTCAGGACCAACCCCAGCATCTTTTCGATCAATACCCAGATAACGTGAGTCAAGTCGTCCAATAGTCTTCCCCTGATCGCGTAGTAAATCTTTCCAGAAAAAACGAGTGGGGATGTCTAAATTATTTTGAATGACAGAGGACAGTGAAAGTCCTGAATATTCAGCCATTTTGTTAGCGACTTCTATTTTCTCTTCTTCATCTATAAATCCCCCTTTTGCCAGGGTGGGTATAACTGTATTTATTGTGTAATCTTCAACTTCTGGAAGTACTTCAGTTAAATCTTTCTGTTGTAGTCTGGCGGGCAGTTTGTTATGAAACCAAGCAGCAGCGGCATAGTAGGGGAGGTTTAATGCTGAAGAAACAGGACCGCCCACACGAATTACTTTGTAATCTGCAGGGGATACCATAATGACTCCATTGAGATACATCCACTGTGATTCTTGAAGGGCGGCAGATAATCCCATAACGCGTGTACCACCATAACTTTCCCCTATCAAGTATTTAGGGGATTCCCATCTTTCTTTTCTACTTACAAAAGTAGTAAGCCATTCTGCTAAATAGGTAATATCTTCATTGATCCCAAAAAATAATTTCCTATCTGGCATTTTACCGTCAACTTCAAGCATTCGAGAATATCCAGTATTGACTGGATTAATAAATACGATATCAGCAACATCTAGGATTGAATTTGGATTGTTTTTATAACCATAAGGTTGGACAGGGTAGCCCTCCTCATCAATTTTTAATATTCTCGGGCCCGTATAAGCTACATGCATCCATACAGACGCTGATCCAGGTCCCCCATTGAATGAAAAAATTAAAGGCCTTTGACTTTCATTTTTTTGATCAGTTCTTCTATAATAGGTATAAAATAAAGTAGCGATCGGTTTTCCCTCTTTATTCCATACGGGTTGTGTTCCTGTTTGGGCTTCAAAATTTACAGTAATCCCTTTAATTTTAGTTGTGTGATTAGTAGTAACAACGGTATCGGCTGGAATAATTCTATTTTGGGCTTGAAGACAAATTATTAAAAGAAAACTAAATATTAAAATGATATTTTTCATAAGACTTTGAATTAAAATAAATGAAAAACCTCCCTTGAAGGGAGGTTTTTTTTTTATGTACTAATTAATTAGTTAAATTTTAATACAACACTTCTATTGATTTCAGCTCTTCTGTTTTCAATTCTTCCATTTCTGGTACTATTGGGCTTAATGGGTTTTGTTTCACCGAAACCAATGGTTTCAATTCTACTAGAGTCTAGGCCTAGACCAATTAAATAAGCTTTTACAGCCTCTGCTCTATCTTCTGATAATTTTTGATTATAAGCTGTACTTCCATCGCTAGATGTATGGCCCTCAACAGTAATAATGACATTGGTGTAACTAGAAAGTAATTCCTTTAATTTCTCAATTTTTTGACTATCAATCTCTTTTATTTTACTGCTGTTGGCATCAAAAAGAAACCTATTTTCATTACTATTAATAAAGTCAATTAAATCAGATGGTTGATCAGGACAACCACCATTCTTTTCAGTGCCTATTTCATCAGGACATTTGTCATCTTTATCTAGTACTCCATCACCATCTCTATCTGCCCAAGGACAACCCATGTTATCAGGATCACCTGCATCGTATGGGCATTTATCTTTAACATCAGAAACACCATCACCATCACTATCTGGACAACCATTAAGTGATGCAACCCCAGCTTCATTGGGACATGCGTCATCTTTGTCAGCAATACCATCCCCATCACTATCTGGACAACCCTGTAAGTCTTCAGGGCCAGCTTCTTCAGGACAACTGTCTTTATTATCTGGAATACCATCACTATCAGTATCAGGACATCCATTAAATTCTTTTAAACCAGGTATATCTGGACATACATCCTTTTTATCAGAAACACCATCACCATCAGAATCACCTGCTCCAAAATTATAACTTAAACCTATAATGTGTTGTAGGTGATTAAAAGAGTCATTAGTCTCCTGTGTATTTCTGTATGAAGTACTTATGTTAATATTTATTTGGTCACCAATAGGAATGTCTACACCAATACCTCCGAAAGTTGTTCGACCAGATTCTCCTGAAGGGAACATACCTTCCTTATCAGCACCGTCAGCAAATCTGCTCAAACCATAACCTCCAAACAAGTATGGTACAGTATTTTCCTCACTTAAATTATATCGTATGATACCATCTAGATAGGAATAATCTCGTTTAACATTATCTTGAGGTTCAGCCTTACCTATTCCATACTTTACCCCTACCGAGAAACCAGAAGTTAAGTAACCAGATAAACTGAGTGCTGGAGCACCTAAATTAAGATTAGAATTAACATCATCTCCTTGGAGGTTAATAAGATTCGCACCAATCGCAACAGCCCAGGGGTTTTCTGAGGTTTGTGCAAAAGTAGAAAAGGTGATAAATATAAATGTAGCTGAAGTGATTAAAGTCTTTAGTAATTTCATGATCGATATCAATATTTTTTCAAAAATACAATTCAACAGTATAAATTTAAAGTAATTTCTTTAAAATAAAGCTTTTTATAAATAAAAATAATTTCTCTCATCAAAAATTTTTTAATAAAATGAGTTTAGTAACAAAATTTGAATTTTCTTTGAAAGAAGGAATCTTTCAATTAATTTTCAAGAAATAAATGGAAGTAGAATCAAGCATAAGCTTATTTCTTTGATATAAATGAATAAAAAATTTGACAAGTGATAAATAAATTCAAGTTTATTCAACTTCAAAATATGTAAAAACCAAACCATGAAAAAAAGAACTTTTTTAAAAACTTCAGCAGCTTTAGCGGGCGCTAGTTTACTCCCTTCATCGGCTTTCGCACTTTCAAAAGAACAACAAAAACTCAGAACCGCACATATTGGTGTTGGAGGAATGGGGGCTGCAGATCTTGATGCGATTGCCTCTCACAGTGCTGTTGAGGTAGTTGCGCTGTGTGATGTTGATCAGAAAAATTTAAAAACAGCCCATGAGCAATTTCCTAATGCAAAGACTTTTTCAGACTATCGTGAGCTTTTCAATCAAATGTCAAATGAAATAGATGCGGTAGTAGTGTCTACTCCTGACCACACCCATGCACCTGCTTCAATAATGGCAATGGAACTAAATAAACCCGTTTATTGTCAAAAGCCCTTAACCCATTATGTTTCTGAAGCAAGAGAAATGCGTAAAATAGCAAAAGAAAAAAACCTGATTACCCAGATGGGTATACAAGTCCATTCCTTTTATGACTATAAATTAGCAACACTTCTTATACAATCAGGAATCATTGGTAAAGTTCATAAAGTGTATGCGTGGTCTCCCAAAAATTGGGGATATGATGGCCCTACCCCTAAAGGGGAAGATCCTGTTCCAGCACATTTTGATTGGAATTTATGGTTGGGTACTTCTCCAGAACGTCCCTTTAAAGAAAAAGTCTACCATCCAGGAAATTGGAGAAAACTTGTAGATTACGGTTGCGGTACACTTGGGGATATGGGGGTGCATATTTTTGATACGCCTTATAATGCACTCGCACTTGATGTTCCCATGACAATCATAAACAAATGTAGAAAGCCTAATGGATTTGGATATCCCGAAAATAATCAAGTGACCTATACCTTTCCAGGTACAGAATATACGGCAGAAACACTTACGTGGATCTGGTCTGATGGTCCTGGCGCCCCTTCCAGCAATAAAGATTTAAAACTCCCTAAAAAAGAGGAGCTTCCTTTACAGGGAGCAATGTTTATCGGTGAGAATGGTCGATTATTATTACCGCATTTTATGGAACTCCCAAGACACATTGTAGATGGAGAATACCAGGAAATAGATGTGCTAAAATATGATCCATATGGAACCCTTGGCACGACAAAAAACGATTACGAAAGAGATGCGCCTAAACATTATCATCAATTCGTGGATGCTTGCTTAGGAAATGATCAAGTTTCGGCTCCTTTTTCATATTCAGCAAGACTTACAGAAACAATACTTTTGGGAGTTATTGCGGGAAGGTTTCCTAATAAAACCTTGCATTGGGATAGCGAAAAAGCACTCTTTAAAGAAGAAGAGGCCAATGCCTTTTTAACTGGATCCTACAGGAAATTTTAAAAAGAGAGACAAAAAAGGTTACTGATTCAGTAACCTTTTTTTAGTGACCTCGGCAGGATTCAAACCTGCAACCTCTTGAGCCGTA
This sequence comes from Flavobacteriales bacterium, assembly GCA_011525195.1. Lineage (GTDB taxonomy): Bacteria > Bacteroidota > Bacteroidia > Flavobacteriales > Flavobacteriaceae > MS024-2A. The sequence goes on along the minus strand of WTIP01000050.1, from coordinate 1,359 downwards.
ATCAAGTGCACTATTCAGTTATGCTACGAGGCCGTTTTGTGGGGGCAAATATAATTTCTTTTTTTAAAATAGGCTATTATTTTACTGACGATTTCCAGAATTTTGAGCAAAAAAAAGCACCCAATTCATGGATGCTTTTTGTACAAATTAAATTGCTTAAACTTTAGCAGACTTCACCGTTTTGATGATGCGAGCAGCAATTTTGTATGGATCACCGTTTGATGCTGGACGACGGTCTTCCAACCATCCTTTCCATCCTTTTTCCACAGTCATAATTGGAATACGGATAGATGCACCACGGTCAGATACACCAAAGCTAAATTCAGTGATGGATTGTGTTTCGTGATCTCCAGTTAAACGTTGGTCATTGTCCGCTCCATAAACAGCGATGTGCTCGTCTACTACAGGACGGAAAGCTTCACAAATAGCTTCATAGGTCTCTTTAGAACCACATGTACGTAAAGTCTCGTTTGAGAAGTTAGCGTGCATTCCAGAACCGTTCCAGTCGGTAGCGCCTAGTGGTTTTGGGTGCCAGTTGATGGCTAAACCATACTTTTCACCTAAACGCTCTAATAAATAACGCGATACCCACATTTCGTCACCTGCTTGGCGAGCTCCTTTTGCAAAACACTGGTATTCCCATTGTCCTGCAGCTACCTCTGCATTGATACCTTCAACATTAATACCTGCTTCGAGACAAATGTCTAAGTGTTCTTCAACCATTTCGCGGCCAAATGCATTTTTAGCCCCTGCAGAACAGTAGAACTGCCCTTGAGGAGTTTGGTCGCGTGGGAAACCTAAAGGAAGGTTGGTTTCAGGATCCCAAAGGAAATATTCTTGTTCAAATCCAAACCAGAAATCATTATCATCGTCGTCGATTGTAGCACGACCGTTAGATACGTGTGCAGTTCCATCAGCATTCAATACTTCGGTCATTACCAAAAATCCGTTGTTACGCTCAGGATCAGGATATACTGCTACAGGTTTTAGTAAACAGTCAGAAGAACCACCTTCAGCTTGTTGCGTAGATGATCCATCAAAAGACCACATTGGACAGTCTTCTAATTTTCCACTAAAATCTTCAACGATTTTAGTCTTACTGCGTAAATTGGCTGTAGGGGTGTATCCGTCAAGCCAAATATACTCTAATTTAGATTTACTCATAATTGTATTTTTTCATTGATAGCCACAAATTTATAATTTAAGGTATAACCTCCCTTTTTTATGGGGGTTAAAATATCAACAAACGATTCATTTTTGTTAATACGCTATTTTTTGGGGGGTAAACTATCAAAATCTCAAAAAAATGCGGTACAGATTAAAATAAAGTATATTTGTAAAAGAAAATAAACACCTCAC
>WTIP01000006.1:21722-22997 GCA_011525195.1 Flavobacteriales bacterium | reverse complement strand
GTTAAATCACAGACAACATGAAGCACATGTCCGCCTCCAATGGCATAACCATTAACCATTGCAATAACCGGCTTGGGCAATTCTCTAATTCTTTTGTGTAAATCCAAAACATTGAGTCGGGGTACCCCGTCTTCTCCTACATAACCTCCTACTCCTTTTACATTCTGGTCGCCTCCGCTGCAAAAAGCTTTATCACCAATGCCCGTAAATACAACTACATCTATATCACTGCGCTCTCTACAGACCTCCATTGCTTCTAACATCTGTATATTAGTTTCTGGACGGAAAGCATTATAAACTTGAGGTCTGTTAATTGTGATTTTTGCAACACCTTCACAAAACTCAAATAAAATATCACTGAATGTACCTAAGGATTCCCAACTTCTCATCTTCAATTATTTTTAACAAAAATACAGATTTATTCAGCAGAAAAAGAAAGGAACAAAGCGAATTCTGAGTCTTAGTTAAAGTCTACGCTCTTTAATTTGTTCCGACTGCCATCCACTTAAAATAATTGAGAAGTACAGTATCATTAAGTTTTCGTGGTGTTTTTATTTCAAGTAATTGGGGCTTGTCATTTGTGCGAATAAATTTTGAAAATTTACGCTTCAAACTCCAGTATTTAGTGACCTGCTGATAACCCAAATTAAATGCTTTTGCTATTGGTCTGGCGTCGCGCTGGTGTACCGTTTCAAAAAAACGATCATAAGAGGGCGTGTCTTTATTGCCCGGTAAAATTCTAAAAATTCCGCCCCCTTGATTATTGATTAGAATAATTTTAAAATGTTTTGGAATTGATTCATTCCACAACCCATTAATATCATAGAAAAAGCTTAAATCTCCTGTAATTAGTACAGTAGGGCGCTGTGTAATTTGAGCAGCTCCAATGGCAGTAGCGGTACTCCCATCGATTCCACTTGTCCCGCGGTTACAAAAAAAATGTGTGTCTTTTGGCCATTTAAATAATTGAGCATAGCGGATAGAAGAGCTGTTTGCCAATTGTATTTGTCTTTGTTCAGGAAATTGTCTTGCCAAAAACTGAAAGACAGAAAGGTCTGAAAATGGGAGCTCATCGAGATAGCTTGTGCTTTTCTTTTTAAATCCTTGATAAAGAGCAAGCACTTCAGACTGAAATGTACTTTGCTTTCTAGTAGAATCAGAATAAAGCTTATTGAGGAAAAACTGCGGATCATTTTTAAAAAAATGCTTGAGGCAGTAATAAGTATTATATGCTTTTTTTGAGTCAATATGCCAATGAGCTTGAGGCTGATACTT
>WTIP01000006.1:0-21622 GCA_011525195.1 Flavobacteriales bacterium | reverse complement strand
TAATAAGCTTCTGCTATAGCAGGATAAAAATTTAATAAGGCAGAACCCGAAGTACAGACTACTGCTACCGGCTTTTTTAATTGCTGTGCCATCCCTAATGCAAAAAAAGCAGCAGCACGCTCATCTACTATACTATAGGTTTTAAAATAAGGCTGAGAAACAAAGCCATTGGTCAGTGGCGCATTTCGGGAACCCGCGCAGATTACAATATGCTCAATGCCATAGTTTTCGCATAATCGAACCACTGTTTGTGCCAAAGGAATCGTAGGGTAGCTAGGCATAGATAAAAATCTGCATCATCGAGTGCAAAAGTACAAAACACCCAGCATAACAAAGCATGCATTTAATTTAAAGTACTTTCGCCAGTATTTTGACTTTTTTTTGGGTTTCCTCCCATTCTAAGGCAGGGTCACTTAATGCTGTAATTCCGGCTCCCGCATATAGTAAGACAGCGTCAGGCGTCCATTGGGCACACCTAAGGTTTACAAATAGTTGAAATTCCTCATTACCGATAGGTCCAAAAAATCCAGTATAAAACGCTCTGTTATAAGTCTCTTTTTCTTTAATAAACTGTATTGCTTTTTTTGTGGGCACCCCCCCTACCGCTGGTGTGGGATGCAAGGTTTTTGCAAGTTGATACAGTTTATTTCGTTGATTAGGGAATTTGAAATTTGTTGCTATATGGATGAGATCCCCTATATAAAAATCCTGCGTTTGACTTTTTGTAATTTGATCGGATGTAAAAATTTGATGGAGGTCCTCTTCAATTTGAGTACCTACAAGTGCTTGCTCTTCAATTTCTTTTTTTGTCCATTTTGGGGGGTTGTTTATAGAGCGTACTTGGGTCCCTGCTAATGCCATTGTATAAGCATAATCCTTTTGGGAAGTAATGAATTGCTCAGGACTTGCACCAAACCAGGTCCCAACTTTTGGATGGTGCCATAAATAAACCATGGCTTCAGGATAAAGATGTAAAAGCTCATAAAAGAGCTCAATTAAATTACGTTTTGTCTGAAACTTCTGGGAATGAGATAATACCACTTTTCGCAATCCCTTGTTGTCAATCTCTTTCTTAGCCAATCTTATTAATTCCTCAAAGCTGCTTTTTTCTGTTTCAGTATATTTTACTTGAATCGCTGTTTTTGGAGTTATTTGATGTGCCCCCAAATCAAATACTTTAGAAAAGCGATTCGGAATACAAAAGATTTCATCCTCTAAATCAAAAGGCGCCATGATAAAACCTTCAGCCTTCAATTGGTCTGCGGTATGAAGTTTTTCGTCATTTTGATGATACACAGTGGCCTGTTTCGCTAGGGGAAGTTTAAAGCAAACAAAGGGTAAGTCTGCCTCCCAGAGCGATTTTAAAAATTGAGGTAGTGGGCCTTGCATCAAAGATTTGAACGGGTATAAGTTGTAAGTTTACAGACCGCTATTTTCTCTTGGTCTTCATTTACAATATTAATTTCCCAAAGTTGGATTGTTTTACCAAGGTGAATCGGTTTTGCTGTTGCATAAATAAAACCAGATTTTACACTTTTGAGGTGATTGGCCGTTATTTCTATACCACGAACTTTCGCTTCTGGGTTTTTATTCAAAATAAAGACTGCTGCACTCCCTACGCTTTCAGCTAATGCGGCTGTTGCCCCCCCATGTAGCACTCCGTCTGGCTGGTGGACTCTTGGCGTAACGGGCATTTTAGCAGTAAGAAAATCCTCACCAAAGTCAATATATTCAATTTCTAATGTTTCCATTAGTGTATTCTTACAGGTAGCGTTTGTGAGTTCGAGAATTTTTTTCTTTTCCATATTCTGTGCTAAAATAAGAAAACCTCCTGTGGTGTGCAGGAGGTTTTTAGTATTCGATTGTATCTAAATTACTTTACTTCTTCAAAATCTACATCTTGGACATCATCGCCTGTTGCATTTGCAGGATCACCAGGTTCTGCTTCTGCTCCTGGGCCTCCAGCAGCAGATCCAGCTTCGGCCTGCGCTTTGTACATTTCTTCAGAAGCATTTTTCCACGCCTCATTGATCGTTTCTAAGGCTTTTTCAATGGCCTCTAGATCTTTGGCCTCATGGGCTTTCTTTAGGTCTGCGAGCGCTGTTTCTATAGGCGATTTTTTATCCTCTGAAAGCTTTTCCCCAAATTCAGCGAGCTGCTTCTCTGTTTGGAAGATCATTTGATCCGCACTATTGAGTTTATCAACCTGCTCTTTCGCTTTTTGATCTGCATCTGCATTTGCTTCTGCTTCTTTTTTCATTTTTTCGATTTCCTCTTCAGTCAAACCTGATGAAGCTTCAATGCGAATATCTTGAGATTTATTTGTCGCTTTATCTAAAGCACTTACCTTGATGATACCATTTGCATCTATATCAAAGGTAACTTCAATTTGAGGGGTTCCTCTTTGTGCAGGTGGTATTCCGTCTAAATGAAAACGGCCGATTGTCTTATTATCGGTAGCCATAGACCGCTCTCCTTGTAAAACATGAATTTCTACTGAAGGCTGATTATCAGCTGCTGTAGAGAATATTTGTGACTTTTTGGTTGGGATGGTTGTATTTGACTCAATAAGTTTAGTCATTACACCCCCCATTGTTTCTATTCCTAGAGAAAGTGGGGTTACGTCTAATAGGAGAACGTCTTTTACATCTCCCGTGAGCACCCCTCCTTGAATGGCCGCACCGATCGCTACTACTTCATCTGGATTTACCCCTTTAGAAGGTTTTTTTCCAAAAAATTTCTCAACTTCTTCTTGAATAACAGGGATTCGTGTTGAACCACCCACAAGTATTACCTCATCGATATCAGATTTTGATAATCCTGCATCGTCTAATGCTTTTTTAACAGGAGTCATCGAACGCTTTACTAAGCTGTCTGCTAGTTGCTCAAAGTTAGCGCGTGTAAGCGAAGTCACTAAGTGCTTAGGTCCTGACTCTGTTGCAGTAACATAAGGCAAATTGATTTCAGTTTGAGTAGAAGAAGAGAGTTCGATTTTAGCCTTTTCCGCTGCTTCTTTCAAACGCTGAAGTGCCATTGGGTCTTTTCTGAGATCTATCCCTTCATCACTCTTAAATTTGTCTGCCAAGAAATCAATAATTACTTGATCAAAGTCATCACCTCCTAAATGAGTATCCCCATTGGTAGCCAATACTTCAAATACGCCGTCACCTAGTTCAAGGATAGAAATATCAAAAGTTCCTCCACCGAGGTCATATACTGCAATTTTTTGATCTTTTCCCCCTTTATCTAAGCCATAGGCTAATGCAGCCGCAGTAGGCTCGTTTATAATACGTTGAACTTTAAGTCCTGCAATTTCTCCCGCCTCTTTAGTAGCCTGACGCTGCGAATCATTAAAATAAGCAGGGACTGTAATAACAGCTTCGCTTACCTCTTGTCCAAGATAATCCTCTGCAGTCTTTTTCATTTTTTGAAGTGTCATTGCAGAAAGTTCTTGAGGCGTATAAAGTCGACCGTCTATATCCACTCTGGGGGTGTCATTGTCACCTTTTTCAACTTTGTAGGCAACATTTTTTATCTCATTTGATGATTCAGAGAATTTATTTCCCATAAAACGCTTTACAGAAGCAATAGTATTTACCGGATTTGTAACGGCTTGTCTTTTGGCGGGATCACCAACTTTAATCTCGCCACCCTCTACAAATGCAATTACTGAGGGGGTTGTTCTTTTACCTTCTGCATTGGGAATTACTACTGGTTCATTACCTTCCATTACTGAAACACATGAATTTGTAGTACCTAAATCAATTCCAATTATTTTACTCATGATTTTTACAAATATTTTTAGTAAACTTATGTCAAGCATTGTGCCATGAAATAGAAACTGACAGCTTGACAGTATTTGAAGTTTATTAATTGGTGGAAGTCTAAAAGCTGACGCAATTGCAAAAACAAAAGACAGCCGCCCAACCCTATTTAAGTGTAGAAAGTACTATTTTTGGAAAAAATTATGTCAAAAGCTAAAAAAACATATAGTCGGATTACGACAAAAACCCTTCAGGAAATGAAGGCTAATGGAGAAAAAATCTCTATGCTTACCGCCTATGATTATACCCTAGGTATGTTAGTAGATCAAGCGGGTATTGATGTAATTTTAGTTGGTGATTCAGCATCTAATGTCATGGCGGGTCATGAAACCACTTTGCCCATTACCTTAGACCAAATGATTTATCATGCAAGTAGTGTAGTAACAGGAGTAAAACGTGCGCTTGTAGTCGTAGACCTTCCTTTTGGCACCTATCAGGCAGACTCTAAAGAAGCCTTGCGTTCGGCCATTCGAATTATGAAAGAATCTGGAGCGCACGCTGTAAAGTTAGAGGGCGGTGTAGAGGTTAAAGAGTCTATAGAGCGTATTTTACGTGCTGGCATCCCAGTGATGGGGCATCTAGGCCTTACACCTCAATCTATTTATAAGTTCGGATCTTATACCGTGAGGGCAAAAGAAGAACAAGAAGCAAAACAACTGCTAGAAGAAGTTAAAATGCTTGAAACCATAGGTTGTTTTGGTGTTGTTTTAGAAAAAATCCCAGCCACTCTTGCGGGTCAGGCCGCCAAAAGTATCTCGATCCCTGTAATTGGGATAGGTGCAGGACCTGAGGTTGACGGTCAAGTATTAGTCCTTCACGACATGTTAGGAATGAATAAAGAATTTAGTCCTCGTTTTTTAAGACGCTATCTCGATCTGGATCAATTACTTATAAAGGCCATTAGTCAATACAGCTCAGATGTGAAGTCTTTAAATTTCCCAAATAAAGACGAGCAATATTAATTTTATTTTGGAGGAACGCATCCTTTTTGAAGACAACCACCTAATCGTCGTTGTTAAAAAAGCAGGAGAACTCGTTCAAGGTGATATAACAGGAGACCCCCCTTTGGTCACCCTTGTCAAAAATTTTTTAAAAAAGAAATACAATAAGCCAGGTGCTGTATTTTTGGGGGTCGTTCATCGTTTAGATCGCCCCACTAGTGGTGTAGTCCTTTTTGCAAAAACCTCAAAGGCGCTGAGTCGTTTAAATGAACAGTTTAAAAACAGAGTACCTAAAAAAACATATTGGGCGCTAGTCCCTCACTTATTTAACCAGCAAGAGGGATCTTTAGCGCATTGGATGACGCGCAATACAAAGCAAAATAAATCAAAGGCCCATCCTCATGAAGTTCCCCAAAGTAAGTTTGCTAAACTGTACTTCCGGTCTATCAAAAAATTGAATAACTATACATTATTAGAAATCAATTTAGAAACAGGCCGACACCATCAAATAAGGGCGCAGTTAAGTGCGGAAGGTTTTCCCATACAAGGGGATTTAAAATACGGTGCACCAAGAAGTAATAAAGAAGGGTCTATAAGCTTACACGCCTACCGTCTAGAGATTGAACATCCTGTTACTAAAAAGGCAATGGTCTTTACTTCAGACCCACCGAAATTGGGGATATGGAAGGCCGTTCTTTCCGATTGAGTTGCGCGGCTTTATTTTTAATAATTTGTGCGATAGGCACAGACTTTATTTTGCTTTCCAGCCAGGATAAGATGTCTAAATACAAAAACGAACGCCGTTCATAGGGGTCATTTTCATATTGCTTTAATTCAAGATATAAACTTTCAAAAGCCGCTTTTAAGTCATGCGGATAGATATCACCCAATCCTTTTACAAAGCGAATCATGGCTTTTTGAACTTCGTGAAGATCATCCATTTTAATCAAGAACTTATAGGTTTCCCTCAAGTGTGATTCTAAATGGTAGTCAAAACCAGCCTCATAATGTGCGAAAATATTGAGTACTCTGCTAAAACAGAGCAGGTCCTCACGCATTTTAAGATTTTTATTTCCTATTATTTTATCTAAATAAAGAATGCAATTTTCATAATCTTCCGCACCAAAATAAAGACAAGCGATTTTATAGTAGAACATCATGATATGATGGGGGTCGATTTGATGACTAAACTCTTTTATTCCTTTAATAACTTCAGGAATTATCACACTTCCCTCTTCAAAACTACCCTCTAAAAAGTGAAGATTGAGTTTATTGCTGTAATAGAATTGAAAATTTAGCGCTTTCAGGTTGTCGTTTTTGGGGAATTCGCTAGAAGAAGTACGCAACATCATTTGCTGTAATACTTCTTTAAATTTTGAAGGATATTTGATTAAGGTTAAACTTTCCATCAAGTAATTATTCCCTTTCAGATAGAATACGGGGTGAAGCGCAATCATTGAAGGGGCCTCTTCAAACATTTCTACCCACTTAGAAGAATACCGGTAGGTAGACAAAAAGTCCTGTGTCAAAAAACTATACCAAACATGGGCTTTATAATACCAGAGTTTTTCTCTAAATCCAAGTGCTTCGTGGTCTAGCTTAGGAAGTTTTTCATAAAAAAACTGTGTAATTTCACGAAATTCATCATCACTTTTCGCATAACCGGCTTTTATCAGACGTTCATAAAGTTGCAAAGAGAGATTTGAGAGCTTCGTTGCCAAATTATTCTGAGCACGTAAAAGGTCGGCTTCGGAGATCAAGGCTTCTGCCCGATTACTTAAACTCCTAGTGATGTATTGAGACTCTATGACTTTTTCTAGCTCAACAATATCATAAGCACTGTATTTCTCTTCATTTTTTAGTGCCATTATCTTTGCCTTTTCAAGAACTTTAAGGCTTTGTTTATAGAGCCCTTTCTGATATAGAATCGTAGCAAAATCTAACTGCTCACGTATCTGAATCCGAATATTTTTATGCACAGGATTCATTCGTAAACTAATTAAAATCTGCTTGTATAAATGTGCTTTTAAGTTTGATAATTGTTGCTTGGTCACAATCCCTTTCTTTAGAATCACAGATTCATCATAGCGATTCATTTTATCGAGTGATTGAAATAGGCTAAGAAACTTTGAATCCTCATTAGACCCCATACGCCCTACATATAATCTAAACTGACGTTTTTCAGATTTTGTGAGCGATTTGACCAGTATAAATAAATTATCTTTCAGCTCACTTGTCATTGTAATGATTTCAATCCCAATTTACACATTATTAGTACTTTATACTACAGTTAAGAGTGTCGAATGTTGTAATACAAATCTAAGAATTTTATCACAACTTTGTTCTTTAATTTAAATTCGTATGTTAAATAAAAACCTGCTAGTTTTGTAGTAATGGAATACGTTGAAATTTTTGATACCACACTAAGAGATGGAGAGCAGGTTCCTGGCTGTAAGTTGGATTCCAAAACCAAACTTATTATCGCTGAACAGCTCGATCTTTTAGGTGTAGACGTGCTTGAAGCGGGATTTCCAATATCAAGCCCAGGCGATTTTAAATCTGTAGAGTCCATTGCTAAATTAGTAAAAAATGCGCGCGTATGTGGTCTTACTCGGGCAGTTCAAAAAGACATCGATGTAGCCGCCGAGGCAATAAAATATGCCAAACGAGGGCGGATTCATACAGGCATCGGGACTTCTGAAAGTCATATCCGCTATAAATTTAATGCGACCCCTGACCAAATTTTAGAACGGGCTGTTGCTGCTGTCAAACATGCGAAATCTTATGTAGAAGATGTTGAATTTTACGCTGAAGACGCCGGAAGGACAGACAATGAATTCCTGGCTAAAGTATGCGAAGCGGTGGTCAAAGCAGGTGCTACTGTATTAAATATTCCTGATACTACAGGATATTGTTTACCCGAAGAATACGGTGCCAAAATGAAGTATTTGATGGAAAATGTAAGCGGTATTCACAAAGCCAGATTGTCCTGTCATTGTCATAATGATCTGGGCCTTGCTACGGCAAATTCTATCGCAGGGGTTCAAAATGGTGCCCGCCAGATTGAGTGCACTATTAACGGGATTGGTGAGCGTGCTGGAAATACCTCTTTAGAAGAAGTAGTAATGATATTACGCCAACACCCCACACTTAATTTAGACACCCGCATTAAGTCTACGATGCTCAATGGCATTAGTAAACTCGTTTCAGAAAGTATGGCCATGCCCGTACAGCCGAATAAAGCCATTGTTGGAGCCAACGCCTTTGCGCACTCCTCGGGTATTCATCAAGACGGGGTGATCAAAAAAAGAGAGACTTACGAAATAATTGATCCCAAAGATGTGGGTGTTACAGAATCTTCAATAGTACTCACAGCACGAAGCGGAAGAGCCGCACTTGCCTACAGAGCCAAAAATATTGGTCACGACTTGAACAAGCTACAACTCGATAAAGTGTATGAGCAATTCCTCAAGGTAGCAGATCAGAAAAAAGAAATTAATGATGAGGATTTGCCAAAAATCATTGAAGCAAGCAATATTTAAATTGGAATAGTTTTTATGAAAAAAACACTATTTGACAAAGTTTGGGACTCCCATGTTGTAAGAAAAATAGAAAATGGTCCAGATGTTCTCTTTATAGACCGTCATATGGTCCACGAAGTAACGAGTCCAGTTGCTTTTTTAGGCTTAAAAAATCGCGCACTCCCGGTACTTTATCCAGCGCGTACTTTTGCGACAGCTGATCACAATACGCCTACTGTAAACCAACACCTGCCCGTAGCAGATCCACTCTCCAGAAATCAGCTCAAAGCTTTAGAGCGAAATGCAAATGAATATGGCATCTCTTATTGGGGGTTGGGACACCAAAAAAATGGTATTGTCCATGTTGTAGGTCCAGAGTATGGAATTACACAACCTGGTGCAACTATTGTGTGTGGTGATTCACATACTTCTACCCACGGCGCATTTGGAGCAATTGCATTCGGCATCGGAACTTCCGAAGTTGAGATGGTATTAGCGACGCAGTGTATCATGCAGCCAAAACCCAAAAAGATGAGAATTGTAATAAATGGTTCTCTCAAAAAAGGAGTCACACCAAAAGATGTCGCACTTTTTATTATTTCAAAATTGACCACCTCAGGAGCTACAGGCTATTTTGTAGAATACGCTGGTGAAGTATTTGAACAACTCAGCATGGAAGGAAGAATGACGGTATGTAATTTGAGTATTGAGATGGGAGCACGTGGGGGTATGATTGCCCCTGATCAAAAAACATTTGAATATATAAAAGACAGAGAATTCACCCCTCAAGGAGCTGCATGGGATAAGGCAATGGCCTATTGGAATACCCTCTACACCGATCAAGGGGCTGCGTTTGATAAAGAGTACCTCTTTGAAGGGGCCGATATCGATCCTATGATTACTTTCGGAACGAATCCAGGAATGGGGATCAGCATCACTAAAGCGATTCCAAAAGCATCTGAAATAGAAGGAGCACAGTCAACCTATGAAAAATCATTGACTTATATGGGTTACAAAGAAGGTGAAAAGATGGAAGGTAAACCCATCGATTATGTTTTCATTGGGAGTTGTACAAATGGCAGAATAGAAGATTTTAGAGCTTTTGCGAGTATTGTAAAAGGACATAAACGTGCTGAAAATGTAACTGCCTGGCTTGTGCCAGGATCACATAAAGTGCTCAACGCAATCAAAGAAGAAGGGCTTTTAGAAATTTTAGAAGAAGCTGAATTCAAACTTCGCGAGCCCGGCTGTTCTGCTTGTTTGGCTATGAATGATGATAAGATTCCAGCGGGTAAATATGCAGTGAGTACCTCTAATCGAAATTTTGAAGGTCGTCAGGGACCAGGAGCTCGAACACTTTTGGCCAGTCCTTTAGTTGCTGCTGCAGCTGCAATCACAGGAAAAATAACGGATCCAAGAACTTTAATCTGAAACAATGGCTTACGATTCATTTAATAAACTGACCAGTACGGCAGTTCCACTTCCCATCGAAAATATAGATACGGATCAAATTATTCCGGCACGTTTTCTTAAAGCAACAGAGCGTAAAGGATTTGGTGATAATTTATTTCGCGACTGGAGGTTCAATCAAGACGATACGCCTAAACAAGATTTTGTATTAAATAACCCCACTTACAGCGGAAAAATTCTAATCGGAGGGCGTAATTTTGGTTCCGGTTCGTCTAGAGAACATGCAGCTTGGGCTATTTATGATTATGGTTTTCGTTGTGTAGTCTCCAGTTTTTTTGCAGATATTTTTCGGAACAATTGTTTAAATATCGGCGTACTCCCTGTGCAGGTTTCGCCCGCATTTTTAGCTGAAATATTTGAAGCCATTGAAAACGATCCTACTACTTCGATTACAGTAGACCTTACTTCACAGAAAATCCAATTGGATAAAAGTGGAAGTGCCGAAAGTTTTGAAATCAACAGCTATAAAAAAGAAAATATGCTGAATGGGTATGACGATATTGATTATTTGAATAATATTAAATCCGAAATTGAAGATTTCGCATCTAAAACTCCACTTTAAGCGAAAGTGATGAAAAGGATGCTTGAAATTATGGACACCACCCTTAGGGATGGAGAACAGACCTCTGGGGTCTCCTTTACTGCACTTGAAAAACTCACTCTTGCAAAACTTTTATTGCAGGAACTCAATGTAGACCGAATTGAAATTGCCTCCGCAAGGGTTTCTGAAGGAGAATTTAGGGCGGTAAAAAACATCACTTCATGGGCCAAAGAAGCGGGGAAAATTGAAGCTGTAGAAATACTCACTTTTGTCGATAAAGGGGCCTCGATACAATGGATGAAAAAAGCGGGAGTCCACGTTCAAAATTTATTGACAAAAGGATCGCTCAATCACCTAAAGTTTCAACTTAAACAAAGCCCAAAAGAGCATTTTAAGAATATTGAAAACGCAATTCAAGAAGCAAAAGCAACGGGATTTAAAACCAATGTATACCTTGAAGATTGGAGTAATGGGATGCGAAATTCAGAAAGCTATGTTTTTGAATACCTCGATTTTATCACTCAGCAACCCATTGAGCGTATTTTACTTCCAGACACTTTAGGAGTACTGACTCCAGAGGAAACCCGTCGCTATTTAACTAAAATACTCGCTCGCTATCCAAAACACCGATTTGATTTTCACGGACACAATGATTACGATTTGGGTGTTGCCAATGCATTAGAAGCCGTAAAAGCGGGAGTCAATGGTTTGCATCTCACAATCAATGGTATGGGAGAGCGTGCGGGAAATGCACCGCTGGCTAGTGTAGTGGCCGCTGTCAATGATTTTTTACCCGAGACGCAAATTAATGTACGTGAAAATGCGCTCTATAAAGTGAGCAAATTGGTTGCCACCTTTACTGGATTTAGAATCCCAGCAAACAAACCCATCGTAGGAGAAAATGTTTTTACTCAAACAGCAGGTATTCACGCTGATGGTGACCATAAAAAAAACCTCTACTTTAATGAGCTGCTCCCTGAACGCTTCGGAAGAAAGAGGAAATATGCATTGGGTAAAACTTCAGGAAAAGCCAATATTAAGAAAAACCTCCAACAGTTGGGGCTTACTTTAAATGAAGAAGAATTAAAAAAAGTGACTTCACGTATTATTGAATTAGGTGATCGAAAAGAACGTGTAACTGCGGAAGACCTACCCTTTATAATTTCTGATGTATTGGGAAATAATATTCCGGACAAAGTAAAAATTCAGTCTTATGTATTAACGCATTCCAAAGGATTAAGACCCACTACAAATGTCTCCATAAAAATAAATGATGATTTTTTTGAAGAAAATGCATCGGGTGATGGACAATATGACGCCTTTTGGAATGCACTGCAAAAAGTCTATTCAAAACAAAAAATAAAGCTCCCTCAACTGACAGATTATGCAGTGCGTATCCCTCCAGGTAGTAATTCAGACGCCCTTTGTGAAACAACTATTACATGGAAATTAGACGCTAAAGAATTTACCACTCGTGGGCTCGATTCAGATCAAACAGTATCTGCTATCAAAGCCACAGAAAAAATGCTCAATATTATTTAATATAAACTCAATGGATTTAAAAATTGCACTTCTAGCTGGAGACGGAATTGGACCCGAAGTAATCGATCAGGCGGTAAAAGTTTCAGATGCCATAGCTAAAAAATTTAACCACAATATTCAGTGGACCCCTGCCTTAACAGGTGCCGCTGCCATAGAAGCTGTAGGAGATCCCTATCCAGAGGAGACCCATCAAATTTGTCTTGCCGCAGATGCTGTGCTCTTTGGTGCAATAGGACATCCGCGATATGATAATGATCCCTCAGCAAAAGTACGTCCTGAACAGGGGCTTTTAAAAATGCGACAAAAACTAGGCTTATTCGCTAATGTAAGACCTACATTCACTTTTCCCTCTTTATTAGATAAATCTCCTCTTAAAAAAGAGCGCATAGAAGGTACAGACCTTGTTTTTCTAAGAGAGCTTACGGGAGGAATTTACTTTGGTGAGCGTGGCAGACTGGACGGTGGCCATACCGCTTTTGATACCTGTACCTATACCCGTAAAGAAATTGAACGTCTAGCAAGAAAAGGGTTTGAACTCGCACAATCACGTTCAAAAAAATTATGCTGTGTTGACAAAGCCAATGTTTTAGAAAGTTCAAGATTATGGCGAGAAACTGTACAAGCACTAGAAAAAGATTATCCGGATGTAGAAGTGGCCTATGAATTTGTAGATGCCGTAGCCATGCGTTTGGTACAATGGCCAAATAGTTATGACGTTCTAATTACCGAAAATTTATTTGGTGATATTTTAACAGATGAGGCTTCTGTAATTTCAGGTTCCATGGGGCTTATGCCTTCTGCTTCTGTAGGAGAAACTAATGCTTTGTACGAACCCATACACGGTTCTTTTCCTCAAGCTACAGGTTTGGGTATTGCCAATCCTTTAGCTACTGTACTTTCAGCAGCTATGATGTTCGAAATGAGCTTTGGCCTCATGGAGGAAGGCAAAATGATAAGAGCGGTTGTTGATCAATCACTCGCAGAAGGAATGGTAACTGAGGACCTTAAAGAAAATGGAGAAAAAGGAATCAGTACTTCAGAGGTGGGGGATTATTTGGTTTCTAAAATTCTACCCTCTTAAGCAGCTTGTAAAAACTAAAATTTGACGTTGAAACCAATTGACGTAAATTTAAAGTTCTAAAATTTATTGCTATGAAACTTTTAATCGCACTTACTTGTATTCTCAGTCTACAAACTTGTATTTCAAGCTCGCCTCCAAAAGATCATCCTGAGCCAGTATGGATGCCCAATGGATCGATCAATCAAAATTTGAAAAGAGCCTATTTTGCTTCGGGTTGCTTTTGGTGTGTAGAGGCCATTTATGAGAGTGTGAGAGGGGTGACAGAGGTCTATTCGGGTTATTCTGGTGGTTTTACTAAAAATCCAAATTACAATCAAATCGGGACAGGGCGTACGGGTCATGCAGAAGCCGTAGAAGTAATCTATGATCCGGAAGTTGTAAGCTTCGGCACACTGGTTCAGGTTTTTTTTGGCTCACACGACCCCACTACTCCAAACCGTCAAGGACCTGATTATGGATCACAGTATCGTTCAATTGCCTTTTATACTTCTGAGCAAGAACGCGAAATAATTCAAAATTATATTGCCTTGCTGGAGGAAAAAGAAATTTTCTCTAAAGAAATTATTACTGAAATTAAACCACTAGAGCACTTTTATTACGCAGAGGAGTACCATCAAGATTATGAAAAAAATAATCCAGATAATCCCTATGTTAGACAGGTTTCTATTCCGAGACTCAAGAAATTTCAAAATTTATATCCTGAATTATTGAAAGAAAATCACTAGACAGTGAAAAGCTTTAGTATTGAAAATAACTTTCTCAGAGCCGTTTTTCTTTCCTATGGTGCCATTCTCCATGAGTTATGGGTAAAAACAAGCGATGGAAAAGAAATCAATATAATCCAAGGACTACCAAATAGAGAAGACTATCTAACTGACGAATGGGCTCGTGGAGCCGTTATAGGTCGCTTTGCTGGCAGATTAGAAAACCCCATTCAAATTAATAATCAAAGTATACCTATCGCGCATGAAGGGGGTGTACTACTTCACAGCGGTTCGAGTGGATGGCATAAAAAGGAATGGACACTCCATACTTTAGACCCCACAAAACTTCTCTGTTTAGGATATAACTGCCCAGCAAATAGCAGTGGCTTTCCAGGTGAAGTAAATGCTCAAGTAACTTATAAATTAGAGGGTCCTATATTAAAAATCAATTATACGGCTATTCCCACTGCAACAACCCATATAAACCTCACCAATCATGCCTATTTTAATTTGAATCCAGGACAAGCCATAGGGCATCATATTCTTAAAATTAAGGCTGACTCTTATTTGGAATTGAAAGAAACACTTGTCCCTACTGGAAAAAAATTAAGGGTGCGTGGCACTCCTTACGACTTTTTGGTGGCAAAACAAATTAAGGAAGTTCGTTTAGACGATTATTTTGTACTCAATCCCAATCAAGAAGATCAGGCTGTTATATACAGCCCTGAAACGGGAATTGAAATGACAGTAAATACAAATCAACCCGGTGTCGTTGTCTTTACTCCTTCTCATTTTGAGGGGATTTGTTTTGAAACACAAAAATTTTCAAATACGCCAAATATCCCTTCCTTTCCTTCCACAGAAATTAGCGCTCATACAAAGTACTCGCATACTACAGAATTTAGGTTTGACTTAAAAAATAGGGATTAAACCGCAACCATAAAGTATAAAATATAGCTCCCATAATACTTCCTACTATAGCACCCACCACTATATCTAATGGAAAATGTACGCCAATATAGACCCTGCTGTAAGCAATTAAAAAGGCGAGCCCCAAAAGGAGAAGAGCAATTCGTTTTTCATAAGGTTTAAATAGTGCACCAAAAAAAACAGCAAGGGCAAAAGAATTAGAGGCATGGCCCGAAAAGAAACTATAGCGTCCCCCACAGCTTGGTTTTACGAGGCGGACTAAATGCTGAATATTTTCATCATAACATGGCCTTACTCTTCCGATTTGGATTTTGAATAGATTGGTCAGTTGGTCTGTACATAAAATAAGTAAAGCTGTAACTAATAAAAGTGAGCCCGCTTTTTTCCATGAAGATAAAAAGCCATATAATACCCACAGTATGAAATAAATAACAAAATTAGAACCCCGGTGTGTCATCAGCATCCAAAAGGGGTCAAAACTTACCGATCCGAGACTATTGAGCCATAGAAATAATGCGATATCCCATTCTAACAGCCCTTCCATTTTAGTCTAGTTTTTCCATCTCTTCATCATAAAAAGTCAAAGCAGCTTCAATTAAAAATTGGGATTCAGATTTGAGTGTTGCTTCGTCTTCTTTATCAAACTCTTCCATCCAATGAATATCGTCATTTGCAACATTTAAAATAAATCTTGGGTATTCTGTATGAACAACAAATAAAGCGTCTTCTATATCAGCATTATCAGCAAGTAAAAATTTAGGTAATTCCATGAGTCAATCGAATTTTAATTTAGTACTAAGATATCTAAATCGAAGAAAGAGTAAAATAGCGGAGGCAGTAAGTCCCGAAAGTAAACCTATCCAAATGCCCGTAGCTTCTAATGTTGTATAAATTCCAAGAAAATAAGCGATAGGAAATCCTATTAATCCATAAGCAAAAAAAGTAATCCCTGCCGGAATATTGACATCTTGTAAGCCTCTTAGTGCCCCTAAAACAACAGCTTGTAAACCATCTGAGAGTTGAAAAAATGCAGAAATAATCAATAAAGTAGAAGCAATTTTGACAACTTCTAAGCTGTCTTTTAATTCAAATGTATTAGAGGAGTCCAAATAAATCCAAGGGAGTATTTCATTCAGTGATAGGAACAAAAGACAAAAAAATACATCGAAGAGAAAGATGAGTAAAAAAATAGAATGGGCCACTTCTCTTAGGCGAATACTGTCTTTTCGACCTTTCTGATTGCCAACACGAATCATGGCTGTAACACCTAGTCCCATTGCAAACATAAAGGTCATAGAGGAAAGGTTGAGTGCAATTTGGTTAGCGGCTTGGGTATTTTTACCCAAAATTCCAGAAAGCCAAATCGCAGCTGTAAAAAAGAGAACCTCAAAAAACATTTGTAGTGCTGAAGGAAATCCTAGCTTGATAATCCCCTTAAAGAGTTTAATTTGAAGATTTCGAAAACTGATTTTATTTACATACTCTTTGAACTTAGTGCTTAGTCTGATATAGAGCGCTAAATATAATAACATTGAACAACGTGCAACAAGACTGCCTATAGCTGCGCCCTCTACTCCCATTTTAGGAAATATCCAGTATCCAAAAATCAGAAAATAATTCAAAATTATATTAATAATATTACCCAGTAAGGTGGCATACATCGCAGGTCTTGTATGAGAGAGGCCTTCAGAAAATTGCTTAAAGCCCTGAAAGAAAATTAATGGGATTAAAGAAATCCCTACCCATTGCAAATAGGGGTAAGCTAATACAACCACTGCTTCAGGCTGTCCCATATCAAAGAGCAAAGGCTTGCTGAGAAGTACACCCAAACTTAAAAGTAGACCAAGACCACAACAGAGAATTAAACCGTGGGTAAAGATTTTACTTCCCTTACTTACATCTTTAGCGCCATCTGCTTCGGCTATTAGTGGAGTGATTGCAGTAGAAAATCCAATTCCTAAAGACATTGCAACGAAAAAGAAGCTATTCCCTAGAGACACCGCTGCAAGCGGGGCAGTACCCAACTGCCCGACCATAATATTATCTACCAATTGAACAAAAGTATGACCCAGTAAACCAATAATGACTGGAAAAGCAAGTTTGAGGTTATAACTGAATTCTTGGGTGTAGCCTAAAAAACTTCGAATCATTCTCAAAAGACAATCAGAAACCGAAGAAATCGACAAGATACACTAAACTAGTCATGGCTGCGGCTCCCAATTCTAACTCCCTTTTATTAATGGCGTCAAAAGTATCGTTTGCAGCATGATGATAATCGAAATAGCGTTGAGAATCGGGACGCAGTCCTGATAAAACAATTTCATCATTGCGAAGTGGACCAATATCCGCCCCACTTCCACCTAGCTCAAAACGGTCTGCTAGATAAGGTTCAAAATAAGGCTCCCATGACTCGATTTTTTCAAACTGTTGTTTATTGGCTTCAAAAATAAAGCCCCGAGGGGTAAATCCTCCTGCATCAGATTCTAATGCAAAAATATGCTGTTCCTTATTTTTTTTGGCTTCATTGGCATAGGCGGTACCTCCACGAAGTCCATTTTCCTCATTCATATAAAGCACTACACGAATGGTGCGTTTAGGGCGGTAATTTATTTTCTTGAAAAGCCGTAATACTTCCATAGATTGGACAATACCAGCACCATCATCATGTGCACCATCACCAAGATCCCATGAATCTAGATGACCCCCAACTACAATAATTTCATCTGGATATTCGCTGCCTTTAATTTCACCAATGACATTATGAGAAGGTACGTCTGGAAAATTCTTACAATCTAGTTTGAGGTAAAATTTTAAGTCTTTATTCAGTGCTAACATTGAACTTAATAACTGAGCCCCATTGGTACTAATAGCAGCCGCAGGTATTCGCATATTATTGGGTAAGTTTCCATAGCGCATGTTCCCAGTATGGGGAAGGTCGTCTAATCGAAGATTCATAGAACGAACAATCACACCTAATGCTCCTAAGCGGGCAGCTTTAGCCGCACCGTTAGAACGCTGGTTGACTGCCTGGGAGTAAGCGTCAAAGGCATGAATTAAATTTGCAGGCATGGGACCGTTGAAAAAAACAAACTTGCCTTTCACTTTTTCTTCACCTAGAGCTTCCAGCTCTTCAAAAGTCTTAACTTCTACTACCCCAGCGCGTAAACCAATGGCAGGAGTTGCAATAGAACCCCCTAAGGCACATACAGGTACATTCATACTCATTCCAGGGCCTGTAATAATACTTCCATATTCGAAAGTACCACGTACCCACTTGGGAACCATTAGTTTCTGTAAATAAACCCGATCTAAACCAAGTGCCTCTAATTCTTTCTTCCCCCATTCTACAGCTCGCTCCGCATTTAAAGAACCCGAGAGACGTCCCCCTAT
This sequence comes from Flavobacteriales bacterium, assembly GCA_011525195.1. Taxonomy (GTDB): domain Bacteria; phylum Bacteroidota; class Bacteroidia; order Flavobacteriales; family Flavobacteriaceae; genus MS024-2A. Next base: position 3,678 of record WTIP01000006.1, on the reverse strand, counting down.
TTTATTTGATAAATGATCCAACCAATCATACGCCTTCCCTTCTGTAAGTGCTTGCTCATAAAAAAGCTTTATTTGCTGCTCTTGTGAAGTAGACTGAGAGTAAAGAGTAAAGCTCAATAAAAAAACACAAAATAATATTTTGAAATCCATAGCCTTATTTGGGTGCAAATTGAGTAATATTTTCCGCACTAATAGGGTTGTCGCCAAGAATTAATAACCGCTCTACAACATTTCTTAATTCTCGAATATTACCCGTCCATGGATAACTGCTTAGCTTTTTTAAAGCCTCATCGCTAAATGTTTTTTGTTCAAGGCCCTGTTCTTTGGCAAGGAGCTCTGTAAAATAAGACACCAATAATGGGATGTCTTCTTTACGCTCTTCAAGGGGGGGTACAGAAATGATAATAACTGCTAATCGATGGTAAAGGTCTTCCCTGAAACGCCCCTCTTTAATTTCTTGTATCAAATCTTTATTCGTCGCTGCAATAACTCGAACATCTACTGTTATGTCTTTTTCATTGCCCACACGTTGAATTTTTTTCTCTTGTAAAGCCCGTAATACTTTCGCTTGTGCAGCCAGACTCATATCGGCAATTTCATCTAAAAATAAAGTACCTTGATCCGCAGCCTCAAATTTTCCAGAACGGTCTTTTACTGCAGAGGTAAATGCCCCTTTTACATGACCAAAAAGTTCACTTTCTATAAGTTCAGATGGGATGGCGGCACAATTCACTTCGATAAAACTTGCCTTACTCCGTTCGCTCAGTTGGTGCAACTGGTGTGCTACTAATTCTTTACCTGTTCCATTTTCACCTGTTATAAGTACGCGCGCGTCTGTAGGTGCGACTTTAGAAATCATGGCCTTCATGCGTTGCACTTCAGCGCTTTCACCTACAATGGTATATTTTTGGGCTACTTTTTTCTTTAGTTTTGAATTTTCTTTTCTTAGTGTTTTATTTTCAATTCCATGACGCACTGCTGTAAGTAAACGATTTAAATCGGGTGGTTTAGGAATAAAGTCATAAGCACCCAGTTTCATTGCTCCAACGGCTGTTTCAATATTTCCATGTCCTGTAAGCATGATAAATGGAACATTCAAATCAAGAGAATTTGCTTCTTGTAATACTTCAATACCATCCATTTTTGGCATTTTAATATCACAGAGTACAAGGTCAAAATTCTTTTTTTTCAGTGCATTGAGGCCTGCTTCACCATTCTCAGCCTCAGTCACTTCATAGGAAGCATCTTCTTCAGCCAATATTTTAACCAATACTCTTCGTATAGGCTCCTCGTCTTCTATGAGTAAAATTTGATTCATTTTAAAACTGTTGGTGAATTGGTAAAGGTAACAGTACGTTGTGGAAAGGGGATTTTGATTCCCTTTTTTTCGAAAGCTTCAAAAATTGAAAATCTTAAATCACTCTTTACAATATTGGCAGAAAAACTACTGTCCACAGCAATAAATAACTCGAAAATAAGGGCACTGTCACCAAAATCTTTAAAAAGGACAAATGGTTCTGGGCTGGCAAGCACTTGCTTGTGGTCTGTTGCAATTTCTAATAATATGGATTTAATCTGTTTAGGATCACTTTTATAAGCTACCCCTACTGTAATTACTTCTTTTGTGATAATTCCATTTTCAGTCCAATTAAAGAGAATTGAAGTTAAAAACTTATGGTTGGGAATAATGAGTACTTTATTTTCTCTAGTCACGGCGCGTGTCGTTCTTAGCTTTATATTTTCAACTTGACCGATTTGACCATCTACTTCAATGATATCACCAACCAAGACAGACTTATCTACTAAAATAAATATACCGGAGATAATATCTTGGATAAATGTTTGAAGCGCTAAACCAACACCGACAAGTAGAGCAGCTGAAGCGGCAAATATTGCAGTGACATTCACTCCTATATTTTGGAGCACAATGAGAATTACTATTATGTAAATAAAATAATTGAGAAAGGAAAAAATACTTTTGAATTTTACCCTCGTATCGTTTGACAATGTCCTAAAAATGATTCTCCTCAAAATCTTGAGAAAAAAATTAGTCACCAAAAAAACGACAATGACAATAAAGACAGTCTTTGGAGTAAAGCGTACTGACTCTCCAACAGTAAACTGATAATTTAATAGATTAATTATTTTATTTAGGAACTCCATAATTCTTGGGGAAGTTAGTATAAAAAACAAAACCCATCCTCATGAGAGGATGGGAAAAAATTGCTATGAAAAAGAAAAATAATACTGACATAAGAACGTCAGCATTGTATCAAATATATTATTTTTTTTTATAATCAACTGATTTATGCAAACATATCCTTTACTTTTTCAAAAAAAGATTTATCAGATTTTTCGGGGTTAGGAGTAAAATTAGGGTCTTCAAGCATTTTTTCGAAAAATTGCTGCTGTTCTTTGTTTAACTTTTTTGGTGTCCAAACATTCACATGAACAAGCAAATCTCCTGTACCATAACCATTGACACTAGGCAGTCCCTTACCTCTAAGTCTAAGGGTTTTCCCAGATTGAATCCCTGGTTCAAGTTTGATTCGGGCTTTACCCTCTAGTAATTTTAATTCTTTAGAAATTCCCAAGGCCGCCTCTGAAATACTGATATACAAATCATAGTGCATATGGTTTCCTTCACGCACAAATGAATCATGTGGGAGTTCTTCTATCAGCACCAATAAATCCCCTGATATTCCATTGGCAGGGGCTTCATTTCCTTTTCCACTTACTTTGAGTTGCATTCCTTCTTCTACTCCGGCAGGGATTTTTATTGAAACGGTTTCTTCTTTTTTGATCATTCCCTGCGGGTCTGTGCCTGCAGGACGATTTAATAAGGTTTGACCACTCCCACCACAAGCTGAGCAGACTGTTGAAGTTTGCATTCGGCCTAAAATAGTATTTGTGATTTTCATCACCTGTCCCCTACCGTTACAGCTAGAACATGTTCCATATTGCACCCCTGGTGCTTGAACTTTACGTGGAACCTTAATTTTTTTCTCAACCCCTTTTGCAATTTCTTCTAAGGTAAGCTTTACTCTTATACGCATATTGGTTCCTTGGGCTCTTCTCTGCCCGCCTCCACCAAAACCGCCTGAGTCAAAGCCCCCTCCTCCAAAAGCACTCCCAAAGATATCACCAAACTGACTGAAAATATCATCCATATTCATACCCCCACCGAAGCCTTGCCCCCCTTCAAAGGCAGCATGACCGTATTGGTCATATTTAGCACGCTTGTCCTCATTACCTAGGACTTCATAGGCCTCAGCTGCTTTCTTGAAGTTGGTTTCTGCCGACTTATCGTCAGGATTTTTATCTGGGTGATACTGAATGGCCTTTTTTCGATAGGCCTTTTTTATCTCTGCAGCGGACGCATTTTTGGAGACTCCTAAAATTTCGTAATAATCTTCTTTCATAAATTATTGGCCTACGACCACTTTTGGATATCTAATAATACGGTCGCCAAGCTGATAACCCGTTTCAATAATATCGATAATATTTCCTTTTTCTTTTTCAGAAGGAGCAGGAATTTGAGTAATCGCTTCGTGCAGTTCTGAATCAAAAGTATCTCCTATCTTTGTTTCTGTGGTAATTAAACCACTAGACTTAAGGACCTCATCAAATTTGTTGAAGATCAATTTAAAGCCCTCTAAATCAATACTTGCTGCTCCT
>WTIP01000033.1 GCA_011525195.1 Flavobacteriales bacterium | reverse complement strand
TCGAGCTTAATATTTATAGCCCCTTCCTGTCTCTTATTGAGTGTAAATAGAATATTGTGGATATTGACAATTTCACCTTCTTTTAAGTAATGGTCATGACGATTTCCATCACTGGCCTCTACAATTTTAAGGAAGCGGTCCCCGGTTTCATCGAGTACGAGTCCCTCAGTGGCATTTTCTATAAAGTCTATATAGCGGATGCTGAACGCTTGTCCATTGAAATCATTTTCCCAACTAAAACTGTTATCTACATGCTCTGAGAGTAAGAGATCTCCTTCTAATTTTTTTCTTCGTGCCTGCCCATTAATTTGCCCGTCCACATAAACAGTCAGATAGGTTTTCTCAGAAAGAAATTGGTTTTCAGTAGCACCTTCTCGGATCGGCATTACTCCTTCATAACCAAAATAGCGGGTAACGAAAGCCCCAAGGAGGATGAGTAGAAAGGAAAGATGCAGTCCTAAAACAGCCCACTTCTCTTTTCTCAATAGACGATATTTAAAAATATTACCAATAAAATTGACTGCCATCAATACCATAAGAAGTTCAAACCACCAGGCATTATAAATCCAAATCTTGGCAGTATTTGTACTATAGCCACTTTCTATAAAAGTTCCAAATGCCATAGCTGTAGGGTAAGCCAGAAATAAAACTGCAGTAAGGCGTGTTGAAAAAAGTAGGTTTAATATGCGTTCTTGCGACATTTATACATCTGCTTTCGAAATGCAAATATACGCTTTGTGTGTCAAAAAAAAGAACGCAGAACAGGTTTAAAAAAAGAGATTAAACAAGAGCAAAAAAGCCTCTAATAAAAGGCCGCTAAAGAAAAAAAGAAAGCTTTTTTTAGGGTTCAATTGAGCCAGTACAGCGACTAAATAAAGCATGGCGGCCGCAACTGCGAGAAAAAGTTGCAGTAAATTGAAAAGTGAAATTCCTTTGGCGGTAATAAAATATACGGCAAAACCCCCGATACAGGACAATAAAATAAGTGCCAGAGGCATCACTAGATAAAAATGATTGAGGTAAAATCGTTCAATAAGGGTGTAGGTTTTCATACAGTAAAATTTGAGGTAATTAAAGTTAACTAATTTTTATTCGCGCTCGAACTACAGCCTCGAAAATCAGTTTAAAATTTAGACTCCTCCATGAGGTTTTAGTATTTTTATGCTCAGTTTATGAAACTTTCTCTAATCGGCGCTGGCAATCTTGGGAGACAACTTTATCGTGAATTTTTAGTCGCACCAGAAGTTGAAATCCTACAATGGATGGACAGAAAATCGAATCTTCCCCAAACGGATGAAGGGGTTACTCTGGTAAATCAAATAGTCGCATTAGAAGAAGTAGATTGTTATGTCTTAGCAGTTGCAGATGACGCAATAGAAGAAATTTCAGCACAACTCCCACTGTCTGCATTGGTGGTACATACTGCTGGAGGAAGACCGCTCACACGTATCAAAAAACAAGAACGCAAAGGGGTTTTTTATCCCATTCAGAGTTTTAGCTCAGACCGTCGAATTGACTTTTCAAAGATTTCAATTGGAATTGAATCTAGCTCGCCAGACGATCTCACTTTTTTAAAAAAACTAGCAAATCAAATAAAAGCCAATCCTTTAGTTCTTGATTCAAAGAAACGTTTAGCCATGCATCTAGCAGCTGTTTTTGCAAATAATTTTACCAATCACCTATTGGTTCAGGCTGAGCAGATTTGTGCCCATTATGATCTTTCTTTTGACCTCCTTAAGCCCTTGCTTAAAGAAACAATTGATAAATTAGAGGTTTTGAGTCCACAACAGGCACAAACGGGTCCCGCTTTGCGAAATGATTCCAAGACTCTTGCGGCTCATCGAGAACTCCTTACTGATCCCGAGCTCATAACTATTTACGATCTGCTCACAAAATCAATTCAAAAAAATATCGAAAAATGAAAAATTACAAACAGCTTTTGCCGAATATTAAAACTTTTATCTTCGATGTAGATGGAGTACTTACTGACGGGAAAATACTCATTCACTCAAACGGTGAATTGCTGCGTTCTTTTGATACCAAAGATGGATATGCGATGAAATATGCATTGATCAATGGCTTTAAAATTGCCATTATCACAGGGGGACGAAATCAAGCAGTTAAAGCTATTTTCGAGGAGTTAGGGATCTATGATATTTATTTAGATTCCCATATCAAAATTGAGGCTTACCAAGACTTAATTGACAGTTATGACCTTAATCCCCAAGAAATTCTTTACATCGGAGATGATCTATTGGATATTCCTGTCATGAAAAAAGTTGGCTTGGGCTGTTGCCCTGCAGATGCAGCCACTGATGTAAAAGAAATAGCAGATTATATTTCACCTAAAAAAGGAGGGGCAGGCTGTGTGAGAGAAATTATAGAACAAGTACTGCGGGTTCAAGGCAAATGGAACCTAGAAATTGGAGCAGGTAAAGAGTAGTATCTATGAATACAGGGGCTTTTGAAATCATTTTAGCATCGGGATCGCCAAGGAGGAAGGCTTTTTTTGAAGAAATGGGTATTCCTTTTTCGCAGCAAGTCCTCCCCGTTGAAGAGGTTTTTCCTGAATCTCTTTCAGGACAAGCCATTGTAGAGCATCTCGTAAAACTTAAAGCTGAACCCTTCAAGTCTCAATTAAAGGAAAAACAGCTTATAATTACAGCAGATACTATTGTTTGGCATCAAAATCAATGCTTAGGTAAACCGCAAAATAAAAAAGAAGCCAAACAGATGCTTCAAGCATTGTCAGGAGATACCCACCAAGTCATGACCGCTGTTGGTTTTTTACACAAAGGCGGATGGGACAGTCTCTGTTGCTGTTCAGAAGTCGTATTTTCTAACATCAAAACCGCGGATATAGATGCCTATATTGCCACAGGCTCCCCGCTTGACAAAGCAGGAGCCTATGGAATACAAGATTCATTTGGAATTCGATTTGTAAATTCAATTCGAGGAAGCTATACCAATATTATCGGTTTGCCTGTAGCGCAAGTTTTTGAAAAATTGGAAGAACTAACAAAGAAATGGGCCACATTTTAAAAAATCCAATACCTTACATCTAGTATGAAATACCGCTTTCTTTTTTTATCGATTTTGAGTTTGGGCTGTCAGCCTCAGAATAGTAAAACGTCTATTAATCAAGACTTTAGTCTAAGTCCAGAATTTAAAACCTACTGGTTTGACGGTACTGCGGAGATTAGTAGTTTTAAACTCAATCAATCACGTTATGGAGAGGACCGTAGTGGAGAAGCAGTATTGATTTTTGTTACAGAAGATTTTTTGACCGATACGCAGGTTAAAGCCAATCAAAAGTCTAAAAAATCAAAAATAGCGTTAAAACTCAATCGGACTAAAAATTTCATTACGGGTGTCTATCCTTATTCGATTATGAATAGTTCCTTCACCTATTTGGATCAAAAAGACCCACTTGCAAAAATCTCCACCTCGATACAGGAATGGTGTGGCCAAGCTTATCTTCAACTAAATAAAAAAAATACCCTTCACATTAAAAGTCACTCTTACTTTGAAGGAGAAGCAGACCAAAATATACATCTAAAAAATGGCCTCACAGAGGACGAGTTATGGCATTGGATCAGAATCAATCCTGAGCTTCTTCCCCTAGGAGCAATGGAAGTACTTCCCGCTTTTGAGTATATAAGATTACTACATAAACCCTTAAAATTTTATCAAGCTAAAGCAGTCCTCGAAACTTATGAAACCCATCTGAGCTATCAGCTTAGCTACCCAGAATTAAACCGTAAACTTCAAATCGATTTTGAAAAAACAGCCCCTTTTAGAATAAGGGGTTGGCAAGAAATAGACCTAAAGAATCCAGCAAATAGCACATCCGCTACAATCATAAAAACATTAAAATTACCTTATTGGCAGCTCAATCATAATGGAGATGAGCGCTATAGAGATTCTTTAGAATTAAACTAAAAACTATGAGATCAATAATTTTTGGATTTGCTTTCTTAAGTATAAAGCTACTTTTTTCCCAAAGCAGTGTTGAAATATATAAACAATTACAAAAATTCAATACCCTAAGTGCGGTACTCTATGTCGCCGCCCATCCCGATGATGAAAATACGCGATTGATCTCTTTATTTTCTAATCACTATAATACAAGAACAGCTTATTTATCCATGACCCGTGGAGATGGAGGGCAAAACCTCATCGGCACAGAACTCAGAGAAAGCTTAGGTCTTATCAGAACTCAAGAACTTCTAGAGGCACGAAAAATAGATGGAGGACAGCAATTTTTTACTACAGCCAATGATTTTGGATATTCAAAAAATCCACAGGAAACTTTAGCAATTTGGGACAAAGATCAAATACTTGCTCAAATCGTATTCAGAATTCGGCAATTCAAACCCGATATCATCATCCATCGATTTGATCATAGGACTCCAGGCAGCACGCATGGGCATCATACCAGCTCGGCCTTGCTAAGTGAAGCCGCTTTTCATCTAGCTAATGATCCCGATGCTTTTCCTGAACAATTAGAAAAGGTTTCTCTGTGGCAACCCAAGAGACAATTTTACAATACTTCATGGTGGGCTTATGGAAGCCAAGCACGTTTTGAAGCGGCTGACAAGTCAAATATGATTGCTCTTGAGAGCAATCCTACGGATTTTCTTTTGGGAAGAACCAATGCAGAAGTAGCCGCAAAAAGCAGAAGTCAACACAAATCACAGGGATTTGGTAGTGCTCCGGAATTAGGGAGTCAAGTGGAATACCTAGAATGGATAAATGGTGAAAAACCACAAGGAGAGGACCCTTTTTCAGGGATCGACACCAGCTGGAAGCGAATAAAGGGAGGTGCTGAAGTTCATAAACGCACAAAAAAACTGCTGGCAAACTTTGATTTTCAGAATCCACATCAAAATATATCCCCTCTTGTTGAAATCTACCGAGCAGTAACGGCTATTGAAGATGTCCATTGGCGTTCAATCAAAAGGGCTGAACTAATAGATTTGATCAAAAACTGCTTAGGATTGCGCTTACAATTTAATTCACAAGCTCCCTTTGGCGTAGCTGGAGAGGTGCTGAAAGTCCAACTCAAAGCCCTAAATCCGAGTCCTCTTCCTGTACGTTTGAAATCGCTAAGTGGAGCGGTGGCTAAGGAAGTAAACCAAACACTCAGCAAGAACCAAAGTTGGGAGCTACCCTTTGAATTTCCATTAACTAAAAAAATCACTACCCCTTATTGGCTCTTAGAAAAAGGAGATTTGGGAAATTATAAAGTGACACAAACTGATCTAAAAGGGCTAGCTGAAACCCCGAATCCCTTTCAAGTTGTATTTAATTTAAATATTGAGGGTGTCTCCCTACCCGTCACTATTCCTTTAACCTATCGAATGACAGACCGTGTCGAGGGTGAGGTGGTCGCTGGATTTCAATTATTGCCAAAAATCACGACTAAATTGAGTAAAGAAATTTATTTTTTTGAAAGCAACAACTCTAAAGCGGTTCGCGTTCAGGTAAATGCTCATACGGCACTTACAGAAGGTCGTGTTTTACTACAGACGCCAGCGGGATGGACCGTAAATCCTCCAGAACAACTACTTACCCCCCTAGCAGCGGGTGCATCAACTGATTATGTTTTTCAAGTCAGACCGCCAGCTGACAATGCCACGGCTGTCTTTAAGGCTGAGGTAAAAACCGAGGGAAAAACTTATTCAATGAAGTTGACACAAATCGATTACCCCCATATTTCCAAACAATATCTTTTGGAACCTAATGCTTCTAAAGGAGTTAAGATTAATTTTGAAACAAAAGTAAATAAAGTAGCTTATCTCAAAGGCGCAGGAGATAAAATAGCAGAAAGTCTAAGGAATATTGGGATTGAAGTGACTGAATTTACCCCTGAAGAACTGCGCTTAGAAACTATCAAAGACTATCCTACTCTAATTGTGGGAATTCGTGCTTTTAATGTACACCCCTCTCTGGCGTTTAAAAATAAAATCCTTTGGGAGTATGTAGAAATGGGAGGCAATGTCATAATTCAATACAATACCAGTAGGGGTTTTGACTCCGCTATTATGGCTCCATATCCCCTTAGCATATCGAGAGATCGAGTGACAGATGAAGATTCAAATGTTACTTTTTTAGATACAACACATCCTATTTTTAATACGCCAAATACGATTTCTTCTGTTGATTTTGAGGGGTGGGTGCAAGAACGGGGCTTGTATTTTGCTTCTCGGTGGGATTCAAAATATACGCCTTTGCTTTCATTAAATGATCCTGGGGAAAATCCAAAAAAAGGAAGCTTATTAGTTGCTGATTATGGAAAAGGTAAATTCGTCTTTACAGGGCTGAGTTTTTTTAGAGAATTACCTGCTGGAGTTCCCGGTGCCTTTCGCCTATTTGCTAATTTAATTTCTTACGGAAAATGAAAAAGCGGGTCTATCTACTTCTGATAAGCAGCAATATAATTTATTGGGTGTTGTTTTATTTATTTATGCAAATTTATAGTTAATGGAGCTGCTGGATTGGATCATCTTGACTTCTACCCTGCTTTTTATTGTACTCTATGGGGTATGGAAAAACAGAACGCATCACTCTATAAACGATTACCTTAAAGGGGGTAATCAAGCTCGATGGTGGACTGTAGGTCTGTCTGTAATGGCCACTCAGGCCAGTGCCATTACCTTTCTTTCTACTCCAGGGCAAGCTTATCATGACGGGATGGGTTTTGTCCAGTTTTATTTTGGATTGCCTTTTGCAATGCTGCTCATTTGCCTCTTTTTTATTCCTGTATATCATAAACTAAAAGTTTATACCGCCTATGAGTTTCTAGAAAGCCGATTTAATTTAAGAGTCCGAACTTTAACTGCAATTTTATTTTTAGTTCAAAGAGGATTGGCTGCTGGAATTACAATTTATGCGCCCTCTATTATTTTAAGTGTTGTCCTAGGGTGGGATTTAAAATTACTGGTAATACTCGTGGGGATCATGGTCATTTCCTACACTGTGATTGGGGGAACCAAAGCCGTAAATGTTACCCAGAAGCAGCAAATGTTTATAATTTTCTTAGGAATGTTTCTCGCTTTTGGATTTATTATCAATCTTTTTCCAGAAGGGGTGGGTTTTAGCGAGGCCTTGTCAATTGCTGGTAATTCAGGTAAACTCCAAGTTCTCGATTTTTCCTTTGATCTTAATAGCCGTTATACTTTTTGGAGCGGCCTCACCGGTGGATTATTTTTAGCCCTCTCCTATTTCGGCACAGATCAATCTCAAGTTCAGCGTTATTTATCTGGAAAATCAGTTAAAGAAAGTCAAATGGGACTGATTATGAATGGAATTTTAAAAGTCCCAATGCAATTTTTTATCCTTCTTGTAGGGGTTATGGTTTTTGTTTTTTATCAATTTGAACCGGCGCCACTGCATTTTAACCCCAAAGCAGTAGCAGCTATAAAAACCTCGGCTCAAGCCCCTGCATTTGAACGCTTAGAAGCAGAAAATATCGAGGTACAACGTCAGTTAAAAGCAGCACTACTCGAAAAGAAAGAAACGCTTAAGGACCTTCAAAATCAAAATTTAGCACAGCGAGCAGCAGCAAAGGAACTCATTTCAAAGGCAGATCCGGATCAGGAGTCTAATGACAAAGACTATGTTTTTATCAGTTTTATCTTAAACTACCTGCCTACAGGGCTCATCGGACTATTATTGGCTGTCATTTTCTCAGCGGCCATGAGTTCTACAGCTTCTGAACTCAATGCCTTGGCTGCCACAACAACAGTAGATTTATACCTGCGGAATAATCCTAATAAGTCTGAAGCCCACTATGTACTGGCCTCTAAAGGCTTCACCTTAATTTGGGGGCTTATTGCCCTAGTCTTTGCAGCTATAGGTGATCTATTTGAAAACCTGATCCAATTGGTTAATATTATCGGTTCTGTCTTTTACGGTACAATACTCGGGATTTTTTTAGTGGCACTTTTTTTCAAAAGCATTAAGGGAAAAGCTGTTTTTTGGGCAGCTGTGCTTTCCGAAACCATGATTTTGATTCTATTTTTTTATGAGGCGGTCAGTTTTTTATGGCTGAATCTTATAGGAGCCTTGATAACTGTTTTACTAGGGTTTTTACTGCAAGCCTTCTTTAAGATTAACAAAGCGTAATAAAAAGGGATTGTCTACACTAGCTAAGTTAAAGGTTCTTTTAAAGAAGTACTGGATTTAAAGTTTCACGAAACAAAAATCAGCAACAAAAACATTCCTTCAAACCCAGTACTTTATCTAATAAGAAAAGGGGAGCTTTAACTCCCCTTATTATTAACCATAAACCAATTCATCCGTAAGGAGAATCATTGTTTAAAATTATAAAAAAACTTTTAAACAAAAAAACCGCTTAGATGTTAAGCGGTTTTCCATGAAACAAATTGGTTTATGATTCGCTATTTACTTGCGATCAACATCTAAATTTAATAAAATTTATCACAATTCCCTCTTACATTTTAAAAACCTCCTCCTCTAACAGGAGCTTAAGGTTTTTTAACTCAATGCTTCTTTAGTTCGATTTAAGCACTCCATTTTGTGATACATAATAAAGTCCAATTACAGGAATTAGTGTCAAAAGCATAATAATAAGAGGCGGATGTGCAGCGCCTCCTGAGAGGAGCGTTACAAAATCTGGTAATGTCCAAAATAAGTGAATAATAAATAAGATAAAAGTGGCCGCTTTTAAACCTTCAAGTGTTTTGAGGCGCAAGGCATAAAGTATTGAAATAATGGATCCCAGAATAATAAAACTAAAAATATAGAGCATTATATCTAGCACTTCCAAAGCAGGGGCGCTAGTCGCTAAACCCTGTATATTAAAATCACTAATCATTTGCGCTTTCATCTCACCTCCCATTTTAGCTAATACCAATGGGACACATTGCAAGATGTCTAATACTAAAGTAACGATAAGTACCGTCTTAAAGTTTTTCATTTTAATTGGTTTATGGTTAATATCGTTTTAATATATAAAAAATTAGCTAAATCTAATTAGTGGCGTTTCATGAACTAAATTAAAAAAGAGGGTTCTTAAATTAACGCTATTATGAAATTGGCTGTTTGAAAGAAAAGATAAATCGTTGAATTTAGTTGCCTTTATATGCTCAATTTCAGTCTAATAAAAAAGGCCTTCAAATGAAGACCTTAGAGTAGCGAGAGGGAGACTTGAACTCCCGACCTCCGGGTTATGAATCCGACGCTCTAACCGGCTGAGCTACCTCGCCCTAATAAGAGGGCAAATATAAAAACATAATCCGCTAACAACAACCTTTTGAAAATATTTTAAAATAAATATGGTCCTTTCCGTTTTTTCAATATATTGGGATCAGAATTTAACCCTATGAGTGCCAAAAAAAGTTTTTCTATTGAATATGATTTTCATGCTTCTCCTCAGTTGCTATTCCAATACTTATCCACCCCTTCTGGACTGTCAGAATGGTTTGCCGATAATGTAAATTCAAGAGGAGAACGGTTTACTTTTATATGGGATGATTCTGAAGAGAACGCCCTATTACTCCAGAAAAAAAATTATGATAAAGTACGCTTTCAATGGGAAAATGACGAAGGAGCAGATTACTATTTCGAATTTAAAATTCAAGTAGATGAGATTACCAAAGATGTTTCTTTAATCATCACTGACTTTTCTGAAGAAGATGAATTAGAAGAATCTAAAATGCTTTGGGATAATCTTGTTTCTGACCTTAAACAAGTCTTGGGCGCCAGTTGATTGCTATATGCTAAACGCAGATGGAATACTGGTCTCCGCTTATCAAGAGCTTCCTAATGACCTCCTTGAAAAACTTCACAAAGTCGGTACAGTAACCGAATTACTTCGTTTTGAGAATAATAAGCTTCTCTTTTGGGAGTACCATTATTTTAGAATTACCGCTGCGCTTAGAAGGCATCGCTTTAAAATCTCCATCAACTATACCCTGGATTTTTTTGAAACTGAAATCAAAAAGTTAGTTGAAGCAGACAAAAACCTCGAAAATAAAGCCCTGATTACAATTCAGTTCATCCCTTTTAGTGAGGGGATTTCATTTTTGATGAGTGCTGAGTCTGTACAGGCCTTAAAAACTCAAAATAGAAAAGCGGACTACAGTTTGGATCTTTTTAAAGAAACGGGGATACAGGCTCATTCACTTTCTAATCTTTCCTCAACAAATACTACTATATATACAATTGCTAAGCGCTACGCCTTTGAAAATGGATTGTCGGATTGCATTTTACTGAATACAGAAAAAAATTTAGTAGAAACTGTTCAAGGTACTTTATATTTATTTCAGCCCTCAAAAATCATTACCCCTCATTTAGAATCAGGCTGTCAAGACTTTGCACTAAGAGCTGCATTTAATGACTGGCTTCAAAAAAATGAAAAATGGGGTACCCTCGTAGAGCAGGCAGTCAATCCTTTTGAATTACAAAAATCGACAGAAGTAATTGTACTCTCACTGACATCTGGCGCTCAAGCTGTATCTCAATACAAAAAAACAGGCTATCAAATGCAAATAGCACCTTCCCTATTTAATGCCTTTTTTGAGGAAACAAGTTAATTAAATAATGGATTTTCAGGCGCATTAGACCAGAGCAAATAGCGCCCTCCTAATTTACGCATTTGGTTTTTCCAAAAATCTTCACAGGAATTCTCCATCCACTCATTAAGCGCGATAGACTCAATCCTAATCCAGGAGTCTGCATTAATTTCCGCCTCTAATTGACCTTCAGACCAGCCACTATAGCCGAGGAAAAAACGAATTTGATCGGGGGTTATTTTTTTGGATTCAATTAGACCTATGACTGTTTGAAAATCGCCGCTCCAAAATAAATCTTCTTGAAGGCGGATGCTCTCGGGGATTTGATTTCCTAGTCGATGAATAAAAAATAAATTGTCTTGTTCTACGGGGCCCCCAAAATAAACAGGAAAAGGATTGTGGACCTCCTCGACAAGTTCATCAAGCGTATAGGGCATTTTTTTATTTACAATAAAACCCAGCTCACCCGATACTTTACAGTCAACAATAAGCACAGCTGCACGGTGGAAATTATAATCTCCAATAATGGTGGGAGTAGCGATAAGGAAATTTGCTGGTTTCATCACTTTAGTCTAAAATAAAAAAAAGCTCCATAAAGGAGCTTTTTATAAGGTATACAGGTAAATTAGTTTACAGAGCTAGAAAGTTCTGCTCCTGCTTTGAACTTCACAACATTTTTTGCAGCAATTTTGATTGTTGCACCCGTTTGTGGGTTTCTTCCATCACGTGCTGCTCTTTTAGATACAGACCAAGATCCAAATCCTACTAAAGACACACGGCCTCCTTTTTTCAAAGTACCACCTACACTGCCTAGAAAAGATTCTAACGCTTTTTTTGCTGCTGCTTTAGAGATGCCAGCATCAGCTGCCATAGCATCTATTAATTCTGTTTTGTTCATAATTATTAATGTTTATAAGGTTATATAAACAAATTTATACGGATTTTCAAAAGACGAAAGCAAAAATACCCGAAATACCTGTTTTTGTTGATAAGTAAGGCCTTTTGTTGATAATACCAGCGGTTTTTTCAATGAATTATTGCCTCTGTCCCCAGTTTAAAGCCATTTAGCAAGTCCTTTACCCGCATTCTTTTTTTATTCGGAAACTGCACCTCTTTACACAACAGATAGCCCTCTGCGGTAGAAATGAGTAATTGGCCCGCTCTAATGACGAGTTGTCCTATCTCATGCATAACCTCCTCATGAAGTGCCTCTGCCTCGTAGATTTTGATGCGGTAGTCCTGCCCTTCATTAGTCAACATCGTCCATGCTCCGGGGTAGGGATTAAGACCCTTAATTTGATTGACAATCTGCTCTAATGAATGGGTCCATATAATCCGTGTATTTTCAGTATTTAATTTGGGTGCGGCATTTACAAATTTGGATTCATCCTGTTTTTGGGGGATCAAACGCTGATCTTTACGCTCTAAAAGGGTCTCTTCGAGTAAGGGAGCACCTAGATGAAGTAATTTATCATGTAGTGTGCCAAAATTATCCTTTTTATCAATCGGGAGTGTTCGGGTTTGAAGTAACAAACCAGCATCTATGGCTTCATCAATTAAAAAAGTGCTTACCCCAGTTTCTTTTTCTCCATTGATCAATACCCAATTAATTGGTGCAGCCCCTCTGTAATTGGGTAGTACAGAAGCGTGCAAATTTATTGTGCCAAGCGCCGGTAGGCTCCAAACTGCCTTAGGAAGCATACGAAAAGCAACAACAACAAATAATTCCGCTTCCAATGCGCTGAGTTGCTCAATAAATAAATCATTTTTTAAGTGTGTTGGCTGTAAAACAGTTAGCTTTTGAGCAAGTGCATATTGCTTGACTACAGAGGGTGTCAACTTTTTCCCCCTACCCGCCTTTCGGTCGGGTGCAGTTACTACCGCCTTAATAGGGAATCCTGCTGTTACTAAATAATCGAGACAGTAACGTGCAAATTCAGGAGTACCGAAAAAAACAACTGAGGGATAGGGTTTTTTATTCATTCGACCAATAGAATTTGTGCTGGGTATTTTTCTTTATTTGTTGCGACTCCATTAATGCTGCTAATACAGCTTCAAGTTGTTGAGGCTTAAAATACAACTTTTGTTTAAGCGCCTGTATCGTATGTGGATGCTTTTTAAGTAATGCAATTATTTCAGTCTGTAAATCAGCGTATTGACCATTATCCGTCGAACAAGAATCCGCATTACACTGATTACAATTATTTTTGGGTTTTTCACCAAAATAATGCAAAATAAAGTTACGCCTGCACTGCTCTTTTTCTTGTATATATTGAATCACAGCGTTGGATTTTAGCCGCTTTTGAGATTTTATTTTTGTTAGAGCCTCTCGTACAGGTCTTAGCGTATACTGGTCTTCTCTGGGAATGAGAAAACGAAGTGAGAGATGAGTCGAAGCAGCAGTATAGGAAATATAGTTTCTTTGCTGCAAATCATCCAATGCAGCCCTTAGACGGTCTACTGATAATCGTAATGCATTACTCATTTCAAGTTTATCAAATAAGGTAGTTGTAGTAAAAAACTGAGGAGAATGACGCATCAAATATTCCATTGCTTGTGCAGAAGGAGTACCTGTTTGAATTGACTGTAAGGCATTTTCAGGACTCACTTTAGACCTGATTCGAAAGTATTGAACGGAGGCTGCCGACCAATTTAAAATGCCTGTTTTTTCAAGTTGATCTAATATTTGATACAGTTTTTTTTCTGAGGCTAGGTAGCGCTTACAAAAAGCTGCCTCCTCTATATCAAAATCAACTTGTGGGAGTTCTCCATAGGCTATTTGTAAATAGTTACACAAATTGAGGTAATATTTTCTCACTTCCTCTTGTTGGGGTAATTGATCCTCAATTTTTCTTTGGAGTTCTGAAAGAGCTCCCTGATGATAAAGCAAATAGGTGCGTGCAGGTTTACCATCTCTTCCCGCTCTTCCCGTTTCTTGATAATAGCTTTCTATACTTTCTGGCACATAGGTATGTATAACGGTTCTTACCTCTGATTTATCAATCCCCATACCAAAGGCTGTAGTAGCAACCATATGCTGAATCTTTTCATGCTGCCAGTCTTTAAGCCGTTCTTTTTTATCTTCAGTATTCAAGCCTGCGTGAAAAAAAGCAGCCTGAAATCCGTTTTCGGTAAGGAAGGTTGCTAAATCTTCCGTTTGTTTTCTAGAATAACAATATATGATGCTACTCCCCTTTTGTGCATGTAAGAGTTGCACTACAGTCGCTCTAGTGTCTTCTGTATTCCATACTTCATAAGCGATATTTGGACGCTCAAAAGAATTTTGAAAAAAATTAGGCGTTTCGAGCGCTAGTAATTCTTGGATGTCTTTTACCACCGCTGGAGTAGCAGAAGCTGTCAATACCAAAAAAGGAAGCCCCGCAAATTCTTTTTTTAAAACTTTTATTTTTCTGTAGGCAGGACGGAAATCGTGTCCCCACTCCGAAATACAGTGGGCCTCATCTACAGCGATCATTGAAATGGGCGCATTTCTTAATTGAGCAAGTAAAAGTGAATTATCCAAGCGTTCGGGTGAACAATAAACCACCTTAAAATTGCCGTGTAAGGCATTGTCTAATTGTTGGCTCAATGACAATCGTTTTGAAGTAGGTTTAAAATACATCGCTTTGATTCCAATTGTATTTAAACGAGCTACTTGTTCTTCCATTAGTGCAACTAGGGGTGAGATAACCAATACAAATCCCGGCTTTAAAAGCGCAGGCAGCTGATAGCATAACGACTTTCCTCCACCTGTAGGGAGTAAGGCAAAAGTGTCACGGTTGGCCATTACCGATTCTATAATTTCTTCCTGAAAGGGACGAAAAGCAGCATGGCCCCAATATTGCTTTAAAAGTGTTTTTTTATCCATGCTGTTTTAATTTCGCTGCTATATAAGCCAAACGTGCCTCTACAGTATCTTCAGGAAGATAGAAAACAGGGTGTTTTTTAGTATAAACAGATTCTATAAAAGAAAAATAATGTGCAGCTTCTTCGAAGGTTTCCATACGAGCTTCGTCTTTTTTGTAAATGGCCTTCCAAGGGGTTACTAAAAAAACAAAATCATATTGAAAAGGGGCGGTGATTTTCGCCCACCTAGAAGAGGCTTTTCCATGGGCTTCGAGATAGGCATAGATATCGGGAACCCCCCTGTCATAAAACACATGGGGGAAATTTGATTTCTGAGTTTCAAAATCCTCAAATTGTTTTTTACGCCCGAGAAAGAGTGCTTCGCTGAAAGATTCAGGGTCTGTTAAAAAATAACGTCCTTTTCCCTCCTTAAAACCCTTTTCAATAATACTTCTAGAAAATTCATTATAAACTGCATAGCCCAATCCCTCCAATGCATTAATGAGCGTTGTTTTACCTCCACCCGGACTTCCACTGATAACAATTCTTCTTTTTTTCATAAAACTGAGCGCGAATAAATGCGTATCTTTACACAAAAGTAAAAGCCTTGGCTCAAACCCAAAACCAGTCTGACGAATTTTATTCACGATTTTATGACCAACTGCTTGAATCTCAAACCTGGCCTGGCGCTTACCTTTTTAAATTTATTGTAAAATCAGAGTCTGAGCATTTGAATACATTGAAGTCTTTTTTTAATCAATACAGCCCAGAATTTTCTGAAAAACTATCAAGTAAAAATAGTTTTACCAGCTTAAGTATTAAGGTAAAAATGGAAAATCCCGATAAAGTAATTGAAATCTACAAGAAAGTCAGTACTTTAGAAGGTATAATATCACTTTAGTCTACTAATAGAAGTCTTTTGCTTTAAATTTATTAGTTTGCAATTATTAATCACCAAAGACCTAACGCGTACAATTTTAAATGGAAACCTTGCAATACAATACCAAGCGTAAACAACTTATAATTCCCGAATACGGAAGACATATTCACCTCATGATAGAACAAACAAAAGCAGAGCCTAATGCTGAAGAACGCAATAAAAAGGCGAAAGCAATTATTGGGGTAATGGGAAATTTAAATCCCCATCTTCGAGATGTTCCTGATTTTCAACACAAGCTATGGGATCAATTTTTTATTATGGCTGATTTCGATATCGAGGTAGAATCGCCATTTGAGAAACCTGAAAGAGAAGTGCTAGAAGCGAAACCTGAAAAGCTTGCTTATCCTCAAAATTTTCCCAAATACCGCTTTTATGGAAATAACATCAAACGAATGATTGATGTAGCGGTACGCTGGGAAGAAGGTGAACTTAAAGAAGTCTTGGTTTTCACTATCGCAAACCACATGAAAAAAAGTTTTTTGAGCTGGAATAAAGATACTGTTGAAGATGCCGTCATATTGGCTCACCTCGATGAGCTTTCTGAAGGAAAATTAAAAGTAGCCGCTCAGCAATTGCCACTCAGCGAAACCGCAGATCTCCTCAAATTTAAAACTAAAAACGGTAACGGCCCAAAAAGCAATTCCGGGAAACAACGTAGAAAACAACGCAAACGCTATTAGGTCAAAATGGAGTCATTTGTAATCAAAGGGGGGCAACCATTAAAAGGGTCGATTACTCCACAGGGAGCAAAAAATGAAGCCCTTCAGATTTTGTGCGCGGTCTTGCTTACTAAAGAGCCCGTCATAATTCACAATATCCCCGATATCGTAGATGTCAATAAACTTATCGACCTCTTAAAAAACCTAGGAGTTAAAGTAACTCCATTACATAAAGGAAGTTTTGAATTTCAAGCAGATCAGATTGACCTTCATTATCTCGAATCTGAGCAATTTAAATCTGAAGGAAAAGGACTGCGCGGGTCAATTATGCTGGTGGGCCCATTACTAGCGCGCTTTGGAAAGGGAAGTATCCCAAGACCTGGAGGCGATAAAATCGGAAGAAGACGTTTAGATACGCATTTTGAAGGGCTGATTCAATTGGGGGCAAAGTACAATTACAGCAAAAAAAATTCTTTTTATACCGTTGAAGCCAAAAAACTCCAAGGAGCAGATTTATTACTAGACGAGGCCTCAGTTACAGGTACGGCTAATATCGTTATGGCGGCAGTTTTGGCAAAAGGGAATACTTCAATTTATAATGCCGCTTGTGAGCCCTACCTTCAACAGTTGTGCACACTCCTCAATAATATGGGGGCTAAAATAAAAGGAATTGGCTCAAATTTACTTCATATCGAAGGGGTAGAAAAACTCAATGGGGCGGAACATAAAATACTCCCTGACATGATAGAAATTGGTAGCTGGGTAGGTTTGGCAGCCATGACCAAAAGTGAAATTACCATAAAAGAGGTACGCTGGGAATTTTTAGGTCAAATGCCAAATGTCTTCAGAAAACTAGGAATAAAAATTGAAAAAAAAGGAGACGATATTTTTATACCAGCCCATAAAGATGGCTATGAAATTCAAAACTTCATCGACGGTTCAATTTTAACCATTTCTGATGCCCCCTGGCCAGGCTTTACCCCAGATTTACTAAGTGTAATCTTAGTTGTCGCTACCCAGGCGAAGGGAAGTGTTCTAATCCATCAAAAAATGTTTGAAAGTCGCTTATTTTTTGTGGATAAGCTCATTGACATGGGAGCAAAAATCATACTGTGCGATCCCCATCGGGCTACTGTTATTGGACACAATTTTAAATCACAGCTGCAAGCTGCCACCCTCACCTCTCCCGATATTCGCGCTGGAATTTCATTACTCATCGCAGCCTTATCTGCAGAGGGGACAAGTACGATACACAATATTGAGCAAATTGACCGTGGGTATGAGCACATTGTTGAGCGGCTTCAAAATATAGGGGCCTCAATAGCGCGGATACAAACACAATAAGTGCTGACTTTATGCCCAATTTTTGTAATTTTGCTCTTTTCTTTCTTTTCCTACCATTCATTAGCCTAAGTCAGACCCCCATTATTGGACAACTTATTGATGAGGCTACACAAAATCCCCTTCCCTATGTAAATATTGGTCTTATAGATGAAAATATTGGAACCGTTTCTGACCGTCAAGGCTATTTTGAACTTCTTCTAAATCCAGCGCAACACAAAAATGCTACACTCCAATTCTCCATGCTGGGCTATGAGACCCAAACTTTTGATTTAGAAGAATTTCTTGAGCAAGACCATTTCCTAATCGCATTGAAAGAAAAACCTACTGAATTAGACGAAGTAATTATAGAGACGCAAGCCAAAAAGTTTGAATCTAAAATTCTTGGTAATAAAACCACTTCTAAAGCCCTTTATGCTGCATTTACCACAAATAAACTTGGAAATGAAATGGGTTTTATTGTGAGGCAACGGAAGCACCCCATGATATTAAAAAAATTTAATCTTTCACTGGTAAAAAATAGTTATGGACCCATTCGCTTTAGGCTGAATTTCTACAGTGTAGAAAATGGACTTCCTGCAGCGCCACTTCTGAATGAAAATATTATTATTGAAACGGCAATTGAATCTGGGCTTATTACCAAAGACCTGAGTCCTTATGCGCTTGTTATCGATCAAGATTTTTTTATTGCGATTGAATGGATTGAAGAGATGGGGCCAGGGGATTTATTTTTTTCAGGGGGCTTTTTTGGAGCGCCCCTCATTGCGAGAGAGGTGAGTCAAGGGAAATGGTCAAAAGTAAGTGCCGCCAGTGTAGGAATGACGGTAGAAGTGCGTTACTAAAACTATCGCTTAGAAATTTTATTATTACTGATATTGCGTTGCCTCGAACATTTAAAGGTTTGAACCTCCTCCCCCCGTTTATTGAGGTGTTTGGTTTTTCGTCCTTGCACTCGAGCGCGCCATAATTTAAAACTAGAAGGCTTTAGATTTTTTCGCATCAATGTAATGACCTCTTGTTCTTTTAAGTCAAATTGGGTTGCTATTGCATCAAAAGGCGTCCGATCTTCCCAAGCCATTTCGATGATACGGTCTATTTGTACTTCCTTAAGGATACTCTTTTTTTTCATGTATTGAATTTAAAATTCATCTGGATACTTCATGATTTTAGCAGCCCTAAGCTTGAGCTGCACTAATTCTTCAGTAGGAATTTTATCTAAAAGCCGCAACATCATCGCCATCCGATTATTCTTTAAAAAATAGGATTTTTTGTCATCTAAAAAATTCCAATAAAGGCTATTAAACGGACAGGCATCAGCGCCTGTGCGCTTGTTTTTGTCATAAGTACATTGATCACAGTAGTTGCTCATTCTATGAATATAGGCTGCCGCCGAAACATAGGGTTTTGTAGCAACAATTCCTCCATCAGCCCATTGGCTCATTCCACGTGTATTGGGAAGTTGGACCCACTGTATTGCATCGGCATAAATTCCCAGATACCATTGGTCTACTTGATCGGGATGCACCTGAGCCAAAAGGGCAAAATTACCCGTAATCATCAACCGCTGAATATGATGGGCATAAGCATGATCCAATGAATTGGAAATAGTTTGATGAAGACAATGCATTTTGGTTTTAGCAGTCCAATAGAAGTCAGGGAGCGGGTTTGTATTTTGTAAGGTATTCTTATGTGTGTATTCAGGCATCTCTCTCCAATAGATCCCGCGCATATACTCTCTCCATCCGATAATCTGTCTTACAAAGCCTTCTACTTGTGACAGTTCAATTTGATCAGCAGAGGCACGATAATGGGAAATTACTTTTTCAACAACTTCAAGGGGGTGTAACAGTTTTATGTTGAGTGCAAAAGACAAGCGGGAATGAAACAAATTGACTTCTTCTGTATGTAAAGCATCTTGATAATCTCCAAAATGTATCAATAATTCGGCGCAAAAATAATCCAACTGCTCCAAAGCTTCTTCGCGGCTTAAAGGATATAAAAAATGTAATTCCTCAAAGCTCCCAATAGTATTTACTCCTGCAGCTTGAATCATTTCTAAAAGGGGCTGAAGCGCCTTAGGCTTGGGGAAATAAGGTGCGGGTATTGGCGGAGTTCCTTTCCATTTTTTTCGGTTATTTTTATCGAAATTCCATTGGCCTCCTTCAGGCTGGTCTCCACGCATGAGCAGATTGTATTTTTTCCGCATCATACGGTAAAAATATTCCATAACCAATTGCTTCTTACCTTCAAAAAAAGAAGTCAACGCTGTTCTAGATGTCAAAAAATGCTCGGTATCCTCTACTTGGGTGGGAAGCTCAATAGTGGTGCAAAATTGTTTTAACTGCTGGTCTAACCGGTATTCATCGGGTTGTTGGTAAGAAAATTGAGTCGCCTTATAATGCTTGAGAAGCTCTTTTAAATTTGTTACTAGATTTTGGGTATTGAGTGGATCATCAAGAGTGAGGTAATGGGTTTGGTGTCCTTTGGATTTGAGTGTCTTATTAAACGCTCTCATGGCGCCAAAAAAAGCAATTACTTTCTGAATATGATGAAGTGCATAATCAGTTTCCTGACGAAGTTCCATGATAACAAAAACAGTAGAGGGCTCAACTTTTTGAAACCAAGAGTGGTTACTATTCAATTGATCTCCCAAAATTAGTTTAACATTCATTCAAAAAGGGTATTTTGGTTCCAAAGTCGTTGAAATTTGCCCGCCTTATCATAGCGCTCAGCTTGTAGTTTTATCTTGAATTTACGATCTCTAGGATCATTTCCTACCCCCGCTACATACATCCAATTTCCGTAATTACTGTGTACATCGTAATCGATTAATTGAGATTCAAAATAAGCCGCTCCAATCCGCCAGTCTAAGTAGCACTCTTTTGCAAAATATGAGGCTACATTTTGGCGGCCTCTATTACTCATCCAACCTGTTTTTTTTAATTCAATCATATTGGCGTTTACAAAAGGCTCAGCAGTATTTCCATTTATCCAATTCTCAATTTCACGAACCTCGTTTTTCCAATGATAATTTTGCTTTAAAATTCCACCCAATTGAAATATTGAATTCTGATGTTTTAAGGCAATAAATTTGAAATAATCCCGCCAGATTAATTCAAAAATTAACCAATAGGTAGACTCGTTTTTTTTAATTTCTTTTTCATATGCTCTTATTTCCCAATAAATTTCTCTTGCAGAAAGTGCTCCATTTGCAAGCCATGCAGAAAGCTTGGAACTGTAATCAATCCCTACTAAACCATTGCGGGTTTGTTTGTAAAAAGACAGCTTTTGGGTTTCCCAAAAATAGTGTTTTAGTCGCTCTAATCCCTGTAGGTGCCCCCCCTTAAATGGAAAAGCCGAATTGGGATGAGGTGTCTTTTCTGCAAGGCCCAAATCACTAAGTGAGGGCAAGTGAAATTGCTGTTCTAACAGATTGTCTTTGGCCAAAGGAGACAAAGTAGGAAGGAGCGGACGCACGTGGCTTTGCTTTTCACATTGCTTTCGAAATTGTGTAAAAACTTCTGGCAAATTTTCTATTTGAAAAGGGAGTTCCTCGGGATGAAACAGAAATTGATCATAACAACTGTAAAATGTAATCTGATTAGAAAGAGATTCTTTGAGTTTATTTTCAATATCAAATTCTTCCTGAGTCCATTCTTTTTGAAAATAGAGTGCCCCTACCCCCAATTTTTCTATCCAATAGAGCAACCCCTCTTCAGGCATTTTACGGTCGATGATTAAGGTGATATTGAGTTGCTGAAGCGCGTATTGAAGTTCAGCCAAAGTTTCGATCAAAAATTGAGCACGATGGCTTCCTGTTTTAGTAAACCCCCATGGTGTTTTTTTATAGTGTCTGGGGTCAAAACTGTAATAAGCCACTACCTTTGAGTACGAATTTAAGGCAGCATATAAAGAGTGTTGGTCCCTTATTCTCAAGTCATTTCGAAACCAAACCAGTGCTGTTCTCTTTTCTTTTTCCATATGGCTATCTAACTTAATAGGAGATGTATTGATCTAAATAGGACATTGCACTTTTACGCACTAAGTGGCTCTGCTTTTAACTGCTCCACTGCATCGTTTACTACAGTAAAGCACATTTTCCCAATCACGCTCCCATTTTTTTCTCCAACTAAATGGCTTTCCACAATATTTACATCTTTTATGTGGCAAATGATGCTTTTCAATTCTTTTGGGCATCTAAAGCGGCTTTGTAAGTCGTCAAACAACGTGCTCTTGCAAATGGATGGTCTACAATAGGCTGGGGATAAGTCAATTCTTGGTAATCAGGAACCCACTTGTTAACGTAGTCATGCTGCTTGTCAAATTTTTTCAACTGCTCTGTAGGGTTAAAAATTCTGAAATAAGGAGCAGCATCAACACCGCAACCCGCTACCCACTGCCAATTCCCAATATTACTAGACATTTCATAATCAAAAAGTTTTTCTGCAAAATAAGCCTCTCCCAATCTCCAATCAATTAGCAAGTGCTTGCACAGAAAACTCCCCACTAACATACGTACTCGATTGTGCATAAATCCTGTTTCGTTTAGCTGACGCATCCCTGCATCTACAAGAGGATAGCCCGTCTTTCCTTGGCACCACTTTTCAAACTCTTCGGGATTATTTCGCCACTCGATCCGGTCGTACTGGGGCTTAAAACTTTGGGTCGAAGTATGGGGATAGTGCCACAAAATTTGCATAAAAAACTCCCTCCAGATCAATTCTTTTAAAAAGGTAGGATTGTCGTTTGCGGCGGCTTGTTTGACAATTTTTCTCGTACTTACAGTACCAAAACGGAGTGCTGTACCGATGCGCGAAGTTTGATCTAAGGCTGGAAAATTTCGTGTCTCTTCATAGGCGGAAATAAGCTCCTGATTCACAATATGATGAGGCTGTGCAAGAACTGAGGGGGTAAATCCTAAATCTTCTAGGGTAATAGAGGGCTGATCAACTTGAGCAAACTGCATTATATAATCTGCTGATGGAAAATAGGCAGGCTTTTGAGAAGAAAATTGTGATAACCATTTTCTAGAATAGGGCGTATAGACACGATAGGGAGATCCATCTTCTTTTACCACCTCATCTTTTTCAAAAATCACCTGATCTTTATAAGTTTCAAAACCAATATGCTGCGCCTCTAAAAAAACTTGGATTTCTTGATCGCGTTTACGCGCATAGGGCTCATAGTCACTATTACAAACTATTTTTTCTATGGGCCAAGTTTGAATCAGTTTAGTAAAAATAGCCTTAGGGGAGCCATGGTACATTCCTATACTACATCTGTTCCTCTTCATAGCACGATCTATGGCCCCCAAGGCTATTAATATATATTCTACCCGTGCATCACTTTGGGGTAGTTTGTCTAAAATTTCAGTATCGAAAATAAAAATTGGAATCACCTTATTCCCCCCATTTAAAGCTTTGAATAGACCGTGATTATCTTCTAATCTGAGGTCTCTACGGAACCAAAAAAGGGTGAATTTTTCCATCTTCAGGATTTCAAGTTTCCAATTCCACCATCGAGTTGTAAAATTTTTCCTGTCATCCAACTACTCTCCTCACCTAATAAAAAGGCGGAAGCCTGTGCCATTTCTTTGGCGTTTCCTACTCTACCTAGCGGATGACGTTCATTTGCTTTTTCTATTTTGACTTCATTATTTAAAAATTTGGAAGCCATCGGTGTATCTACCAAAGAGGGAGCTATGGCATTTACTCTGATTTTTGGGGCAAATTCAGCCGCTAATGAACGGGTGAGGCCCTCTATAGCCCCCTTAGATGCCGCAACCGAACTATGAAATGGCATTCCTGTTTGTACCGCTACTGTACT
>WTIP01000107.1 GCA_011525195.1 Flavobacteriales bacterium | reverse complement strand
CGATATCACTAAGTGTTACCTCAGCATCACGTGTAATGAGATACAATAAGTGTGAAGCATAGGTATTTTCTAAATCTTGAGGCTCAATAGTTAATGTATACGCTGTCGTATCTGAACCTGAGATTGTTATATTTTCTGTGAAAAAACTAGGTTCGGTGTCAGCAGCTTCATTGCCTTCAGCATTATATGCCAGACGCTCAAATTTAAAATTGAGTGTTACATCTGTACCAGCTGTTGCAGCATTGAAAGTAATTTTACCTCCATGAGGGAAAGACAATACTGCAGGGGTGAGATCTGCAAATCCTGCCCATGCTTCAGCTGATGAAGGGAAATTAAACGTTCCATCCACTACAGTAGCCCCTCCAAAAGCACCTTCATAAGTATTGGCAGTTTTATCTCCAGAAGTGGCTGTCCCTCCGTAGAAGAATAAGTTGTCTAAATAAACGGTACCATTACCTTCTACCTTTAGTTGGAATACTTCACTTAAATCAACGATTTCAGCAAAATGACTTAAATCAATAATTGCTCTATTCCACTGACTTGAATTTGTCAAATCCAACTCATAAAACGTCTCTTCAGCAGCATCATCTTGGTCATCTCCATCTGGACTAATCAAGAATATTTTAAGTACTGTTGCATCACTTGAAAAATAATCCAGATTCATTTTTGTCTTTGAGGAGAGGTCTAAAGCAGTTTCAAATGTTGTACCTTGATAATTTAGATTCTCATATTTTAATACTGTATTTTCAGCTATAATTTCTTCCGTTACTACGGTACTTTGCCCCCAATTTGGATTTAAATTCACTCCTTCAACAGCTGTATAGGCGTCACTAAAAATAGAAATAACCTCCTCTGCACTATAAAGAGGAACCTCTGGCGCATCTTCGGGCGCAGCTGCTGCAATTACTTCTACGGGTGTTGCGAAATCAAAATTGTCAACATAATAATTTACAGCAGCATCATTTGTAATCCCATAACCTAAAATCATGGTTATCGTATTATAATTTCCATCTCTTCCTTCCAATTCCGGAATATTAAAGACGAGTGTTTCCCATCCTGTACCTGTGGTTACAGCAAAAAGATCACCGGTAGACTTTTTACCCTCAGTGCCATTGACTAACTCATCTTCTAGTTTTAAAAGGACATTGTGGTCAGGTCCAGGAGAATAAAATTGGACCGCTATGGCCTCTTTTCCAGAAGGGAAATTAATTTTTTCCTCGAGCATAAAATAAAAACCTGCCCAGGACTGAACCCCTACAGGTTCAGAAATTTTAAGTACCCTGCTAGAATTATTAATACTATTAGTTCCAGGATTTTCTGAATATGATACTGAAATGTTTGTTTCATCTACCCCACCAAATCGACTCCAGTTACCCGCGCTTCGATCATCAGGCTGTCTATCCTCTTCTTGGAAACTGGGACCTTCATCTTCAAAAGTAATAGGGCCACTATTTAGGTTTGGATTTATACCTTCAACAAATTCAGGTGTAGCCTCCGGCTCATCTGGCTCGGGGAGCTCAATAGAAATTTTTGGTGTTTCTTCTTCTTCTTTACTGCATGAGAAAGCAATAAGGAAGGCAAATAGAGTTAAAAAATAAATTTTTGTTTTCATAGGTTTTGGTTTAATATTAATTTTTTAATTGTATCCCACGTTTTGAGGGTAATTTGTTCCTAAAAGGTCAAGCACCCCTTGGGGAATAGGGAGATTAACCATATAGGGCTGATAAACTTCTTTTGGGTTTATGTGATTTCTTGAGTAATACTCATTAAGAAGATCAGAATTCATATGATCCATTAAATAGTCATATAAAATGCCTCTTCTTTTAAGGCTATACCATCTTTGTCCCTCAAAAGCAAGTTCACGTGCCCGTTCGTCAAAAATACTTTCAATAGAGATCGAAGAAAGCCGATTTATGCCTGCCCGCTGACGAATCGCATTAAGATATTCTAGGGCTTTGGAGGTATTTCCATTCTCAAAATGGGCTTCTGCTCCTATCAAGTAAGTCTCTGCTAAACGATAAACCATAATATTTTTAAAGTGCATCCGGTCTGTAGGGTCTATATTTTTATCTAAAAACTTAATTACACCGGGACTCTGCCTCTTGAAATACAAGAAAAAGTCATCATTTTCTGCGCTATTTTTATACGCATCTAGCGGCATCCCTATGGTTTTTCCAGATGGGAGTGTTTTTGGATCGTTATACAGATAATTAAAAATATAGTAGTTTCCTATTCGCTGATCATTACTATTTTCATTAAGCAGATTTACAGCATAGGGATTGAGCGTAATAAAGCCAAATCCATCTCCACCATTTTCAACAGACTGAACAAGACCAGGGACAGCAGAATAGTGAGCTACGGTCTGCCAGTTCATCTGATGCCACGCACCACCACCAACCGCGTTTTTTTTGAAGTTTATAGCAAATAATGTTTCAGGATGATCTATTGCGCCTTCGAAAACTTGATTAATCCCTACCAGTTGATGTGGACTATTATCAATTATATCGTCAGTAATTTCTGCCGCTTTTATAAAATTATTATCCCACATTTCGACTTTAGCTCTCAGATGGTCAACAGCAGCTTTGGTCCATCTTCCAAACTGATCAGTAGTATAGGGTAATTCTTGACTTGCAAATTCTAAATCCTCCCTAATGAGGCTAAAAATTTCTTCCTTGGAAGATTTATTTTCAGGCCTATCAAAGGCAGTTTCAGGATTTGTAGGCTCAGTTTTTAGATAAATATTATTGAAAAGACGGTAGAGCGTGAAATATGCTTGCGCCCTAAAAGTTCTTGCTTCAGCAACGCTATTGAGTAAAGCTGGATTTGAGTTTTCACTATTTAGTAAGCCAGAAGCACCATTGATGATATTATTGGTAATATCAATAATCCGATAATTATGCGCCCAAAGATATCCATAAGCTGCTTCGGTTCCATAATCTCCATCAATGCCACACCCCCAAAAACAATTACTAAATAATGAGATTTCTCCATCAACACCCGCAGAGAGGTCACTTTTAGCTTGAAGAATGAGCGGGATTGCACCATTGAACCAATCTCTTTGATAGGGTTCTCTATTTAAAGAATATAAACCTACAACAGCATTTGCAATCCCCTCTGGACTTGAATAAAGAAAATCTACCGAATTATTTGAGAGTAATTCGTCTTTTAGAAAATCTTCTTGATAACAAGAATTTAAGAATCCCAAGCCTATGAATAAAAGTAAAAATTTTAAATTTTTCATTTTCACGTGGTTAGAATGTTAATTTAATTCCAAGTGTCATATTTAATGTTTCTGGAAATATTCCCGCATTTAAATCTTGCTCAGGTGAGTAGGATAAAAAATCTGTAAAGGTGAGTAAATTGGTTCCAGTAAAATACAAACGCCCTGATTTGACATTAAAAAATTCATTTAGCATATTCCCAAAATTATAACCTACAGTTAACGTTCTTAGTCTTTGGTAAGAAGCGTCTTGAGCGGCAAAAGAAGTCAAATACTTTAACCAAGCAGCACTAGCATTTGCTGCTGGCCATTGGGTTGAAGGGCTTTCTGATGTATAATAAGGAACTATTGGACCATTTATAGATGCTTTCCAATACTCTCCATTTGCTAAAACGGAGTTTATACGAGTAACCCCTTGAACAAAATACCAGTCCATAAAGAGGTCAAAGTTTTTAATACGTAATGTTGCATTTATCGATCCATACCAGTCGGGATCAGCATTGATAAAAATATTATCCTTTATATCTAAAACGCCATCATTATTTTGATCAATTACTCGAATATGCCCTGGTTTTGCTCCCACCCGAGGCGTTATTGGGCTGCCCTCTAGAAAATCCGCTTCCTGATAAATACCACCATATTCGGGTATCCAAAGGCTATTGATAGATTGACCAATTGAAAGTCTTCTGCCCGAGGTATCTGTAATATCAATAAAATAGGTATTACCCGTATCTGGATTTATTTGTGTTTCCCCAGTGAGTGCAATCATTTTATTTTGATTGGTAGACCATATAACTCCTAAGTCAAAATCTACCTCACTTGTTTGAATTAAAGTATTATTTAATGTAAACTCAAAACCTGTATTTTGTAATTCTCCCACATTGAAACGCGTCACCGCATATCCAGAAGAAGTCGCTAGCTGTCGGTCTAATAAAAGATCAGTGGTGTTGGATTTGTAGTATTCTATTGTTCCACTTATTCTATTTGAGAAGAATCCAAAGTCAATACCGCTGTTTAGAGTAGTTGTTGTTTCCCATTTTAAGTTAGGATTTCTCAACCTTGAAGAAGCAGTAGAACCACTCACCGTTAAATCTCCAAAAGTATAGGGACTGTAGTTCGCTACACCCAGTGATTCAAGGGGATTAATACCTTGATTACCTGTAGCCCCATAACTGAGTCGCAGTTTTAATTGATTTACAGCGTCAAGGCTTAAATCTTGACCTAGCTTATAGGCAGCAGATACAGCAGGGAACCATCCCCATTTATTATTTTCAGAAAAAACAGAGGCTCCATCAGCACGAGTTGTCATTTCAACTAGGTATTTATCTCGATAAGAATATCGAAAACGTCCCATATAGGAGAGGATTCTTCTTCTCCATACCTCTCTAAAATTATTGAGTAGATTTGAGGCTAATCCATTGAAACCAAGTGCATCATTTACAAAATCTGATTTATCTAATTGATTGTATTTGAAATTTTGCTCATCATAGGAATGGACTCCTGTAAAATTTATATTGTGTAAATCATCTTCTAATATTTGATAATTTAAAATATGTTCCACTAAGGCTTGTTTGTATTGGGTATCAATTAAAACACCAATTCCATTATTGCCTTCATCTCCTGCTGAATGAAGAGAAGATCGATAGGTGC
This sequence comes from Flavobacteriales bacterium, assembly GCA_011525195.1. GTDB lineage: Bacteria > Bacteroidota > Bacteroidia > Flavobacteriales > Flavobacteriaceae > MS024-2A. Next base: position 1,355 of record WTIP01000107.1, on the reverse strand, counting down.
CTTGGTCTGTATTTCGATTTCTGTAAAAAGTTTTAAGTGAATAGGTGAGTTGAGGTAAAATATTATAGTTAAACCTAAGGCTTAGATCAGTCAGATTTGTTTCAGTTTCATCTGAAGATTCTCTTTGATCCCAAAGTGGATTAATCGCAGCGGCATTTTCTTGTCCTAGGAAATATTTTACCAACTGACCATTTTCATCAAAAGGCTTGGCTATTGGACTCAGGTTTACTAAAAAAAGACCCCCTGTTTCCCTACTTTGATTTGCATTCTGAATATTGATAATTCCATCCATACTCAGCTTTTCTGAAAGTTGATGACTGTAGTTGAGTTTAAATTGGAGCCGATCAAAACCAGAATTTGGAATTATTCCGTCTTGGGTAAAATAGTTTAAACTTGAATAAATTTTAGAATTTTCTGTTCCAGAACTATAGCTCAATGAGTGGCTAGTTAATAATGCGTCATTAAGGGCTAGGTTTTCCCAGTCAACAATATTGTCATTTTTAATCAGATCTAATTCAAATTCATTCCATACAAATCGTAAAGGGGGATTCTCCAAATTTAAACGCGCTTTCCATGCATCGGTCCGAAATTGATAGAATCCGGGACCGTCATAAATATCAAAATTTCTCGTCAAGGTCTGGCTTGTGACATAACCAGAATAATTAAATGTAGTAAAACCTTGAACGGCTTTTTTTGTAGTGATGAGAATTACCCCATTTGATGCTCTAGCACCATAAATGGATGTGGAGGCAGCATCTTTTAAAACCTCAATATTTTTAATATCCTCGGGAGCAATGTCATTGAGGTTATCATAAGGTAAACCGTCAACAATTATTAAAGGATTATTTCCTCCTGCTACAGAGACATTACCTCTAATAACAATATTTGAATTACCACCCGGGCGCGCATCTCCCAAATTTACTTGAACACCTGCAGCTCGACCTCTAAGTAATTCTGAAACATTAGTAGTTGGGGTTTGAATGGCCTGATCTACATCTACCGAAGCGACAGAGCCAACTACATTGCTTCTTTTTTGGCTCCCATAACCTACTACAACAATTTCATCCAATTCATTATTAGGCACAAGTCTAATAATGAAAGTGTCTTTTTGAAGGATTTCAATAGTAGTTGTTTGATAACCTAAAGCACTTACTGAGAGAGATTGACCGATAGAAGCTTGTATAGAAAAATTACCATCAAAGTCTGAAACAACTCCTTGAGTTGAATTTAAAATGACTACTGCAGCTCCTGGAATAGGATCTCTCGTATCTGCATCATATACGGTACCAGAGACTGAAATATTTTGCCCTACAAGCGTATTACTCAATAGACCAAAAAATAATATAACTTGAATT
>WTIP01000078.1 GCA_011525195.1 Flavobacteriales bacterium | reverse complement strand
GTTTTACCACCCAAGCGAAAGAAAAGATTTATATCAACAATTTCAATTCCTGGGGCTGGGGTTGGGGTTGGGGATTCAATCCCTGGTTTTGGGGTCCTAACAATAATACAGTGAGCATGCGAACAGAGGGGACTTTATATATCAATATTATCGACGGGGTAAGTAAACAGCTGATTTGGCAAGGTAAAGGTTATGGGGGTATTCAGGAAAATATGAAAAATAGAGATGAGCGCATTGCCCTTTTCGTGCAAGAAATAATTCAAAATTTTCCCCCTCAGCTAATTCAGAGTCTTTAGTCAAAACAAGCTGCTTCTGCGGCAGCAAGAGCAGCTCCTAAGCCCTCAGTATTTTTACCACCGGCGGTGGCATAAAAGGCTTGACCCCCTCCTCCTCCTTGAATGTGAGTGCCTAATTTTCTGATAATGGCGCCTGCGTCTTTGTTAAGTTCCGCCACTATAGATTTTGAAATATAACAACTCAATAAGGGCTTCCCTGTTTTATTAGAGCCTAAAACCAGAATAACACGATCTAAATCCGCTCCCAAATCAAAAGATAAGTCCTTCATTCCTTGGGCGTCTAAATCTACTTCTTTGGCGATAAATGAAATCCCTTGAACTTCTTTAGCCGCTGCTTTTAATGCATCTTTAAGTGCGTTTATTTTTATTTTAGCAAGCGCTGCTATTTCTTTTTTAAGCGTATTATTTTCTTGCTGCAATGATTCAATCGCCTTGAGTGGATCTTGGTTTTGTTTCAGTAATTGATTTACCTGCTCTAAAAGTTCGCTTTGCGTTTCAAAATAGGTTTTTACTGCATCTCCTGTAATGGCCTCAATTCGGCGAACTCCAGAAGCTACTGCACTTTCTCCTAAAATTTTAAAATGCCAGATCTCCGAGGTATTCTGAACATGTGTCCCACCACATAATTCTATAGACTGCCCAAACTGTATGGTGCGAACCGTATCTCCATATTTTTCTCCAAAAAGTGCTATGGCCCCTCTCTCTATCGCTTTCTGATAGGGTGTATTTCGATCCTCTTGTAAGGCAATTTGCTCGTTAATTCTTGCATTGACAAATTGTTCTACGGCGGTTAATTCTTCACTGGTCATTTTTGCAAAATGAGAAAAATCAAAACGAAACATTCCCGAATGTACCATTGACCCTTTCTGTTCTACATGAGTCCCTAATACAGTGCGCAATGCTTGATGCATTAAATGTGTTGCGGTGTGGTTACATGAAGTACGTTTGCGTTGTTTTTCATCAACAACGGCGGTAAAAATACCCGTTAGCTGATCCGGAATTGTTTTGGTTTGATGGACAATTAAATTATTTTCTTTTTTAGTATTTAGAATATAACAAACATCCCCGTTAGGCGATTCTAAATATCCCTTATCACCAACCTGACCTCCACCTTCAGGATAAAAAGGTGTAAGATTAAAGACCAGCTGATAGAAATCTCCCTCTTTGGCTGACGACATTTTTCTGTAACGGGTAATTTTTATTTGGGTTTTAAGATGATCATAGCCAACAAATTCTTCTGCGTCGTCTTCCTTTAAAAGGACCCAATCCCCAGACTTAGTGGCTGCAGCAGCTCTTGAGCGTGCTTTTTGTGTCTCCATAGCACTTTTAAAGCCTTTTTCGTCTACCGTATACCCCCTTTCACTGGCTATTAATGCCGTTAAATCAAAAGGGAACCCAAAAGTGTCATATAATTCAAAGGCTTTGATCCCATCTATTTCTTTATTCTTCGCATTTTTAAGGAGTGTTTCCAATAGAAGTAGGCCTTGGTCAAGAGTCTTTAAAAATGAGGCCTCTTCCTCACGGATAACATTAAAGGCCAATTGTTGTTCTTTTATAAGTTCAGGAAATGCCTTGCCCAATTGCTTGCTCAAAGTTTGAACTAGGTGGTAGATAAAAGGCTCTTTTTGATTTAAAAAAGTAAAACCATAGCGAATAGCTCTTCTCAATATTCTTCTTATTACATAGCCTGCTCCATTATTACTGGGCAGCTGTCCGTCGGCAATGGCAAAATAAACTGTTCTTAAATGGTCTGCTACGACACGGATGGCCCTGTCTGTAGTTTCACTTTTCCCATAGGTTGTTTTGGTGAGCGACTCAATTTCACGGATAAGAGGGGTAAAAACATCCGTGTCATAGTTAGAAGTTTTATTTTGAAGCACCATACAAAGACGCTCAAAACCCATACCTGTATCAATGTGTTTCTGAGGGAGTTTTTCTAACGTTCCATCTGCCTTTCTATTAAATTCTATAAAAACTAAATTCCACACCTCAACCACATGTGGATGATCTTGATTTACCAATGCAGCGCCTGGTGTTTTTTGTTTTTCATCCTCAGACCGCAGATCCACATGGATTTCTGAACAAGGACCACAAGGCCCTTGGTCTCCCATTTCCCAAAAGTTATCTTTTTTATTACCCAGTAGAATCCGGTCTTCCGGCAGTAGGGTTTTCCAAATCTCAAAAGCTTCTGTATCTTTTTCAATTTGTTCTTCAGCTGCACCCTCAAAAATAGTTACATACAACTTCGAGGGGTCTATTTTATAGACTTCCGTCAATAATTCCCAAGCCCATTCTATGGCTTCTTTCTTAAAATAATCACCAAAACTCCAATTGCCAAGCATTTCGAAAAAAGTATGGTGGTAGGTGTCTATACCTACTTCCTCTAAGTCATTGTGTTTTCCAGAAACACGAAGACATTTTTGGGTATCTGCAATACGCTGAGCCACCGGTTTCGCATTTCCTAAAAAATACTCTTTAAAAGGGTTCATTCCCGCATTGGTAAACATTAAGGTAGGGTCGTCTTTTATTACCATGGGGGCAGAGGGGACTATGGTATGTGTCTTTTCTGCAAAAAAATCTAAAAATTGCTGCCTGACTTCGATGGATTTCATGCGCTAACTACTATCTGTTATAAGTTGCTTATCTTTGCAATGGTTTAAAAATCATTTTTTTACTCAAAAAAACAATATCTTTGAGTGTCATATAAATTGTTAATGCAAAAGAAAAGAAAATTTATAAAACTTTATGACTAAAGTTAAATACTATTACGATCCGGAAACCCTCTCTTACCGTCCGATAAAGATTACCCACAAAAAGCGGCTTTCTAATATCGTCTTATTCATCCTTGCCTCTTTTGTCTTTGGACTCAGCAGTTTACTGATTTTACTGAATTCAGATTGGATAAATACCCCTGCAGAAATCAATCAAAAAAGAGCACTTGAGAATTACGAACTTCAATTTGATATTTTAAATAAAAAATTAAATCAAATAGAAGCAGTAGTAGCAAATATTGAAGAACGGGACAATAATCTATACCGCGTTTATTTTGAAGCCAGTCCGATTCCAGAAGCACAGCGCAGAGCCGGTTTTGGAGGGGTAAATCGCTATAAAGATTTAGAAGGTTTTGATAATTCAGAGTTGATCATCAATACAGTCAAACGCTTAGATATTTTGTCTAAGCAAACGGTGGTCCAATCTCGATCACTTGATGAAATAGAACGCTTAGCTGCCAATAAAGCAGCTCTTTTAGAAGCCATCCCTTCTATCCAACCCATAAAAAACCAAGACCTTACTCGGATGGCCTCAGGCTATGGCTATCGTATAGACCCTTTTACTAAAAAAAGACGTTTTCATTATGGTATGGATTTTAGCGCCAAAAGAGGAACGCCTGTATATGCAACGGGAAATGGTATTGTAAAAAGAGCCGATAATCGCTCTTCAGGATATGGAAGACACATCCGTATCGACCACGGATTTGGCTATGTAAGCTTATATGCCCATTTGAATAAATACAATGTAAGAAGAGGACAGCGTGTGAAACGGGGAGATATCATCGGGTATGTAGGGAATACGGGGCGTTCTGTGGGGCCCCATTTACACTACGAAATTTTTAAAGACAATAAAAAAATTAATCCGCTCAATTTCTACTACGGAAATCTCTCTCAAAAAGAATTTGATGCACTATTGACGCAGTCAAGACAAGAAAACCAATCCATGGATTAAAATGCATATAGACCTTCCCGAAAAACGATATTATTCTATAGGTGAGGTTGCAAAGGCATTTAAGGTACAACCCTCTTTACTCCGCTTTTGGGAAAAAGAATTCAAAGAAATTCAACCCAAGAAAAAAAGTAGTGGCACCCGCAAATATACCCCTGAGATGGTTAGAACCTTACAGTTTATTCATCATTTGGTAAAAGAAAAGGGGATGACCCTTGAGGGGGCAAAAAAACAATTACACCTTCAAGCAGCAGGCGATTCCAAACAAGAAGTCCTTGCCAAGCTAGAGCATATCAAAGCCACGCTACTCCAATTAAAAGATAAAATGTAGTTTATTTTTTTCTAAAAAAGATTTGGATGGGGATACCCTTAAAATCATAGCGCCCACGTAATTTATTTTCCAAAAATCTACGATAAGGGTCTTTCACATATTGGGGGAGGTTGCAGAAAAAGGCAAATTGGGGATGCGGAGTAGGTAGTTGCGTACAAAATTTGATTTTGACGAATTTCCCTTTATACGAAGGGGGTGGATATTTTTCTATAATGGGTAGCATTTCATTATTAAATGCCTTTGTGGGTATCCTTCTCGAGCGGTTATTGTAAACACGCACTGCTGTTTCAACAGCCTTAAATATCCTTTGCTTGGTTAGGGAGGATATAAAAAGTATGGGTACGTCAGTAAACGGGGCGATTTCTTTCCGAATTTCAGCCTCATAGATTTTTGTCGCATGGGTATCTTTTTCAACTAAATCCCATTTATTGACAAGAATTACAACGCCTTTGTGATTGCGGTGGGCCAGCCAAAATATATTTTGAACTTGACCATCGAAGCCGCGTGTGCCATCGACTACCAATAGACAAACATCTGCATTTTCTATGGCGCGTACCGAGCGCATGACCGAATAAAACTCAATGTCTTCTTTGACTTTGGATTTTCTTCGAATCCCTGCTGTATCGACCAATTTAAAATCGAAGCCAAAACGATTGTATTGGGTATCGATACTATCTCTTGTAGTTCCAGCAATGTCGGTAACAATATAGCGGTCCTCCCCGATCAAAGCATTGATGAAAGAAGATTTGCCAGCATTCGGACGGCCTACAACTGCAAATCGAGGCAGTGCTTCCGTTTCCTCCTCTTCTTCCTGAGGCAACTGTGCAATCAAGTCATCGAGCAGCTCACCGGTTCCGCTTCCGTTGATACTCGAGAGTGGGTACAATTCTTCAAAACCCAGCGCATAAAACTCCAAGGTTTGCTCTTGTTGCATAGCATTATCAACTTTATTCAACAAGAGAAAGATTGGTTTTTCAGAGCGGCGTAAAAGTTGTGCCATGGATTCATCCATCCCGGTAACGCCGTCCGTAGCATCAACCATAAAGAGAATGGCATCTGCTTCTTCAATGGCAAGATTCACTTGCTTGTCAATTTCTCTTTGAAAAACATCATCACTGCGTTCTAAATAGCCCCCCGTATCGATTAGTGTAAATGTGCGTCCATTCCAGTCCGATTTGCCATAATGCCTGTCGCGTGTAACTCCGCTTACCGCATCTACAATGGCTTCTCGCCTTTGAATCATCCGATTAAAAAAGGTAGATTTACCAACATTTGGCCTCCCCACAATAGCGACAATACTGCTCATGCATTTAAAACTCTGTTTGCAAAAGTACTTTTTTATGTGGTAGCGCTTGAGTTAAAAGCCTAAAGATTTTTTTGCAGGGTGATGCTGCACAATTAAAAACATCCTAGAATGATGTTGCACAGCAGCCAGATATATTGTAAATTTGCCATTAATATCGCGAGGTAGAGCAGTGGTAGCTCGTCGGGCTCATAACCCGAAGGTCGCAGGTTCGAGTCCTGCCCTCGCTACTCTCAAAATCCGTAACTTATTGTTTTACATGAAGTTGCGGATTTTTTTATTTTCATTTGGCAACATATTGGCAACAAATCATATGTTTTTTGCCTCAATAACAAAAATCTAAAACTCCTCAAGCACTCCTATCCCAAATACAGGAGCATGGGTTTTAGAAAACGGTTTTTCTATTGAAACATGGGGTTGGGATTTGATATGTAATCTAATCTCTATACATTAGAAACATGAAAAAACTATACCTATTATCTACAATACTCATAATAGCATTTGTATTAATTTACAGCTGCTCCACAGAGGAAGAGGACACCACCCCTTCTCCAAGTGTTGTAGCCACTCCAGAACCTGAACCCCCAGCCCCTACACAATACACTTTAACTGTTA
>WTIP01000032.1:4767-6296 GCA_011525195.1 Flavobacteriales bacterium | reverse complement strand
ACCTTTGCAAAATATTCTGGATATCCATTTTTCCACCAGCCTACTCTCGTTTTATCTGGATAATACACCCCACCTATATAGCTTCCTTGAAAACTGGGTCCCGTATAATGCTCTTCAAAGTTTGCACGTTGTCCCATGTGGCCATTTCCCAAACTAAAGATACTTTCAGAAGATTTCACTCTATCGGGATCAAACCCTTCTTCTATAATTTTCCAGGGGTCAATTTTTAGATAACTTGAGTTGTGCATGGTAATAAAGAATTAAAATAAAATTGGAAGCAGTTCTAAATTTAATACATTAAAATTAGGATAGCAATAGTCCATGTCTGTAAATAAAAAAGGTTCACCTAAAGCTACGGCTGTCATTCCTCCTGTCTTTGCCGCTGTAATACCTGCTTGAGAATCTTCAAAAACAACACAGTCTGCTGGAGTTAAACCCAGGGCTTGGGCGCCCTTTAAAAATACCTCGGGATGTGGCTTACTATGTTGTACTGAATTTCCATCTATTAAGGCTTTAAAATAATGGGTAATCTGAAGCCTATCAAAGATAATTAATGCATTTTTACTCGCAGAACCAAGACCTATTTTTATATTTCGCTCTTTTAAAAATTCTAGAGCCTCTCTCACACCGGGTAATAAATCTGCAGGAGTAATTTGCTTTACAGCATTCAAATAATCTTCATTTTTTTGTTCTAATAGCTGTCCAAATAAAGGCGCTTCAATTGTTTTCCCAGCTAGGGAAAGGATTTTTTTTAAAGAGTCTATACGGCTTACCCCTTTGAGTTGTTCGTTGTCCTCTCGTTTTAAATCATAGTCTAATTTTGAAGCAATTTTCTTCCATGCTAAAAAATGATAGTGGGCTGTATCAACCAAAACCCCGTCTAGATCAAATAATGCACCTTGATGTTTGTGATTGGCATTCATTAATTAGGCTTCTGGTGCGAGAGAAACTTGTAAGCCCTCTAATTCTGGGGTAATCAGAATTTGGCAACTCAATCTACTGTTTTGTTTTACATAAAAGGCTTCTGAAAGCATGGCTTCTTCTTCATCTGAAGGTATAGGGAGTGGATGATCACTCTCTATATAGCATTGACAGGAGGCACATAAAGCCATCCCGCCACAAGTACCCTCTACGGGTAATCCATGGGCTTTAAAGACTTCCATCAGATTCATTTGCATGTCAGTAGGAGCTGTAACTTGGTGTTGATTTCCCTCTCGATCCGTCAATAAAACCAGAATATCTGCACTCATTTATTCTATGGTCTTAATCGTTGATTTTGCCGCTTTTTTTTCGGAGCCATCAAAACCACTTATGCCGCTTACTGTTGTATACTTAAGTACATTTCGCTTTTCTGGATAAATCCGTTTAAAGGCACTCTGACACATTAGTGTAGCCTCATGAAAACCGCAAAGAATCAATTTTAATTTACCTGGATAGGTGTTGACATCGCCAATGGCATAAATCCCAGGTATATTTGTTTGGTAATCCAGTGTATTATCGACTTTAATGGCATTTTTTTCAATTTCTAA
>WTIP01000032.1:0-4667 GCA_011525195.1 Flavobacteriales bacterium | reverse complement strand
TGCAATTTGTGCTTCGAGTTTTTTGATTAAATCTCCCGCCAAAATTTCAGGGTAGGCCGGAATATCATAGATCGGCTTTTTCGGATAAATCTCAGCGCATTGCCCTCCAATCATAGGCAGCGAATCTATCAGATGACATTTTAATTTTAGTAAGCCTGCCTCAAAAACAGTAAAGAGTCCCGTAGGGCCTGCTCCAATAATGAGAAGATCTGTTTTAATCATTTGTGCTTGGATCAATACTTTCTACAGATTCTATATGAGGAAGGTATTTTTTTATAGTCATCTCTACACCCGACTTTAGTGTCATTTGATTGACGCTGCACCCTACACAAGCACCGTGGAGTTGAACTTTAACGTGTTTTTCATCTTTTAAAGAAACAAAAGAGATGTCCCCACCATCCGATTTTAGGAAAGGGCGTATTTCATCTAATGCTTGATGAATTTTTGCTATTATTTCTTCTTGATTTTGACTCATGATTTTACCGCTTCACATCCTACTAGATTCGTTATCTCTACCGCTTTTGTAGGAGGTAGGTTTGTATTTCTCAATAATGTTTCGGATACTAATTTTTTAGTTATTTCATTAAAATGTGGCGTCAAAGCACTCCCTTCTTGTAATGCTGCTGGTCTTCCCACATCTCCAGCTTCTCTGATACTCTGCACCAGGGGTAAGGCCCCCAAAAAGGGTACTTCTTTATCTTTTGCCAAATATTCAGCTCCTTTTTTACCAAAAATATAGTATTTATTATCTGGTAATTCTTCAGGTGTAAAATAACTCATATTTTCCACAATCCCCAAGACAGGTACACTTATACTTTCTTGTTGAAACATAGCAATTCCCTTTCGTGCATCAGCTAGAGCAATATTTTGAGGGGTACTCACTACTACCGCCCCCGTGAGAGGAAGTGCCTGAACAATACTCAGGTGTATATCGCCAGTACCTGGAGGCAGGTCAATAAGCAGAAAATCTAACTCCCCCCAGGCAGCATCAAAAATCATTTGATTTAATGCTTTTGAAGCCATAGGACCTCTCCAAATTACTGCTTGTTCGGGTTGGGTAAAAAACCCTATTGAAAGTACTTTAACACCATAGTTTTCTATAGGTTCCATTTTAGACTTACCCGCTACTTGAACTGAAAGCGGCCTGGCTCCCTCCATATCAAACATGGTGGGAATAGAGGGTCCGTAAATATCAGCATCCAGTAAGCCCACTTTACAACCCATTTGCGCTAAGGTAACTGCGAGATTTGCAGTCACTGTAGATTTTCCTACTCCCCCTTTACCAGAAGAGATTGCGATAATATTTTCAATCCCTGGAATAGGCTTCCCTTTAATGGGCTGCTCTTTTTGTGGAGCAGCAATAACTTTTGTATTTATTTTGATTTTGGCCTTTTCATAAACCTCTTGATGCAAAGTCTTTAAAATAGTGACTTCTAATTTTTTTCTGGCTTGTAAGCTCGGGTTTTGTAGCTGTAAATCGATGTCTATTTGATCTCCAAAAATTAAAATATTAGAGACTACACCATCATCTACTATATTGCCTCCCGCTCCTGGGAGACTTATGGTTTTTAGTGCTTCTAAAACCGCTTCTTTCGTGATTTTCATGACCCTTCCTAGTAAGAACGCAAATATACAGCGTAGGATTCAATAACAAAAGCCCTCGTCTTCTAAAAGTCCTTAAGCGACTTTACAGGATCCCAAAAATAAGTCTCAAAATCTTGGATCTGATCATCCACTACGGGTATTCCTTCATTTTCTAATAACTGCTGCATAATCTTTCCTCCCCCAAAATGATGTTTTCCTGTGAGTATGCCTTTTCTATTTACTACTCTATGTGCGGGGACCTCTACTTGGCTATGAGCGGCATTCATTGCCCAGCCAACCATTCGTGAACTTTGAGGTGAACCCAAATAGCTAGCTATTGCACCATAGGAAGTAACTCTACCTTCCGGAATTTGGCGTACTACTTCGTAAACTTTTAAGAAAAAGGAGTTTGAAGAAGTCATGGTTAGAGCTTAAATTTCATATACGTAATTTCTTTGCCGGCTTCCAAAAATTGTTTTTCATAAAATGTTTGAACCGCCGTAGCTTCTATTGGCGCTGTACTGTTATTATAAATATCATGATGTGCGTAGAGGATTTCGCCTAACTGCGCCACTGTACCTAGAGTGTATCCAAATAAAAATTCACTGTCTGTTTTCAAATGGAGTACGCCCTCTGGATTGAGCAAAACCTTGTATTTAGCTAAAAAGTCAGGATGCGTAAGGCGGTGCTTTGCTCTTTTGTATTTTAATTGAGGGTCCGGAAAAGTAATCCAGATTTCGTTTACCTCATTCGGTGCAAAACAATGTGTTATTAACTCGATTTGAGTACGTAAAAACCCCACATTACTAAGTCCCTCTTCCAAAGCTGTTTTGGCACCCCTCCAAAATCGGGCGCCTTTAATGTCTATCCCGATATAGTTAATCTCGGGGCTTTGCTTTGCTAAATGCACCGAATATTCACCTTTACCACAGCCAAGCTCTAAGATTAAAGGATTCTCATTTTTAAAAAAATCAGACCGCCACTTTCCTTTTAGTGAAAAATCAGAAGCAGTCAAAAGTGCCCTTTCAGGCTGAACTACATTACTGAAAGTTTTATTTTCTCTAAAACGTTTTAATTTGTTTTTACTACCCAAAGTTTATTTTTTAATAAAAATAGAAATTTTTAAAACGGGAGCTTGCCTAATTTTGGTCTAATGTGAGGGAGAAAGAAAATTCTGATCCTACTTTGGCCTCACTCTCTACAAAGATTTTTTCTTCATGCGCCTCAATGATGTGTTTTACAATAGCAAGACCTAAGCCAGAGCCGCCTTGGTTCCGATTTCTGGTTTTATCCACCCGGTAAAAGCGTTCAAAAAGCCTAGGTAGGTGTTCTTCGTCTATGCCTTCTCCATTGTCTGCAATGCGAATGAGGATTTTATTTTCTTTTAAAAACTGGATACTAACTTCTGTTACCCCTCGTATCACTCCATATTTTAATGAATTGACAATCAGGTTTGTCAGTACTTGCTGAATTCGCTCCTCATCAGCATAGACCTTGATGGGTGCCGAGTATTCCTTATCGAATCTTAGGACAATTTGTTTTTCTGACGCCTGAATTTCGAGTAATTCAAATACATTTTCTATCGTTGCCACAATATTAAAAGATTGCTGATCTAGCCGGGCAATTCCCGATTCAAATTTGGTTATCAAATCCAAATCTTTGACAATATAATTGAGCCGATCTATCCCTTTAGAAGCCTGTTTTAAATACTTTTTTCTCATCTTTTTATCTGTTACACCATCTAAAAGTGTTAACACATACCCCTGAACGGTGAATAAAGGCGTTTTGAGTTCATGCGCCAAATTCCCTATAAATTCCCTCCTGTAATCTTGCTCTTTTTTAAGGAGCTCGATTTCCAAATTCTGATCGGAATTAAGTTTTTGAAGACTCGATGTAAGCAAATCAATATCCTCAGTCTGACCTACAGAAGAAGTATAGGAAGTAGTAGGAATCAAACTCTTGTATAATGCGCGAACACGAGAAACTAAAAAACGCTCAAAGCTAAGTGACAAGAGCAAATAAGTAAGTAAAAAAATGGCAAAAAATTCAATTATAAAAAGAAACGCATAATCGCTTAGGGGAAGCTCTATAAAAAAATAAAAAATCCCAATTTCAAGAATAATCACTACGGCAGTCACCAGCAGGGCAGAGATCAAACTTGCCTTTTTAAACTTTAAATAACCCACAATATTTATCGTTCAGGTTGGATAAATTTATAACCCACCCCTTTAACTGTTTTAAAATACCGATCGCCAATTTTTTCTCTCAGCTTTCTAATATGTACATCTATGGTACGGTCTCCAACCACTACATCACTTCCCCAAATTTTTTCCATAATCTTCTCTCGCTTGAAGACTTTTCCTGGTTTTGAAGCCAGAAGGTAGAGCAATTCAAATTCTTTTCTCGGCATGGAAAGCTCGCTCTCATTCAGTATTACTTTATATTCTTCTTGATCGATGAGAAGATTATCAAACTCCAATAGTTCCTTTACTGTTTCTTTTTTCTTTAATCTACGGAGTAAGCCTTTTACTTTAGAGAGTAGTACCTTCGGTTTTATGGGCTTTGTCACATAATCATCGGCACCTGCATCAAAAGCAGCAACATAGGAATAATCTTCTCCGCGTGCCGTCAAAAACATAATTATGGTATCTTGAAATTGCTCTTCTTGCCTTAGTCTTTCGCAAGTTTCTATTCCGTCCAGCTCAGGCATCATAACATCGAGTATAATAAGGTGGGGAAGGGTTTTTTTTGCCTGCTTAAGGGCCTCCAGTCCATTAGAGGCTGTAGTTACTTGATAGCCTACTTTTTCTAAATTAAAACTGATAATTTCGAGTATATCAGGTTCATCATCAACCAAAAGAATTTTAATTTCTTCTTTTTTCATTTTATTAAATGAATAAATTTAAGACAATTATAAAGTTCTTTATGTTACCAAAGTATTAATATTTATAATAAATACTTAAATTTAGTGAGAATTTAGTCCCAATGAAAAGCGTCCTCTTTATTCTCTATTCGGTTATTTTACTCTCACTCCCAACACGCCCTGAACGCGACACGCTGATTTCTTCTCCACACCTTAGTAT
>WTIP01000086.1 GCA_011525195.1 Flavobacteriales bacterium | reverse complement strand
GATGGATCGCCACATTTAAAATTGATATCGGTCCTAATCATTATTCTCAATATCCAGCAGACTACGATGGAGGTGACGGCTGGGCTGAATACTATATTAGAGTAGAATAAAAAATTAACCCTCCCTAGTGGAGGGTTATTTATTTTTAATCTACAAATCTAGAACGGGAAATTTTAGTATTTTACTATTAAAACTTTATTATACCGATAACTAAAAATGAATAATACAAAAGTCATATTCTGGTCAGTCATTGTTGCCTTTGGAGGTTTCGTTTTTGGCTTTGATACCGCCGTTATTTCTGGAGCCGAACAAGAAATTCAGAACCTTTGGAATTTAAGTGATACAATGATCGGACAAATGGTTGCAATGGCCTTATATGGAACTGTAATAGGTGCGCTTTTAGGCGGGTTTCCTTCAGAGTCTTTGGGAAGAAAAAAAACCTTAATTTGGGTGGCGGTCTTATACTTAGTATCAGCCCTAGGATCGGCATTAGCACCCGAAGTTTATTCTTTAATGTTTTTTAGATTTATTGGAGGTTTAGCTGTTGGCGCTTCCTCTGTTACCGCCCCTATGTATATCTCTGAAATCTCGCCTGCCAGCAAAAGGGGACAACTTACGGCACTTTTCCAATTAAATATTGTAATTGGAATATTAGTCGCTTACTTATCCAATTTCTTTATTGGGGGAGCAGGAGATGGGAATTGGAGGTTTATGTTAGGGATAGAAATTTTACCTGCCTCACTTTTCCTAATTATGATTTTCTTCGTGCCTAGAAGCCCAAGATGGTTGATTTTAAAAAAAGAAAAAATAGAAGAAGCAAGATTAGTTTTAAAGGAAATTGACCCCCAAACAGTTGAGGAAAAAATCGCCCTAATCAAGTCTAACCTTAATCCCAACGAAGCTATCTCAGGGAGCTTAAAAGAATTTGTCTCAGGGGAATTTAATTTTTCGATTTTACTTGCCTTTTTAATTGCTTTTTTTAACCAACTGTCAGGTATCAATGCAGTGATTTATTACTCTCCTAGAATCTTTGCTGAAACAGGTATGGGTGAAAGTGCAGCATTATTATCTTCTGTGGGTGTAGGAGTTATCAATCTTGTAGCAACTTTAATCGGGATCTTTTTAATCGATAAAATGGGACGTAAGTTTTTGATGTATATCTGTTCCTTCGGATATATTTCAACTTTAGGGCTCATTTCTATTACCTTTTATACGGGTTTGGGCGCAGGTACGCCTTTAATCCCTTTTTTGGTATTCACTTTTATTGCTTCCCATGCAATTGGGCAGGGAGCTGTAATTTGGGTTTTTATTTCTGAAATATTTCCTAACCACGTGCGCTCCTATGGAAATGCACTTGGGAGTGGAACACATTGGGTCTTTGCGGCACTAATAGCCGCAACCTTCCCTTATATTACAAGCCTACTAGGAGGTGGATTTACTTTTGCCTTTTTTGCCTTCTTTATGTTATTCCAATTAATTTTTGTCTGGAAACTAATGCCAGAGACTAAAAATAAAACCCTTGAAGAGCTTGAAACGCTACTCATCAATAAAAAATAAAATGATAAATAATACACAAGAACGATTTAAAGATAAAGTAGTATTAATAAGTGGGAGTAGTTCTGGAATTGGAAAAGCAGCTTCTATAAGCTTTGCTCAACAAGGAGCAAAAATAATTCTTGCATC
Source organism: Flavobacteriales bacterium (assembly GCA_011525195.1). Lineage (GTDB taxonomy): Bacteria > Bacteroidota > Bacteroidia > Flavobacteriales > Flavobacteriaceae > MS024-2A. The sequence continues at coordinate 4,725 of WTIP01000086.1, read as the reverse complement.
AAGAAATAAAGAGGCTAATGAAATCCTAGTAACGCAAATTAAAGACCTCGGAGGGGAAGCTCTTTTTATTCAAGCTGATTTTAGTCGTACTGAAGACATTAAAACGGTTATACATACGGGAGTAAAACACTTTGGAGGTATCGATATAGCAATTAATAATGCAGGTATCGAAGGAACTCCTGATATAAAAACAGCAGATTATCAGGAAAGTGTTTGGGATGAGGTCATTGCAGTAAACCTAAAAGGTGTATGGATATCAATGAAATATGAACTCCCAGAAATGCAAAAAAGAGGCAAAGGTGTAATAGTGAATGTCGCATCATTGGCTGGATTGCAAGCCGGAGGTGCGGGTATCGGTTACCACGCTGCAAAGTTTGGTGTAGTGGGAATGACCAAAGCAACGGCTTTAGAATATGCGCAGGACAACATACGTGTTAATGCAGTTTGCCCTGCCGTAATTGAGACCCCTATGGCAGATCGTGCCTTCGACACTGTAGAAAAGCGAAATAGCGCGATTGCTATGCATCCTGTAGGACGTCTGGGTACAGTTAAAGAAGTAGTAGATGCAATCTGTTGGTTGGCTTCAGATGAAGCCTCTTTTATTACAGGGACAGCGCTTGCTGTAGATGGAGGGGCAAATTTATAGCTCATGATAAGAATTGAAGGCAAAGTCATTGCAGGATATGGTGTAGCTTCGGGTAAGGGAAAAGATCCCCGGTATCCCAATGGAACATTGATGCTTCAGTTGCCTTATTTTAAAGAAAAAGGGCTTGATTTAAGCAGCTATTTTAGAGGGACAATTAATATTGACATAAGTCCCTACACATTTACCATTAAGAAACCAACTTATTATATTACAGACATAGATTGGTCCAAACACATTCCACCAGAAAATTTTTATTTTTTTAAAGTAACCTTACTTTTTAAAGAAAAAAAATACAATGGCTTAATTTATATGCCAGATCCTAAAACTAAGACTGATCATCATCAAATTAATACGATGCTAGAAGTCATCATGCCACATATAGAGGGCATTGAGAATGGAGCAGCTGTGAAGTTAGAAATAGCTGAAGAATGCATTTCTTTTAGTTAAAGAGTTCCTCTCTGCAGTGATTACTTGATATTAAGAGTATTCGAATTAGGCCTTAATCAGCTTTTTTTGGCAGACGTTTATTCATCATTTTAAACCATATAGGGGGGACTAGCGCGATGAGCATGCTGGTGGTATACCCAAAAGGGAGCTGTGGACTTTCTTCTATGCTTTCTAAAATTTGATATTTTTTGGAGGCACGGTGGTGGTGATCACTATGACGGGTCAATTCATAAAGTACCAATCTACCAATGGCATGATTGGAATTCCAGGAGTGCATGGGGGTGACCCGCTCGTAACGCTTACCTTTTGATTCACGTATTAAGCCGTAGTGTTCGATATAGTTAATTGTTTCTAATAATAAGACCGCTACCAAAGCGATACTTAGCGCGAAAAACACGCCTTCAATACCGAAGAAATATCCTACAATAATGAGGTAACTCAATTGAAAAAGCTGATAGTAAAAAAAGTCGTTATAAATACTAAAAAAACCGGCCGTACGGTTATGAAGCAATTTTTTTTGTATTGCTGTCGCACTCCTAATTTGACCCACTACAGAGGTAAACCAAAAAGAAAAAACGGATTGATTTTTTTTAGAAGTGGCGGGATCATCGGGTGTCCCCACATTCACGTGATGACCAAAATTATGCTCTATATAAAAGTGCATATACAGAGCAGGCAACAAAAGAATCTTGGCCAGCAGACGTTCTATTTTTGTTGTTCTGTGTCCCAATTCATGAGCAACATTAATCCCATTAGTACCCAGTACGATACCAAAAGAGAGTAGATAACCCACCGTTTCAAAAGACTGTAGAGGTGTTTGTATTAAAAACCAGAGGCCATAAATCAGTATCGAATAAACAAGGAGCAGATTGAAATAAAGCATTCCATCAAAAAAACGATTGGCTAAACGATTTTGAACCGCTGTATCACTTAATTTAGTTGGATTAGGTGCAATAATAGCTTCCCAAAGCGGAATTAAGCCAAAGGCGTAAAGTACAGTGGTATAACTCCCTATTCCTCCCAATTTAATACCCACTATGGTGGAAGCCGGTATGGTGTAGGCCAATAAGTATTTTATATCGCGCATCCTCCTTCTTATTTACACAAATAAAATTACAAAATATTGAGTAACAAATGGATTGCTTCTAAATAAAGCTTTCCAACAAGGCTTTTGGATCAAGGTTTCCAAAGCAAAATTGGAGGGGTGTGCAATATTTAGTGTCCGATTTTTCTTACTCGGGCAGCACTACACTTTAAGTTTAATACTTGGGGTCTAGAGATATTTTTCGATCAGTTTTTTTGTAGCGAGTACACCTTCTTTAGGGGACAAGTGGTTAGCAGAATTTCCGCCTATCATACTCATAAAGCCTCCTTCGTATTCTATGGACATATACCCTTCAAATCCAGCAGCTTGAATCAGTTCGATCATTCGCTTGAAATCTGTATTGGTTTCTTCTCCTTCAGCATTAAAACTTGCCGATTTAGCACTGATTCCTTTTGCAAAGGGCAGCATTTCTTCTACTCCTTTGTATTTGTCGTATTGGTTGATGCATTCAGAAGTATTCAGTACTTGCCCTTCTTTCATTGGGGCTCGTTCGATGCAAAAATTGTTCGTTCCAAAATCGGGTAAGGTTCCCAAATTGGGGTGGTTTATCGTTTTCATTAGTTCTACGACCCACCGGGCGTCTGAAGTAAATCCTCCGTGGTTTTCAATTACGATGTCCATTCCTATTGAGCTGCTGTATTCTAGGAGCAAGCCTAAACTTTCTTGACTGATTTCTTTTACTTCATCAGCCTTCATCCCCTCAGACCAAAGATTGGCACGAATGGCTTTGCAACCAATCGATTTTGCAATATCCAACCATTCTTTATGCCCATCCACGGCTAGGTTTCTTTCTTTTTGATCTGCTGCACAAAGACTAAGGGATTTTCCTGTACTGAAATTAAGTAAGTCAACCAACATTAGGGTGTTTTGCAATCCGTAATCAGCGGTTTTGGTCTCCAGCTCTTTAAGGAATGCTTTGTCTTTTCTTTTTTGCAATAAAGGAATATTCCAGTATTCTGCGGCACCTAAATTAAATTCTTCTCTAACTAATTTTGGAAAATCTAAAATGGACAATTTTCCATTCATAAAGAACATACCAAATGAGAAACATTGAAGAGAGAGCTTGATTTTTTCTTCAGTTGTTGGTGAAATTGAACTAAAGTCAGACTTCATAAAAGGACTTAGTAGGGTCAAACCTAGGGAAGTTTGAAACGTATTTTGGATAAATTTCCTTCTGTTTTGTTTCATTATAATTTAGCGTTCCTTTAAAATTTGAGGTATTAGTTTCATAAAGTGACTCTTTGCTGTTATAGAATCATTGTTCATAATCATTAAAAACAAATCACCAACTGGAGCTTTTTTATCAGTTAGTGCTTAATAATTTGCTCGAAACTCAGATCAATTTTTAAACCACTTGATTTTTAAAATCAAATGGGCAGATCTTTGAAGGTTGATATTGTCCCGTTTATTTAGCAAAATCAATACTTCAAAAGGAGGGAACAAATTACGGGTTGAATATACTGTTTATTTTGAATAATTTACTCCCTACCATTTAATATGTGGCCATCAGATTATTACCTTTCCAGTAAAATCTTTTTAGCCGATATCTGTAACTACCCGCTCAATTAAGGCTTTAGTCAGAAGTGCCCCCTTATTTCTGGAGATCGAAGTTCCAAAAAATTCTACCCCAGCGAATTTTAGATGAGTCGCCTTTTGAAGAACACCAAACATTTTTTTATAATCTGTAGTTGTTTCTTCTCCGTTAGTATCAAAATCTTCAGACTTGGCACTAACCGCCCTAATATACGGGCTGAGCAATTCAATTCCGCCATAGGGGTCTGGGTAGTGCGTTTCAGGATTGGTGCGGAGCTTCCAATTGGTAAAATCTCCTAAAACACCCACATTAATTAGATTTACACCCTCCATTAAAGCTATCATCCACTCTGGATCTGAAGAATAGCCATTGTGGTTTTCAATCAATAAATCCAGCCCTTTTTCACCCGCGTAATTGCCTAATTCTTTAACTCCTTCAAGCGCATAGTTTAATTTCTCTTTATGAGGTATTGTAATATAACTGGCACACACATTTCGCATGGCTTTGCAGCCTAACTTCTGGGCAACGTCTACCCAATATTTATAGGTTTTTAATGCCTTTTTTCTTTTTGATAAATCCGCATCACCAATATCTCCAACTCCTCCTGTAAGTAAAACGGCACTTTGTACGCCTGCTTTTTCAGAGTTGACAAGCATCTGATCAATCATTTCATCATTAAGATCTGGAGGGAAGTGAAACATTTCGTGGTCGATATAACCAAAACCTAGAGATTTGGCGATTCGAGGGTATTCAAAAATATCGATGCCTAAGGGGTCATCTCCGCCATATCCTGTTCGCATCAAAGACCAAGGAGTCAGTGAAATTTCAAGTTTTTCAAAGGGTCCTGCATCGTACCGCTTTAGTAGTGGAAGAGAAGTTAAGGCTACTGTACCTAGGGTAGCGGTCTGTAAAAATGTATTGCGGTTCATAATTTAAATTTCTTAAAATTATCGAATAAAAAATAAACTGCTGATCACTGTTTCAAAATAATTT
>WTIP01000083.1:3593-6437 GCA_011525195.1 Flavobacteriales bacterium | reverse complement strand
AAATTGCCCCTTAATTTCCTTACAAAAACCCGATGTTCCTTGGGGTTTTTTATAGTAGTCTTTTAAAAAAAGAAGAATCTTTCTAAACCTTTTGTCTAATAGAATTCTTTTGGAATTGAATTTGTATTTTTGTGTGAGATAGTCAATCAATGACCGAGAAAAATCAATCGCAACAAAAAATTCCAGAAATAAAGCGCCAAAGACAAGTACTTTTAGGGGGAGGGTTAATGCTTTGTGCCCTACTTTTAGTAATTGCTTTTGTTTCCTATCTCTTTACTTGGAAAGCAGATTTTAGTGCTTTAAATGCATTTGCAGACAAGACAATAGTCACGCAAAATTTACTCAGTAAATTAGGCGCATTAGTCAGTCATTTTTTTATTTATAATGGGGTGGGACTGGCTGCATTTTTAATTCCCTATTTAATAGGACTCACAGGCTATAAGCTCTTTTTTAATCGGCCTGAAAAAAGATTACTTCAGCTCTGGGGTTGGGGCTTTGCTCATATCCTTTGGGCCAGTTTGGCCTTTGGGTATATTTGGGGTGAATTTCCGCTCCTCTCAGGAAGTGTAGGCTATGAACTCTTTCATTTTTCGATACTGTATATAGGACGGATTGGTGTTTTGGCACTTCTTTTATTTTCATTTCTTTGTTTTATTGTCATAGAATTGGGCTGGACCCCAGAAAAAATGTCACTTTGGATTCAAAATTTAAAGAAAGAAGAACAGGAAGCCTCAAGTGATACGACTCCGATGACTGAAAATGAGATCCATATTGATCTTTCAGCAGCCCCCAAAGTAATTGATGAAGCAGAAGAGACCCTAGACCCCATAGTGGGAGATGCTGAAACCAAAATAGAGATAAATACAAAAGAACCACCCAGTGTAACAATGGAAATTGAGACCCCGATAGAAGAATCGGAAGAGGAGACGCTATCAAAAAAGCTGGTCGAAAAGCAAGGTTTTTTTGATCCAACATTAGAGCTGAGTAAATTTAAAAGTCCCGGTATAGATTTATTAAAAGACTATGGAGAAAGTGGGATCACTATCAATCAAGAAGAGCTAGAGGCCAATAAAAATAAAATTGTCGATACTTTAAACAACTATAAAATAGGTATTGCCAATATTAAAGCGACTATTGGTCCCACTGTTACACTTTATGAAATTGTTCCTGATGCTGGTATACGCATTTCAAAAATCAAAAATTTAGAAGATGATATCGCCCTCTCCCTTGCAGCATTGGGTATTCGTATTATTGCTCCTATTCCTGGCAAAGGAACCATCGGGATTGAAGTGCCCAATCAGAAACCCTCTACGGTCTCTATGCGCTCTGTAATAAGCGCCTCCAAATTCCAGAATGCAGAAATGGAACTCCCCCTTGCTTTGGGAAAAACAATTAGCAATGAAACCTTTGTGGTAGATCTGGCAAAAATGCCACATCTTCTGATGGCTGGGGCTACAGGGCAAGGAAAATCAGTAGGTCTTAATGCTGTTTTGACCTCATTGCTCTATAAAAAACATCCTGCCGAAATAAAATTTGTTTTAGTAGACCCAAAAAAAGTAGAGCTCAATATTTACAATAAAATTGAGCGTCATTATTTAGCAAAGCTTCCTAACTCTGAAGATGCCATTATTACCGATAATACGAAAGTAATTCATACCCTTAACTCTCTCTGTATAGAAATGGACAACCGTTATGAATTACTAAAGAATGGAATGTGTCGCAATCTCAAAGAATACAATAAAAAATTTAGAGAACGCAAATTAAATCCCAATGAAGGGCATAGTTATTTGCCTTATATCGTGCTTGTTATTGATGAATTTGCAGATTTAATAATGACAGCAGGAAAAGAAGTAGAAACGCCTATTGCGCGCTTGGCACAATTAGCAAGAGCAATAGGAATTCATCTCATAATCGCTACCCAGCGCCCTTCTGTAAATGTTATTACAGGAATTATTAAGGCTAATTTTCCTGCACGTATTGCTTTTAGAGTGACCTCAAAAATTGATTCCAGGACCATACTCGACAGTGGAGGTGCAGATCAGCTTATCGGCCGAGGGGACATGCTCTTTACACAGGGCAATGAGCTGACAAGAATTCAATGTGCTTTTGTTGATACACCAGAAGTAGAGGAAATTGCTGCATATATAGGCAGTCAGAAAGGGTATGCTGATGCGCACCTCTTGCCGGAATATGTAGGTGAAGAAAGTGAGACTAATTTAGAAATCGATGCGAGTGAGCGTGATGCCCTTTTTAGAGAAGCTGCTGAAGTCATTGTGACCGCCCAGCAAGGATCTGCTTCTTTACTTCAAAGAAAATTAAAATTGGGCTATAACAGGGCGGGAAGAATTATTGACCAGATGGAGGCCGCAGGTGTAGTTGGACCCTTTGAAGGAAGTAAAGCACGGCAAGTTTTAATTTCAGACTTAGCAGCCTTAGATCGATTACTCAATGAACAAGAGAATTAAGTAACTTGCAAGAAATAACTGCTATGAAAAAACTAATCCTCATTTTCTGCTTATTACTACTTCCCATTTCTACCCTTTGTGCACAAACAACAGAGGATGCAAAAAAGCTTCTTGATGAAGTTTCTCAAACGATGGGGTATTTTAATTCTATGACTTTTGACTTTGATTATGTCCTTGAAAACAGACAAGAAAATATCAAACAAGAAACCAATGGCTCAGTGACTATTTCTGGAGATCGCTATAAGCTCTTATTTTTAGGAATGGAGCAAATCTTTGATGGAAGCAAAACCTATACAATAGTCCCAGAAAATGAGGAAATTACCATTTCCAGTAAAGAAGAAACAGAAGAAATTGGAATTAACCCCTCCAAATTATTGAA
>WTIP01000083.1:0-3493 GCA_011525195.1 Flavobacteriales bacterium | reverse complement strand
TAGATCGATATATACTCAAAAGTTATCTCACAAGATTACTCAGTGTCTTTGCGATCTGTATGTTTATTTTTATTATTCAAACATTTTGGCTTTTTATTGATGAGCTGGCAGGTAAGGGATTGGATATTCTTATCATTTTTAAATTTCTCTTGTATTATTCTCCCAAACTTATCCCCTTAGTACTCCCACTTTCAGTATTACTGGCCTCTTTAATGACTTTTGGTACACTTTCAGAAAATTATGAATTTGCAGCAATGAAATCTACTGGAATTTCATTACAACGGGCACTTTATAGTCTGGTGATCTTTCATATTTTATTAGGGATTGGAACCTTTTATTTTTCGAATCATGTCATCCCCTATGGTGAATTAAAATCCTATAACCTAAGACGAAATCTCGCGAAATTAGAACCTACCTTGGCTATACGTGAGGGGATTTTTAATGAAATCGGCGAGACAAATATCAAAGTAAAAAGAAAGTACGGGCCCAATAAACGTTTTTTAGAAGATGTCATTATCCACGAATACAGCCCTGATCTCAAAAACAATGTAGTGATCAAAGCAGAGCGCGGAGAGCTTAAGAGCGAGCCTACCGATCCAAATTTAACTTTGGTATTATATAACGGTAATCGATATGAAGACATCGAGCCCAAAAAACTCAAAGAGCGTAACCGTATGCCCCATGCTAAAGTTTATTTTGAAACCTATGAAATGAATATTGATCTTTCAAAATTTAACCAAGTGGATTTAGAGGAAGAAAATTACAAATCCACCTACCGCATGCAGAAAATCGATCAATTACAAGTAAGTATAGATACACTTCAGCAAAATTACAGTAACAAACAAGACGTATTTAGTGAAAATTTTACCAAAAAAAGTAAGGTCAGCACCTTTATAAAACAAAATAAAATAGAGGAAAAAACGGAACAGCTACCACAAAACTTATTTGAGTTTATTATCGTAGATGAGAACTGGAAAAAAGAACAGCTCATGGAGCAGGCGCTCTCATCGATACGTATCGCAATGCGAGATTTGAATTCTAAGCGCACCCAATTCTTTGCCTATCAGAAACTCATTAACCTACACAAAATTGAATTGAATAAAAAATACACCTTGCTGTTTGTTTCTATTTTATTGTTTTTAATTGGGGCTTCATTAGGTGCGATTATTCGAAAAGGAGGGATTGGACTCCCATTGGTTTTAGCAGTATTAATTTTTCTGAGTTACCACTATATAGGCTTATTCAGTACAAATGCCGCTGAAGATAATAGTATATCACCCTTTTTTGCTTCTTGGCTTTCCACACTTATATTAGCTCCTTTCGCAGTCGTATTAACAAGGAGGGCTTCTTCAGATAAAGGCTTTGTAAGCTGGTCTAATTTTTACTACCTACTCACACAACAGATTAAAAGAATACCTTTGCTCAAAAAAAGAATGCATTCCTGATGACAGAAAAAAAAATTCAATTAAATACGATTCAAGAAGCAATAGCAGCCATAAAAAAAGGGGAAGTTATCATTGTTGTAGATGATGATAAAAGAGAAAATGAAGGAGATTTTGTCGCTGCAGCAGAGCAAATAACACCCGAATTGATCAACTTTATGGCCACCCATGGTCGGGGTTTAATATGTGCGCCACTTACTGAAGAACGCTGTCAGAATCTTGATCTCAGTCGGATGGTTACCAAAAATACGGATCCTTTAGAAACGGCATTTACTGTATCAGTAGATTTAAGAGGAAAGGGAGTGACGACAGGAATCTCAGCCTCTGATCGTGCGAAAACAATTCAGGCACTCGTAGATCCACAAACCAAGGCTGCAGACCTACTCAGACCCGGTCATATTTTCCCTCTTATCGCAAAATCTGGAGGTGTACTTCGTAGAACTGGACATACAGAAGCAGCCATAGACTTTGCACGCTTGGCAGGAATGCAAGCTGCGGGTGTAATTGTTGAAATAATGAATGAAGATGGCAGCATGGCCCGATTGCCTCAGCTGATAGAAGTAGCAAAAAAATTTAATCTGAAAATTGTCTCAATCGAAGATTTAGTTTCCTACAGAATGCAACATGACAGTCTTATTATTAAAAGAACAGATCATGAAATCGGGACTCAATATGGAAGTTTTAGATTGCGCGCCTATGAGCAAACTACCAATGGTGCTGTACACTTGGCCCTGACAAAAGGCAACTGGACAAAAGAGGATGTCGTATTGACAAGAATCCATTCCTCGCGGATCACCAATGATTTGTTGGGAACCCTAACAGGCACTATAAGAAAAGGGTTGGATGATATTTTTGAACTTATCAATCAAGCAGAAAAAGGAGCGATACTTTTTATCAATCAAGAACAAACATCTGAAAATTTACTTTCTCGAATTGCGCAATTAAAAGAAATGCAAAAAAAAGGGAAAGACATCAGTGCCCCCCCCATGAAAATGGATTTTAAAGACTACGGTATTGGCGCTCAAATTTTACATGATTTAGGCATTCAAAAGCTCCGCGTAATCAGTAATTCAAAGCAAGCTCCAAGAATTGGGATTACAGGCTATGGAATCACAATTGAGGGGTATCAGAATTATTGAAGCTATTCAAAAAACCAAAGTTTTATTGAAAGAATAAAGAGGGTGATAAGCATCGCGATTCGGATTACCCGATCCCCTTTTTTTACAGACCAGCGGCTAGCCCACCACGCGCCAAAGAGGGTGCCAAATGCCATTAGAGAACCCATTTTCCAATCTACTGCCCCATTATAAGCAAATAGCACTAGAGCAACAGAGGAATAGATAAAAACGACCCATACTTTAGTTGCATTGGTTTTGACTAAACTCAGCCGATTTATCCGATTAAGGACCAGCATAATCACAATACCAATACCTGCATTGATAAAACCACCATAAACTCCAACCAAAAAAAAGCCCAAAATGGCATAAACAAGGTATTTACCACTTAAACGTTCTGGAAGACCCGCAATGAGCGACTTTCTACGAATTAAAATCAAGGCCCCTACAATAAGCATAATGACAGCAAGAATTTGATTAAATAAAGATCCCTCAACTTCTAGTGCGATCTGAGCGCCCAGAAACGCACCTAAACTAGCGCTGAGACCCAAATAAAGTGGAAAAGGAAAAGTAGATACTCCTTTGCTTTTATAACCCAATGCACCACTTAAAGACTGAGCGACAATAGCGATGCGGTTTGTTCCATTGGCGATTGCTGGAGGAAGGCCTAAAAAAATTAAAAGAGGAAGTGTAAATAACGAACCTCCACCCGCTAATGTATTAATGATACCCGCAAAAAAGCCGATACTAATTAAAAGAAATTCTTCCCAAAGAAACTCCATAAGTAATAACTAAAGGTACAAAACTAAATTTCGGACACCACAAATGAGGGAGATTAAATATTTTCAAATCAAAAAAAGGAATGTATATTTGCATCCGCCTAGGAGAAATGGCAGAGTGGTCGAATGCGGCAGTCTTGAAAACTGTTGAGGGTCA
>WTIP01000014.1 GCA_011525195.1 Flavobacteriales bacterium | reverse complement strand
AAGTAAAAGGAGGGGGCTCACTTACGGCATTACCGATTATTGAAACTCAAGCGGGAGATGTATCAGCCTATATTCCAACCAATGTTATTTCGATTACAGATGGACAAATTTTCTTGGAGTCTGATCTGTTTAACTCAGGGGTGCGACCTGCAATTAATGTTGGAATTTCAGTCTCTCGTGTAGGAGGATCTGCACAGATCAAATCCATGAAAAAAGTAGCTGGGACACTCAAATTAGACCAGGCACAATACCGAGAATTAGAAGCATTTGCCAAATTTGGATCCGACTTAGATGCGGCAACTTTAAATGTGATTGAGAAAGGAAAACGCAATGTTGAAATCCTCAAGCAGGCACAAAATGATCCTTTCAGAGTTGAAGATCAGGTTGCTATTATTTATGCGGGATCAAAAAATTTATTGAGATCAGTACCTGTAGACAAGGTCAAAGCTTTTGAAAAGAGCTATTTAGAAACCCTTCGCAAAAAGCACAGTAAAGTATTGGCTGAACTCAAAGCGGGAAAGCTTACAGACGATGTATTAGACACCCTTAATGCTGTAGCAAAAGAAACAGCTACGCAATTCGAGTAATCAATGGCAAACCTCAAGGAAATACGGAATCGTATCGCATCGGTATCTTCAACTATGCAGATTACCAGCGCCATGAAAATGGTTTCTGCGGCTAAATTAAAGAAAGCCCAAGACGCCATTACAGCCATGCGTCCGTATGCCGATAAATTGACTGAATTAATACAAAATCTGAGCAGCACCCTAGAAGGAGTCAGTCAGAATCCCTATACACAGGTGCGAGAAAAGCAAAATATTTTAATTCTTGCAATTACTTCAAATAGGGGTCTTTGTGGAGCATTTAATTCTAATGTCATCAAGAAAACACGCCAGCTTATTGAGACAGAATATGCCCAACAAACTACCTCTCTTATTACAATAGGAAAGAAAGGGAGTGAAGTTTTAGGAAAGACAGGAATAGTAGTTGCCTCCTATGATGAAGTTTTTGATGATTTAACCTATGAGCGCACGGGAGTAATTGCCCAAGAAATCATGGACCATTTTGCAGCGGGGCGCTATGATGAAGTTGTAATGGTCTATAACCGATTTAAAAATGCAGCTACTCAGATTGTTCAAGTAGAACCCTATCTTCCCATTATTGCTAAATCTCAAGAGGCAGAGACCGTACAAACAGATTATCTTTTTGAACCTTCTCAACCAGAAATCGTTAATACACTTTTACCAAAAGCATTAAAAATGCAAGTCTATAAAGCGTTGAGAGATTCTTTTGCAAGTGAACATGGAGCACGAATGACAGCCATGCACAAGGCCACAGATAATGCGACTGAACTCAGAGATCAGCTTAAACTGACTTATAATAAAGCCAGACAGGCGGCAATTACCAATGAAATTCTTGAAATCGTTGGGGGAGCTGAAGCCTTGAAAAATTAATTCAAGATCCATTTATTTTTATTGAACGAAACGCAGTGTTGGAATTGAGGAATCAATTCTAATCAATCGAACAAAAGAATGCGCTTTTAGTTAAAAAAGAACGAAAAACTATTTATCGAAGGTGTCCAATTGGCGTTTTCAATTTTGTAATTTTAAAACAAATAAATAGCGTACAAATGATTACTGTTCCTGTTCAAAACAATACTGATTTTGAATTGCCTCAATATGCAACACCTGCTTCCGCAGGAGTTGACCTAAAGGCAGCAATAAAAGAGGCGATAACACTTGGCCCTTTAGAGCGAAGTATAATCCCTACTGGACTTAAAATAGCCCTGCCTGAAGGATATGAAGCACAAGTAAGACCGAGAAGTGGATTGGCAGCAAAACATGGAATTACAGTCCTCAATTCACCGGGGACCATAGATGCAGATTACAGAGGAGAAATTGGAGTAATCTTAGTGAATCTTTCACAAACGAGTTTTACGATTCAACCCGAAGAGCGAATTGCACAATTGGTAGTAGCGAAATACGAACAAATTCAATGGGAGGAAACAGAAGAATTATCCCAAACAAATAGAGGAGCGGGCGGATTTGGTAGTACAGGAAAAAAATAGTAGATGAAGATTATAGTCCCCATGGCGGGAAGAGGATCCCGCCTAAGACCACACAGCCTAAGCACACCGAAACCTTTGATTCCTATTGCGGGGAGTCCTATCGTACACCAATTGGTTAAAGAAATTGCTAAAGTGGTAAAGGAACCCCTAACAGATATCGGATTTGTACTGGGAGACCCAGCCTTTTTTGGAGAAGCGGTTGAGGAGGCGCTTATTCAGCTGGCAGAAGAATTAGGAGCTAGACCACACCTCTTCAGGCAAGACAAGCCCTTGGGAACCGGCCATGCAGTACTCTGTGCAGCGGAACTATTAGAAGGGCCTGCTGTAGTTGCTTATGCGGACACCCTGATACGGGCAAATCTGAATTTAGACCCTACAGCAGATGGCGTTATTTGGATTAAAAAAGTGGATGACCCTGAGGCTTTTGGAGTTGTACAACTTGATCAGGACCAAAAGATTATAAATCTGGTCGAAAAGCCGAAACATTTTGTTTCAGACTTAGCGATAATAGGGATTTATTATTTTAAAGAAATCGAACGTCTCAAAGTCGCCTTAGAAAAATACTCAAAGCAAGAATTAGGAGCGGGAAAGGAATACCAAATCAATGAAGGAATACTAGATTTGATCAATCAAGGAGCTGTAATTAAGCCCGGAAATGTGACCCATTGGATGGACTGTGGAAACCCTGAGGTCGCAATTGAGACGAATGCCAAAGTTTTGGGTTTAAAAGAAGAAGAAGGAGCGGACTTAGTTCATCCCTCTGTAAAGCTTGAAAACAGCAAGATCATACCGCCTTGTTTTATTGGAAAAAATGTGCATATAAAAAACAGTATTATTGGCCCTGGAGTAAGTATTGGAGAGGAAACATATATAGAGAATGCAGAATTAAAAAATACCCTTATCCAAAGTCATTGCCATATTTCTACACTTAAAACAGAAAAAGCGATGATTGGGCATCGGGTTCATTATAATGGAAACCCTACCTTTGTGAGTCTAGGAGATTATTCTGAATTAAAATGAAAAAATACGCGATGGGTTGGCGGACGCTAATTGTTCTTACTGCCGCAGTTTTATTTATCAGTTGTAAAACAGTAGCCATACTCCCCACAAAAACCCCGGTAAAGAAAGTAGATGTCAATGCATTAGCCTCAAAAGTCAAAAGCAACTACCCCAAAGCCACCAAATTACGCGCCAGAATCCGCGCTATCTATGATGACGGTAAAAGAAAACAACAGGTCATTGTTCAAATGCGTATAGAAAGAGAAAAGACAGTTTGGCTCAGTGCTTCAATGGTTATTCCCATTGCCAAATTACTCGTTACAAAAGAGGGCGTTTCTTTTTATGAAAAATTTCAAAAAAACTATTTTAAGGGAGACTTTGAACTGATAAATGCGCCCTTTAATACCTCCTTTTCTTATGACGACATTGAAAACCTCCTCTTAGGGAAGCCCTTTGCGGACCCTTCTGAAGGAAGGTGGAAACAAATTGCCAATCCCCAATATTATATTCTAATTCCCCAGGGAAAAAAAGGAGGACTACAGCCCACCTTATTTTTTGACCCAGTCACTTTTTTACTCAAAGAGCAGCGAATTTTAGTTCCAGGTTCTCTTCAAAATATAACAGTAAGATATACCAACCACCAGCGTATCCAAGGGGATTATTTTCCTCAGCAAATTGAAGTGATTATAGTGGACGGGGCACAGCGGTATCAGTTGGATTTAGAATATACGCGCACAGACTTACCCTCAGCGCTTAGTTTCCCCTTCGAAATACCAGAAGGATATAAACCAATCTCATTTTAATGTATCGAGGCCTTTTTTGTATTCTTCTTTTTAGTTATGGAATTGGGTCGGGGGTTGCTCAAACTACAAGTTCACGACAAAAAGCACTTGAAGAACAAAGAATACGACTAAAGAACGAAATTCAACAAATTAACACCCTCCTTTTTTCAAGTAAAAAAACCCGAAAAAATGTTGTTACAGAAGTTGAAGATCTACAAGTTAAGCTCAGTGTTAGGGAGGAGCTCATTCGTGTTACCAATGCACAGGTAAATTATTTAACCAGAAAGATAAATCTGAATGAACGCACAATATCAGAACAACGAAAAGAATTAGAAGTCTTAAGAGAAGATTATGCGAAAATGATTCAAAATGCCTATGCGAGCAAATCACTTCAAAACCGCTTGATGTTTTTATTTTCATCAGAAAATTTCCAACAAGCCTACAAGCGGATACAGTATTTAAAACAATATACACGCTACCGAAGAAAACAAGGAATCGCCATTGCAGAAAAAACACAACTCCTTCAGCAGCTCAATACCACCTTGCTGGAAGAAAAAGAAAAAAAACAGCAATTGGTTCAGGAAAACAAAGCAGTGCAAGAGCAACTTCGCAAAGAACGCAATGAACAACAAGGCCTAATCAAGCGATTAAGGCAAAAAGAACGAAGTTTGGCCCTTCAAATTTCAAAAAAAGAACAAGAAGCCAGAGCGATAGATAAAGAAATCGATCGTTTAATTAAAGAGGCAATTGCAGCCTCCAATCGGGCAGCGGGTAAAAAAGGGGAAAAGACCTTTGAGCTAACCCCTGAGGCAAAGCTATTGGCGGCAAATTTTGAGGCCAATAAAGGAAGACTCCCTTGGCCTTTGGAAAAAGGGGTTGTTGTTCAGCGTTTTGGAAAGCAGCAGCACCCTGTAGTGAAAACGACAACGATTCAAAGTAATGGTGTTACTATAGCGACCTCCCCCTCAAGCACAGTAAGAGCCGTTTTTGAAGGAGAAGTGATGTCTGTGGTTTCTTTTAAGGGGAGTAATCCGTCCGTTTTAATCCGTCATGGAAACTATATTACCGTTTATAAAAACTTAGGAAAGCTGTATGTCAAAAAAGGAGACAAAGTAAAAGCGAAAGACCCTATAGGAGAAGTATTTACCAACCAGCAAACAGGTAAAACAGAAATACAGTTTAGTATTTTCAATAATATAAAAGTGCTCAATCCCCAAGGATGGCTTTACCAAATGTAGCTTATTTCTCTTCGAGGTACCAGGCCTCTTCTTTCAAAGTGTATTTGAGAAAATAAAGCATATTAATGGCCTCTTTTTTGGTGTCATATCTTCCATAAGCTACGCGATAAAGGCCTGTAGGGTTTACTTCTGCAAGGGCAGCAGGGTAGCCTTCCTCTTTAAGTGCACGGATTTTTCTTTCAGCATTCTCTATCGATCGAAAAGAGCCAGCGATTACACTGTAATAGACCTGGTCTGGAACTACAACGGCTGGAGTAGCAGAGAGATTGACTTCAACGGTGTCGAGTGTTCCTAGGTCAAAAGTAGCTTCCTGTACGTTTTTTTCAATCTGTTGCTGTGCTTCTTCTTGCGCAAGAACACGTTGCTGGGTTACATATTGATCACTAAAATAATAAGCTGCAGAAAGAAGCGCGACTCCAATTACTCCTATAGCAGCATAGCGTAATAAGGGGGATTTCTTAGCTGATTTGTTTTGTTTTTCAGGAGTGAACATAAAGTCTTCTTTTTTGGAATTTTCCATAATTTTTTCAATTGATTTATTGTGTAGGGGTGTCCTATAAAAGCTTGAAAAGCCAAACGAATTCAAGTCAAAATTTATCCGCCCTAGTGGAATAAACTCAATTTTTCGAGCGCTGTTGAGACGGAGTTCTCCTACTCCAGCAAAACGAAGTGTTTGGGTTTGAAGACGTCGTTTCCAGCTACTCACTTCTCGCTCAATAAGGCGAAGTGCGGATTCATAGGAAATAGACTCTTTACGCGCACAATAATGGGCTAAAACCCCATCATTTGCGATGAGTAAAGGATTAAAATTGACTTCTTTTCGGGGTGGTGAAAAAGAACCCTCAGGAGTAACCTTTGCCCCAAAAGGCCGAGTGAGAAATGCACCAAAATGGGGAATCGTAACACACTCGTGTTGGTATAATAATTCCTGTATATATCGGGTAATCTGCATACAACTCAAAAATAATAAAATAAACGAATATACATTGGAAATAAAAAATCATTTTATGACTTCGTATCTTGGTGAGCAAACCTCAAATCATGACCCGCCTTGAGGCAAGTTTAATGTTAAATGCCATTCCCAATATAGGTTTTTTCCGCTCGGCTAAAATTGTTTCACATTTTGTTAATGCAGAGACTGTATTTGAAAACTCAGTTAAAGAGTGGAGCCAAGTTGAGGGTTTAGGCGAGGGAAGTTGTTTCGCATTAAAGCAGTGGAAAAGATACCAAAGCAGCGTTGATAAACAAATTCAGATGTTTGATACGCTTCACATTAAGACCTTATTTTACGGAGATTCTACCTATCCAAAGCCGCTCTCTTTTTGTCCAGACGCCCCGATTGTTTTATTTTACAAAGGAAATCTTGATTTCAACCAAAGAAAGCTTATAAGCATCGTTGGAACAAGGACGAATACGCAACACGGCAAAGCGTTCTGTGAAAAATTAATTGAAGCTCTTGCACCCTATCAACCGATTATATGCTCTGGTTTAGCCAAAGGGATCCACATTATTGCACACCGAAAAGCGTTAGAGCAAGGATTAGAATCGGTAGCATTTTTAGCGTATGGTTTAGAGCGCATTTACCCGCCCCAACATATGGAAACCGCACAGCGGCTCTGTAAAAAAGGGGGATTACTTACGGATTTTCTTCCGTATGCTCCATTTAGAAGAGAAAATTTTCCGCAGCGTAATCGTCTTATAGCAGGTATGGCGCATGCCACAATAGTCGTCGAATCGCCGATTTCGGGGGGGAGTATGAATACAGCTACTTTTTCACACCACTACGGAAGGGAGCTATTCGCTGTTCCTGGACGCCCCACGGATCTAAAAAGTGGCGGATGTAATCAGCTTATTTTTCTTCAAAAAGCGCAATTGCTGTCTGATCCCAAAGAGTTAATCAATGCGCTAGGGTGGAAAAAAAGCCCTCAATACAAAAGCACACAAAAAAAAATTATTCCAGCATTTATCCCAAGAAGAAGTGCAATTGAAGGAAATTTTACTCAAGAAAAAAAAGTGCCTCTTGGATGAGTTAGCCGTAGAAATGCAATGGAAAATCAGTGATAGTGCCGCCCGTTTGATTCAATTAGAAATGAAAGGATGTATAAAGGATTTACCAGGGAAGTATTTTGAATGGATTTAGTATCCGACTTTATCACGAACGCGGAGCAATACTTCGTGGGCCACTTTCCTTGCTTTTTCAGCACCTTTAGCCAGTGCTATATGCACTTCTTCGGGATGCTGATAAAAATAATCAAAGCGTTCTCGTTCTTTTTCAAAACGCTCAAGTAGAAGCTCAAAAAGCAATTGTTTGGCATACCCATACCCCATACCCCCTGCGAGATACTTTTCTCTCAAAGCCTGTACGGATGAAGCAGGAGCGATGAGCTGATAAAGCTCAAAAACAGTACATCCATCAGGATTTTTGGGGGCTTCTAATGGCGTGCTGTCAGTTTGAATGCCCATGATTTGTTTGCGTAATTTTTTTTCAGGCAAAAAAACATTGATTGTATTATTCCTCGACTTACTCATTTTTTGGCCATCGGTACCAGGAATATATTGCGTATGCTCCTGAATTTTGGCCTGAGGGATTACAAATGTTTCTCCCATTTGGTGGTTAAAACGTGAGGCGACATCTCTCGTTATTTCGAGATGTTGAAGTTGATCTTTTCCTACAGGAACAATTTCCGCATCATAAAGTAAAATATCTGCCGCCATCAGCATGGGATAAGAAAAAAGCCCTGCATTGATATCTGACAACTGTTCTGATTTGTCTTTAAAAGAATGCGCCAGCGTAAGCCTCTGGTAAGGAAAATAACAATTGAGGTACCAAGCCAATTCGGTGACTTCGCTCACATCACTTTGGCGATAAAAATGTGTTTTTTGGATATCTAAACCACAGGCCAGCCATGTCGCTGCAGTAGCAAAAGTATTTTCTCTTAGCAGCTCACCGTTTTTTATCTGAGTCAAAGAATGCAAATCAGCAATAAATAAAAATGAATCGTCTTGGCTCGCTTGAGACAATTCTATAGCGGGGAGTACAGCTCCTAAAAGATTCCCTAAGTGAGGCGTCCCAGTTGATTGAACCCCAGTTAAAATTCTGGCCATAAAATCGGTTTTTGGCAAAGGTAAGTTTCCTCCCTTTTGGTGACAAAACTAGCACTTTATTTTTTACAAGAATTTAGGGATGTGCAAAGCGGATGCTTTTTGAAAATAAATACCTTTACACTGTGCGTAAAATTCTATTAGTATTCTGGCGTATTTGGTTCTATACCTTAGCTGCGGTTCCCGTAGTGCTTTTCTTTGTTCCCCTATCTCTTTTGTTATTATTGCCTAATGGCTATCGCCCTGTATTTTGGGTGGCCCGTTCAATTTGGGCTCCTTTTGTTCTTTTTGGTTGTGGATTTTGGGCACAAAAAAAAGGACCGTTTCCTGAGCAAGAGCAAAGCGCCATTTTAATTGCCAATCACAGTAGTTATATCGATATTATGTTGATGCTCAGAATGCGAAAAACCCCCTTTGTCTTTGTAGGAAAAAAAGAATTGGTTCAAATTCCCATTTTTGGGCACCTTTACAAGCGGGCTGCTATTATGGTTGACCGCTCTTCTGCAGAAAGCAGATTTGCTGTTTATGAACGTGCACAGCGGGTCATTCAAAAAGGCTATAGTGTTTGTATTTTTCCAGAAAAAGAATATTGGGATGAAACCATTTTATTAAATCCCTTTAAAAAAGGAGCCTTTAAATTGGCTAAAACGCATAATTTGCCCATACGTCCTTTTGTCTTTTTAGATTGTAAACGAAAATTTCCCTGGTATACCACCCATGGACACCCAGGCCCATTAAGAGCAAAGGCCCTACCAGAAATTACGCTTTCAGAAATTAAAAAAACAAGTATAGAAACGCTTTCTCTTCAAGCGCATAAGCGCATCAAGGAAGCCTTAGAAAAAGACCCCAAAGGAAAAGCGATAGAGGCAATAGCAGTTTGGAAAAAAAGAACGGCTTAGTATTAGGGATTTACTGATTTAAGGGCTTCCATTATTTTTTGTTCTAGTTCCTCCATTAATTCAGGATTATCTAAAAGTAAGATTTTGACCGCATCTCTCCCTTGTCCAATTTTTGTATCACCATAGCTAAACCAGGAACCACTTTTTTTGATGATCTCATAATTGACACCTAAGTCGATAATTTCTCCAATTTTAGAAATGCCTTCGCCATACATAATGTCAAATTCTGCTGTTCTAAATGGAGGAGCCACTTTATTTTTGACCACTTTTACCCGAGTTTTATTTCCTAATACTTCCGACTCAGTACTTTTAATTTGTGTAGAACGACGGATGTCTAGTCTTACTGAAGCGTAAAACTTCAAGGCATTTCCTCCCGTAGTGGTTTCAGGATTGCCAAACATAACGCCAATTTTTTCTCGAAGTTGGTTAATAAAGAATACGGTACAATGGGTTTTACTTATCGAGGCGGTGAGCTTACGGAGTGCTTGGGACATTAGGCGTGCATGCAGACCCATTTTGGAATCACCCATTTCTCCCTCTATTTCACTTTTAGGGGTCAGTGCTGCCACAGAATCTACCACCACTATATCAATAGCTCCAGAACGGATAAGGTTGTCGGCAATTTCTAGCGCTTGTTCTCCGTGATCGGGCTGTGAAATAATGAGCTCACCAACATCAACGCCTAATTTTTCAGCATAAAAACGATCAAAAGCGTGTTCTGCATCGATAAAGGCAGCGATACCGCCCTGCTTTTGGCATTCCGCAATAGCGTGAAGGGTAAGTGTGGTTTTTCCTGAGGATTCTGGACCATAGATTTCGATTACCCGCCCCCGCGGATAGCCTCCTACGCCCAAGGCAATATCCAGACCGAGCGATCCAGAAGGGATGGCTTCAACTTCTTCTATCGCTTCATCTCCCAATTTCATTACAGCGCCTTTTCCATATGTTTTATCTAACTTGTCTAAGGTAAGCTGTAGTGCTTTTAACTTTGCATTCTTTTGATCTGCCATGACACTCTTTTTTCGCTAAAGTACAGTTTCTTATTCTTGCTTCCAAAGTAGAAAACACTCCATTATTAACAATTTTTGTAAATTTCAAATGATTAATTCTATCTCAATGAAAAACGGGTTTATTTTATTTTTTGCACTAACTTCTAGTCTCTTTGGTCAGCATATTTTACCGCTGCGAGAACGCGCGAAATTAATTGAAGAAATACAAAAAGAACGAATTGAAAAACTACTCCCTCAACTGATGCAGGAAGAGGAGATCGACCTTTGGGTGCTCATTACCCGAGAATACAATGAAGATCCAGTAGTTAAAACCCTGCTGCCTCCGACCTGGCTCAATGCGCGCCGGAGAACCATATTAGTATTTTCAAAAACCCAAACGGGTATGGATGCAGTAGCCATTACACGCTATAATTTTGGGAATAATATCAGGTCAATATGGAATAAAGAAAAAGAGCCTGACCAATGGAAAGCCCTAGCCAATTATATTGAAAGTCAAAACCCCAAACGAATCGGGGTGAATACTTCTGTTCATTATGGGTTGGCCGACGGACTGGCGAAAACAGATTATGACGGCATGATGAATGTACTTCCTTCTCGACTGCAAAAAAAAGTAGTTTCAGCGGAAACATTAGCCGTTCGCTGGCTAGAGACTAGAACACCAAGAGAGATGATTTTATTTAGCCAGCTTACTGAAATTACACATACGATAATAGAAGAGGCCTTTTCTACTCAAGTTATCACTCCTGGTGCCACAACAACAGAAGATGTGGTCTGGTGGATGCGGGAAAAAGTGGCATCCTTGGGATTAAAAACCTGGTTTCAACCTACTGTTGATGTTCAACGAACAGGAGCCAGTGATTTATACGCTTTTGACGGCCAGTCTAAATTTGATGTAATCCAACCGGGAGACCTTATTCATTGTGATTTTGGAATTACCTACCTAACCCTTAATACAGATTGCCAAGAACTCGCCTATGTTTTAAAGCCAGAAGAGACGCAAGCCCCGGCATTTTTAAAAGAAGCATTAAAACAAGGAAATGCTGTTCAGGATTTTCTAACCAATAATTTCACAACAGGGCGCACAGGAAATGAAACACTTAAAATAGCAATTGAAGAAAGTAAAGCCGCCGGCTTAAGACCACAAATTTATACCCACCCCTTAGGAATGTACGGCCATGCTGCAGGGACTACTTTTGGCATGTGGGATGCGCAAGAAGGGATACCCGGCTCTGGTGAGCATCCCCTTCATGAAGAAACAGTCTATGCGATTGAACTCAATGCCAAAGTGTATATTGAAGAGTGGGGAAAAGACATTCGCATTATGCTTGAGGAGCCTGGATATTTTGGTGCAGATGGATTTAGATATGTCAATGGGCGCCAAACCCAACTCCTGCTTGTAGGGCCTAAAAGCACGCATTTGGAGGAGCATTAATACAGTGTAACAACAGGAGAGTCATGGCATGATTTTTGTTTTTGAAGAGTCGTACCCAATAAAAAAATCGACACCATGATCAAAGTTTTTTCTTTAGCAATACTTCTTATCTTTTCACTGTATTTTAATTTAGGGTGTACGACGGCTGATCTAGACATAGCTGAGGCGCCCCTAGAAACCTTTTTGGGACATTGGGACATTGAAGGAGGAGGCGTTCTTTTTTTCGATGAAGAAAATTTTTCTGTTTCAGCAGGCTGTAATACGCTTTTTGGAACGTATACTTCTGAGGAGAATACCCTAACCTTTTCAATGCTTGCCTCAACACTCATAGGATGCCCCGATGCAGAAGGAAATCGCGAGCAAGAATTGGCAGCTGTTTTTAACAACGCAGTTTTACGATTCGAAGTAGAAGAAAACCAAGCAAGGCTTGTCAATAGTGCCGGAGAAGTGATGCTCAATCTATTTCGCCCAGAAAACGCAGCCTTGACCAATAAATGGCAGTTAACCTCACTCCGTACAGCAAATGCGGTCAGTTCTTCTATTTTGGATGAGGGAACAGGGATTACTTTCGCTACAGACGGGACAGTGGAGTTGCGAACGGCCTGTAATAGCGGTGGAGGAACGTATACTATAAACGAGAATTCCCTTGGCTTTGAAGCGCTCTTTTTTACAGAAATGGGATGCGATACTGAGCGGACAAGACGTGAGCAAGAATTTAAAGAAGCCCTGTCATATATTAATAGCTATACAATACTTAGAGAAGTGTTGACCCTAGAGCAAGACGGCACAGTTTTCCTTACATTAAAACTTTCTCGCTAAATAAAGGCCGCTTTTTCAGTAGGACTAATAAAGCAACGTGAACGTTTCAGTCAAATAAAGGAAAAAGGCTATTTTGTTTACCTTTGCCTGACACTTATACGTTTATAGCATGCAACTGTACAACAAATTAAGTGCGGAAGAGCGCGCACAGCTTATAGAACAAGCGGGTGAAGACCGGCTAACACTTTCTTTTTACCAATACGCTCAAATTGGGAATCCTCAATTATTTAGAGATTATTTATTTCTTCATTGGGACCGGCTTGATGTTTTAGGCCGAATATATGTTGCCCACGAAGGCATTAATGCACAACTTTCTGTTCCTGCAAAACGCTTTGAACAGTTCAAGGCGCAATTAAAAACAATAACTTTTCTCAAAGAAGTGCGGTTAAATATTGCTATTGAACAAAACAATAAATCCTTTTTAAAACTCACGATTAAGGTGCGTAAAAAAATTGTTGCTGATGGACTTGAAGACAGCAGCTTTGATGTCACAAAAAAAGGCAAACATGTTAGTGCCCAAGAATTTAATCAATTACTAGAGGACGAAAATACCATCTGTTTAGATATGAGAAATCACTATGAAAGTGAAATCGGACATTTTAAAAATGCAGTCACGCCAGATGTAGACACTTTTAGAGAATCACTACCTCTAATAGAAGAGGATTTTGCAGCGCATAAAGAAGATAAAAACTTATTGATGTATTGCACTGGAGGGATTCGATGTGAAAAAGCAAGTGCTTATTTCAAACATAAAGGATTTAAAAATGTTTATCAACTAGAAGGGGGAATTATAGAATACGCGCGTCAGGTAAAGTCATTGGGAGTAGAAAACAAGTTTGTGGGGAAAAATTTTGTTTTTGATGAGCGCCGCGGTGAGCGAATTTCTGAAGAAGTGATCGCTCAATGTCACCAGTGTGGTGCCCCTTGTGACACCCATATTAATTGTGCAAATGAAGCCTGCCATTTGTTATTTATTCAATGTTCTGCCTGCCAAGAAAAAATGAGTCAATGTTGCTCCACGGCTTGTCAAGAAATCATTGAATTACCTCTCGAACAACAGAAAGCGCTTAGAAAAGGCGTTCACAACAGCAATAAGATTTTCAAAAAAGGACGGGCAGAGTTTTTAAAATTTAAACAGTAATTTAAGAATTGATAATTGAGGGAATCGCTTAAATCCGTGTATATTTAGAGTCAAAACCAATTCATGAGTTGTTCGAGCTGTAACAATGGAGGTAAAGGGAGCCCAAGGGGATGTAAAAATAATGGCAGTTGCGGAAGCGACAGCTGTACGAAACTCACCGTCTTTGATTGGTTAGAAAATATGCAACTGGCAGAAGGAGAAGAAGCCTGTCCTCATGTGGAAGTCCAGTTTAAAAATAGCAGAAAAGCCTTTTATCGTTTTCCTAAAGAGATAAAGCCTCAGGCTGGGACTTTAGTAATTACAAAAGTAGAGAAAGGCTATGATTTAGGAAGGGTTTCTCTGGCAGGCCCCTTGGTAAGGATGCAGCTGAAAAGAAAAAAAATTAAGCCAGAAAGCGATGCAATTGGGATGATTTTGCGGCTTGCTTCAACCCAAGAAATTAATTTGTGGCATGACCTTCGTGAGAAAGAAGCGGAAGTGCAGCGTGAAGCCAGAAATCTGGCTCTAGCGCTTAACCTTGATATGAAAATTTCAGATGTTGAGTACCAAGCAGATGGAAAAAAAGCGACCTTTTACTATACAGCAGAGGACCGTGTTGATTTTAGACAATTGATAAAAGACTTGGCGCGAGCGTTTTCTATTCGAATCGAAATGCGACAAATTGGAATGCGATTAGAGGCGTCTCGTTTAGGCGGGATTGGCTCTTGTGGGCGGGAACTATGCTGTTCAACTTGGCTGACTGATTTTAGATCAGTCTCTTCGGGTGCAGCGCGATATCAACAACTTTCACTAAACCCTCAAAAACTAGCAGGGCAATGTGGACGACTGAAGTGTTGTTTAAATTATGAATTAGAGGTCTATCGTGCTGAGGTCAAAAAGTTTCCAAAACCTCAGATAAAATTACATACAGAAAAAGGGATAGGCGTCTTTCAAAAAATGGATATTTTTAAAGGGCTTATGTGGTATGCTTATAAAAATGAGTGGATGACTTGGCATAAACTCGAGACAGAGGCCGTTCTTAAAATTATTGAAAAAAACAAGCTGAAAGAAATCGTTTCTTCTTTAGAGGACTATGTTGCCGAACCGACAGAGCAAGGGGCTCCTTTTTTTGACAGTGGTGTGGGAGCGGACAGCTCGAGCCGTTTTGATCGCCCAAAGCGGGGGTCATTTAGGAGAAAAAAGAAAACAAAACAACAAAATGATTCTGAGAAAAAAGCGTAGTTGGGGATTTCTTCTTTTGTTTTGCCTTGGGTTGCTTTCTTGCTCCCAAGACCGCGAATTTACAAGTTATCAAATACTTCCTGCTCAGGGGTTTGGAATCAACCCCATCGTTTTTGAATTACCCGACAATCAAATCGATCAAACCCCTCACAACCTTTTTATTCGATTGCGCAATGACAATGATTATCCCTATTCAAATTTATTTTTAATTTGTTCGTTAAAAGCGGGAGGGGAAATTGTCCTTCAAGACACACTGGAGTACGCGATGGCAGCTCCAGACGGAACTTGGTTGGGCACCGGATTTACTGAAGTAAAAGAAAGCAAGCTTTGGTGGAAAGAGGGTGTCGTAATTCCTGATATACGCCCGCTCATAATTGAAATTGCACAAGCCATGCGCACACCAGGAACAGCAGAAGGGCTTGATGCATTAAAAGGGATTGTCGCTGTAGGAATCAGTATAGAAGCAAAAAAAGAATAGTGTGGCTAACAAACAAAAAAAACGAATAAATCCGTATAAAAAATATACCCGCTTGATATGGGGGAGCTTTATAATTGGGATTGCGGGACTTTTCCTTCTTTTTGCAGGTGCTGCTTTAGAATGGTACGGGCCTATGCCAGACTTACAACAGTTAGAAAACCCGAGGACCAATCTGGCAACACAAATTATTTCCTCAGATGGCGTGATATTAGGGAAATATTATTTAGACGATAATCGAACACCCATAAGCTACGAGGAACTCCCTCAAACGATGGTAGAAGCCCTTATCGCAACGGAAGACGAACGCTTTTATGAGCACGCAGGGATCGATTGGAAAGGGACATTACGTGCCGTTGCCTATTTAGGAAAAAGAGGTGGAGCAAGTACCATTACCCAACAGCTGGCCCGTCAAATTTTTGTTGGGGTCCGGTCTAGAAATCCTATAAAAGCCATTCTTCAAAAAGCACAAGAATGGGTGATTGCAGTTCAGTTGGAACAGCGCTATACCAAAAAGGAGATTCTTTCCCTTTATCTAAATAAATATGACTTTGGTTATCAAGCGGATGGTGTGCGGTCAGCAGCCAAAATATTTTTCAATAAAACCCCATTAGAATTATCAATTGAAGAATCCGCAATGCTAGTAGGGATGCTTAAAAACTCTTCTTTATATAATCCCATCAGGCGCCCAGAAAGGGTTAAAGAACGGCGGAATATCGTTTTTCAACAAATGGTTCGTAATGGTTTGATCACGCAGCAAGAAAAAGATTCTTTAGCAGAACTCCCGATTACAATTAGCTATACTCCCGAATCACACAGAGAGGGTTTAGCAACTTATTTTAGGGCTTATCTCAAAGAATTTATGGACGTTTGGATTGCAAAAAATCCCAAACCAGATGGGAGCAAGCACTCCCTTTATCGCGATGGGCTTAGAATTTTTACAACTATAGATTCTCGCATGCAAGCAAAAGGGGAAACAGCGGTAGCCGCGCACATGAAAAATTTACAAAAGGAATTTTTTAGACAAAATACAAAGAGATTAAACCCTACCGCTCCATTTTTAGACCTTAGGGACGGTGAGATTGATACCCTCATGGAGCGTACAGCCTATAGAACTGAGCGGTGGAGAAAAATGAAATTGGCAGGAATAGACGAAGAAGAAATTTTAGCGTCCTTTTATAAAAAAGTTCCAATGCGTGTTTTTAGCTGGGAAGGGGAAAAAGACACCATCATGACGCCAATGGATTCAATCCGCTATTATAAATTTTTTCTTCGAGCCTCATTAATGTCTATGGAGCCCCAGTCGGGACATGTCAAAACATGGGTTGGAGGATTTAACTATAAGCATTTCCAATACGATCAGGTAAAACAGGGCAGACGTCAGATAGGGTCTACATTTAAGCCTTTTTTATATGCTACCGCCATTGATCAACTTAAACTTTCTCCCTGTGATTCTCTACCCGATGCGTTGTTTTGTATAGAACCCATGAAGCATGGAAATATTGATGCCTGGTGTCCTAAAAATTCTGGAGATAATTACGGCCGCACCCGCACCTTAAAAAATGCATTAGCAAATTCTGTCAATACAATAAGTGCGCGCATTATGGACCTTGTAGGCCCCCGTCCTGTGATCAATCTGGCACGTAAGATGGGGATTACTTCTTTCCTTCCTGCGGTACCCTCTATTGCCCTTGGCACCCCGGACATTAGTTTATTTGAAATGGTTGGAGCCTACAGCACTTTCGCAAATCAAGGGATTTATGTAAAACCAGTTGTCATTACGCGTATTGAAGACAAAAATGGTAGGGCCCTCTATGAGGTTGTACCCGAAACGCAGGATGTTTTGAGCCAAGAAGCCGCTTATGTAACAGTAAATTTATTACAAGGAGTTACTAAGGCAGGATCTGGAGCGCGTTTACGACATGCAGGACTAGAAAAAACAAATTATGTTTATGAAAAAGTGGTAACGGGCTATCCCTATATTTTTGAAAATCCAATTGCAGGAAAAACGGGCACGACCCAAAACCAAAGTGATGGCTGGTTTATGGGGATGGTACCTAACTTGGCGACAGGAGTTTGGGTAGGAGCGGAAGACCGCTCGGTCCACTTTAAAGAGATTGCTTTTGGTCAAGGAGCCACAATGGCGTTACCTATCTGGGGGCTCTATATGAAAAGTCTTTATGAAAACCCAGACCTGGCCATCTCTACAGAAGAATTTTCCGCTCCTGAAATATTAACAATCCCCATTGAATGTGAGGAAATTGAAGAAGGAAAGGCAGTTAAACCCAAGCCTAAAGCAGATCTTGACGCCTTAGGATTTTAAGTTTTTTATTGGTCTTCAGCAAGCCATTCTGCAAAGGACGTTTCCGTTTCTCTTAGGACAAGACGCTGGAGTTTCAAATGATTTGGAAGGGCAGAGGATATTTTTTCCGCGAAATCGAGAATCATCATTTCACTTGTAGGTTGGTAGGGCACGCGAATAATCTTGTGTCCTCTTTTTTCCATGGTATCAGCCAATTCTTTGTGTGGAGAATTTATATTGAGTACCGTGGAATGGTCAAAGGGCTTAACGATTAATCTGTTGACAATCGCTTTAAGGTCGCTAAAGTCCATTACCATACCAAATTTTACATCGGAAGGATCAGTAGTTGGTTTTCCAAGAATAGTGACGGCGAGTTTATAGCTGTGGCCGTGTACATTTTTACAGAGCCCATCATAGCCATAGAGGGCATGGCCTGTTTCAAATTTAAATTCTTTGGTTATACGAATCGTAGTACTCATTTAAAATTATAATTTTTTTAGGATCTCTTGTGTTTCATCCTCTAATGCTAATCGTGCGGTAATCTCTGCATTTTCAGGCAGCAGTGTTTTCCAGTGGGCTGTTTCTTTCCAGTGGAGCGCCCTGAGCGTTGTAGTGGCTTTTTGGGCATAGCTCCCCAAACGCAATGCAGTTTGCTTAACGGCCGCATCAAGATCCTCTTCTTTTTGACAAAGGGCATTATAAAGCCCTTGAGCTTGTGCCCATTGTGCTGATTTCCATTGGTGGGCATCAAGAGAAAGTTGTCTGAATGCGGTCAGCCCAATTTTTCTCGTCACCGCAGGCTCAATGACATAAGGACCAATGCCTATAGAAAGTTCAGAAAGCTTCACTTGGGCGGTTTCAAGCGCGAGCGCATAATCACAAGCGGCGACAAGGCCTACCGCGCCTCCTACTACTTTTCCTTGCACCCGTGCTATTATGAATTTATCGAGTTCGCGAATCCGATTAATTAAATTGGCAAAACCCATAAAAAAGGCTGTCGCTTGTTCAAGACTTCGAAAAGTTTTCATTTCTGAAAGTGAGGCTCCTCCACAAAAAGCGCGGGCTCCAGCACTTTGCAAAACAAGAACGCGTACGGCATCGTTTTGAGCGAGATCAGCAAGCACCTCATCAAGTTCTTTTAAGAGTACAGAGGGTAATGAATTTCCAGCAGGATGACCAAATTCAATAAATCCGATTGCGCCCTGTGTATATTGTTTAACAAATGCTTCCATCAGCTGGTAAAAGTAGTGAACTAAATTTATTTTATTACTTTTTCAAAACAGTGAAAAGGATCTTTACTCTGTTTTACAAAATAGACATCTCCTAATTTTGTATAACCTCTGGCTTTATAGAAACGAAGGTTTCTGGGATTTTTACTAAAAGTATCCAAACGTAGAGAGCGATACTGGTTTTTTTTGGCATAGTCTTCAGCAAAGTCCATTAGCTTCTGCCCTACACCTTGTTTTTGATATTGAGGATGCACGGCCAATCGATGTACATATAAATTTTTTTCATCAGGAGTGAGCCATTGGATTTGATTATAAAGCGCGTCTTTTTCTTCTGAAAACATGATGCAGCCAATGACAGCATTTTCAAAGACAAAGACATAAAGCGCCTCTTCTTCAAGGTCCTTATTAAAAATAGCCGTATTGGGGTAGGTTTCATTCCATTGGAAAACACCACGTTTTTTCATATCTGCTGCACAGGCGTCAGTAATTTCTAGAAGGGTAGGTAAATCTGTTTCTACTGCTCTGCGAATCATTTAAATTTTTCTACTAAAATAGAGCTTGTAAAATTAGAGTTAGTAATTTTGTAAAAAGAAAACCATGCAAAACCTTCTAGTCCCGCTAGGCACCTCTGCGCATGCTGAAAGTACACTAGCCTATGCTGTGGCTTTTGCGTCTCATTTCAAAAGCACAATTTATGTTATAGATGCATATCCTGTTCATTCTTCTATGGCAACGCTGTCTAATGTTTCAGCGCGTATAGAAGAAGACAATTTAAAGCAGATCAGGGCTTTAGTTGCAAAAACACCGTATAAAAAAAATTTAATAAAGCTTGTAAGCAGTGAGCGCGATTTAATAGGGACAATAAAAAATCTTGACAAGACGATAGGTCTTGACTTAATTATTGTTTCGCCCTTAAATAATGAAATTAATGAGGAGGTATTCTTGGGTAGAATTGCGGGGAGCATGATTAAGCGAACTCAAATCCCGGTTCTTGTTGCGCCTCTTGAAAAGCCCTTTAAAGTACCTGAACGACTCCTACTTGCTTTTAAAACAGGAGAGGTCAAAGCAATGAGTACACTGACACCCCTTATTCATATCCAAGACAAATTCACTGCCCTATTAAAATTGCTATTGGTGAAAGTTCCGGGGTTTGCGAATCGAACACACCAGCTCAGTGATGCGCTCATGCAGCGCGCTGAACAGTTGCTGTATTCTGAAAATGCGACAGTTTATCAAGGGGTTTTAGAACATTTTCAAGCCAATCAACCAGATTTACTAGTCGCCTTTAAGCGAGAGCGTGGATTTTTTGAAAAATTGTGGGAACCGGATCTCATTTATAAAAAAGATTTTTACTGCACCGTTCCCCTTTTGGTTTTGAAAAATAAAGAATAGCCACAGTTAATTGATTTTAAGGGCATTTTTAGTTGTATTTTTTATTCTGGGAGCATTGCCCCTCTTCGGGCAGCGCTATATAGGGTTAAGTGTAGATAACGACCTTTACTTCGGTACTGACAGATACTATAGTAGTGGGATATTTTTACATTATGGGAAACGTTTCACTACAAAAAAAGACTCTTTACAGACTCAATATTTCACCTCTTCTCACTGGACCCTCGGACAAGAAATCAATACCCCCTCACTGCGGTTAACTTCAGCGCTGAATAAAATTGATTATCCCTATAATGGATGGCTCTTTCTCAGTTATGAGAAGGAGTATTTTAAGCAGTTAGATTTTGGATATGGTTGGGGCATCAAAGGAGGAACGACAGGCGCTAATGCGTCTCTTGCCAAAGCGATGCAGAATACGTATCACCGACTAGTATTAAATCTCTCTCCGCTCACTTGGGCTTATTCACTTCCCCAATCGTATCATCTAAATTTTGAATCGGTTCTCTATTGGGGGCAAGCACTTGGAGAACAAATAAAATGGGTACAGGAAAGTAGACTGAGAGCAGGA
Organism: Flavobacteriales bacterium; assembly: GCA_011525195.1. Classification (GTDB taxonomy): domain Bacteria; phylum Bacteroidota; class Bacteroidia; order Flavobacteriales; family Flavobacteriaceae; genus MS024-2A. The sequence goes on along the minus strand of WTIP01000014.1, from coordinate 3,617 downwards.
AGCTTTCGTACCGCAGCGGAAACACGCTTCGGGGTTCAATGGGGGACGCTTCCTGGGCTCCCTTTTTTTGGCAGGCGTTTGGAGACAACCACAGAAGGGATTTCTTTTTTTTCAGGGGCGCTACTGGCGCTTAATATTCACGATTATTCACTTTCTGGGAGTCTTTTTACGCAAAATTCAGCCTATGATTTGGAGGCCACCAAGCTACGCCATACCCTACAAGCAGGGCTTATTTATTTTAAAAAATCGTGGCGAGGAACGCTATTATATAATTTTTCTTCTCCTCATATTCAAACCCAGCGGATTAAAAGGCATTCTTATTTGAATATTAGTATATATAGACTATTTTAGAAGAAAACACAGATGAAACCTATTTTAGTTACGCTTCTAAGCGGAGTCTTTTTAAGCTCATGCTTAGTAATAAAGATTTATGAAAGTCCAGAAGCAGCAGTCACACCTGGCGTAAAACCGCATCAAACGGAACATCAAATGATTTTTTCTGGTAAGCAGATTGACTTGGGAGAAAAAGGGGTTCATGAACTTTTATTTTTTGGGGAAGAGGCGCCTCACCCCAAAGGGTTTTTATTTAAGGAGGCCCCTACAGGTGAGCGGGATGAAAATAGTTCAGATAGTGCTAGGATTTGGATTCAAAAAAGACCTCAGAAAGAAATCCATATTTTTCAAAGTGCGGATGAGCACCCCCTGATTATAATTGATGGAAAGCAAAATGAATCGAAAACAGGATTATCAGAAATAGATCCAGAGGGGATTGAAACGGTAAATGTCTTAAAAGGACCCGCAGCCATAAAAAAATATGGGGAAAAGGGGAAAAACGGAGTCATTGAAATCACAACCAAATCAAATCCCTAGTTTAAATACGTTACTTTATTTGGAAAATCCGATAAGAAACACCCAGCTGTAGCCCTTGGGTATTATTTGTTTCTTTCTGGAGGGGAGGACTTGTTCGTCTCACCCACCGGTAATTCACAAAAACAGCAAGGAAAGGATTTAGTGAAAAAGAAAGCTGAGTCACAAGACCCAAACTGTTTTTAAAGATCCCTTTAGGGTATAGTGTGGTCTCTTGATCAACTTGATTCTCTGGTTTTTTTTCTCCTTTTAAATACAATTGATAGGTTGTTCCTAAACCCAAACCTAATTTTTTTGCAGGCTGTAATCTTAAAAAAAGAGGAAAGTTGATATAATTTAATAAATCTTGGTATGTGGTCTCTTTTTCGAGATAACGATAACGAATTGGGGTATACTGTCCCCCAGAAACCAGACTGATATTTTTAGACAAGTGGTATTCTATTTCAAAAAGCCCCCCTAAGGCTAATGTAGGAGAGGTTGTTCCTAAATCAGTATTGATTCGGTTGAGTTGTGGACCTACTTTAAAAGAAAACTTTGAATATGATTGACCCAAAGCAGGTCCTCGGTTATATTGTTGGATCAATAAATTGGATCCTTGACCCTGAATTGTTTGTAGGAAGAATAAGAAAATAAAAAAGAGGAAATGAAGGAAAGGATTACGCATTTATGAGGGTGATTAAATAAATAACGTGCGCTTTGTCAAAATATTGATTCAAAAACTTGAATGAGGAGATAAAATTAAAATTTAAGGGTATAACTTTAAACTTTTAAGTAGCTTGTAGCAAAATTATGGTCAAACTTTATAAAAACGAAAAAGGACAAATAAAGGTAGTAGAAGGTGCTGTACAATTAGTAAATGAGGACGGTACTGCGGTTCGTCATCATCCTTCAAAATTTTCTATCTGTGGGTGTGGAAGGAGTCAAACCATTTTATGTGATGGGTCTCATAAGCTCACAGAAGAAGAATTCAAAAACAAAAAAGAATAGACAGTGAAAAAATGTGGATCTGAAAAGTGGGGAAAATAATAACGAAGCCACTTCCATCATCTAAAATCAAACTACATTACTTCATCCCCACTGAACAATAAATAAACTAAACAAGTAATAAACAAAGTATTGTTTATACACTACAATATTACCGTCTTTTCTTCTAAAAAAAGGGGGATTTAAATATTGTTTTCAAATAGTAGGATAATCTTTATTTATCGCACTTACTAACGAAAAAACCCTCTATAAAAGAGGGTTAATTCATGCTGAGAGAATGACTTATTCGATCTGTTGCACTTCTAACTCAATGGTTTTATTGACAAAATCAAAGTCTCCTTTCCACATCATCACTTTGCCATCAGATAAGGCGTCGAAACTATAGACAGTAAAAGTTTTTCCATTAAATTTTGAGATTCCCTGTAAAGAAGCTTCAGTAATGACACCGTCTACCTGGCTCCAAGCCATACCCGTAAATTCACCAAGGCCTGTTTGATTATTTAGTTTATTGGTAAAGTGAAAATTACAAAATACCCTTCCATAGGGACCTGCCTGTCCTGATGCGGTAAGCTTGTATTCTCCTCCTCCAAGAGATTCAGCGGAATCCATTGTAAAACTAGCCTTAAATTGATCTAAAGACTTTAAGCTTTGTGCGTTTACTAAACTAAGTGACGCGAAAACGGCAATACAAAAAAATAATTTTTTCATTTTGATTGATTTATGATTAATAGTCAACAAGATACAATGATTCTCGATTAGACCTAACGGAGTCAAATTAGTTTTCAGAAAAGGTTTTTTTTTAAAATCGCAGTATCAATCTTTCTTTTTGGAAGCCCCCAAAATTTTACCCGCACATAATTATTTATAAACGCACAGGGAATCAGAATAATATTTAAAAGTACCACGAGAATTCTCCAGAGAATTTTAAATAAAAACCAAAAGAGAAAACCTAAAAAGGCAAAAAAAGCGTAAATAATTTCAGGACCCATCTTAGAGCGGTGATAATTTTTTGGCAAATTCTGCGCGCGTCCATATAATTGGCGAATCTAGTCCTTTAGGCAAAACGCCTAAGATTTTAAATTTTGTGGGAGTAGTCAAGCTAATGGGTTTATTAGGAGCATCTAACTCTAGGGGTACCATCCTAAAATTAAAAGTATACTTATCATATTTAAAAATACATTGAAGGGATTCAAGCTTTTTAATTAGAGCAGAATTATTAAAGTCTGCGGCTTCTAATAATTGATAAAAGCACTTTTCTGAAGTCGCAAAATAAAAATTTTCTTCAGGCTCATAAACTTGAGAAAAGAGTGTGCAACTAAGTAGAAAAAAACAAACAGAATATTTTCTCATCCTTCAAAGATATGAAGTCAAGGTTTCTTTTTATTTGATGAGTCAATGTAGACCCATACATGAGCTATTCGTTTTCAATTAATTGAGCCATATAGCGAAACCCAAAAAATACGGCGATTATCACAGCGATAGGGATCCAAACGCCATATTCCTCTCCAATGGGGAAAGCACTCCAATCAGTACGATTCAATTCATTGCTTAGTTCAGTTAAATTATTTTGAATGATTAAATGAGAAATTTTCATTGGCGAATCATTTCACTTAATATACGAAATTATTTAATGCACTATAAAACGGGTAAATGAAGGATTCAATTTAGGACAGAAACGATCGAAAGTAAGTAAGGTTTAAAATTTAAATTTTATTGAAGCGGATATGCCAATGATTTGAATAAAGAATTTAGTACTAAAAAAATAT
>WTIP01000139.1 GCA_011525195.1 Flavobacteriales bacterium | reverse complement strand
TGTAGCAAATAGAGTACAGGATAGGCCCGAGATGAAGTTTCATAATCAGGGGGGAGGTAAACGGCAAATTTTCGCTCTCCACCTAATACCTCGCTTGGTAAACTGAGGTTATCTAATACCCTGGCCTCTTGTGCAAATACAGAAATTAGAGAGCACAACATCAGAACGCTACTTAAGTAATTCTTCATACTTTGATTTTTTTTGAAATTACAAAAAAGAATAGATTTTGCTAAAGTTCCGCTACTATAAAAAGAAAGCAGTGAAAATATTCTAAATTAGAAGGCTTAAATACTCTGTTATGCGACATTCATTTTTATTTCTGTCTTTATTTTTTTTGTGCCTTACTGGTATTAATGCTCAAAAATCACCCTTACAAATTAATGCGGAGCGCTTAGAAGCCCAGCTACAAAAACTATCCACCTTCGGAATGAATAGTAAGGGGGGCAATGATCGGGTTGCTTTCAGTGATTATGATCTTGCAGCAAGGGCCTATTTGACAGAATACTTAACAGCTTTGGGTTTGACTGTTGAAATCGATGCTGCTGCAAATCTGATTGCAAAGAAAAAGGGAAAAGACCAGTCTCTCCCAGTAATTGCATTTGGCTCTCATATCGATGCGGTGCCTAATGGAGGACACTATGATGGGAATGTAGGGGTCATAGGGGCAATTGAGGTTGTAGAAACCCTGATAGAAAATAATATTCAGACCCAGCATCCGCTAGAACTTATCATTTTTTCAAATGAAGAAGGGGCTATATTTGGATCTAGGGCCTTGGCAGGAAAAATTGACCAAGCTACTTTGGAAGTTCCAACGGCTTCAGGCTATACCAATGGAGCGGGGATTAATCGTTTAGGAGGAAATACAGCGCATGTATTGAATATAAAAAGAAACCCAGAGACACTTCACGCCTTTTTAGAATTGCACATCGAACAAGGGAATCGATTGCATCAAAAGCAAATCGACATTGGCGTTGTGGAAGGGATCGTTGGCTTAAAATGGTGGGATGTTGAAATTACAGGTAATACAAACCATGCAGGGACAACCCCTATGGAGGATCGAAAAGACGCCCTAATTGCGGCGGCACAATTCATCTTGGCAGTAAATGAAATTGTAACACAAACCCAAGGGGCTCAAGTAGGAACGGTAGGGCGCATCAAAGCCTATCCAGGGGCTCCAAATGTAATTCCAGGAAAAGTGATTGCGAGCCTTGAAATTCGCGATTTAGATGCAGCCAAAATAAATTATTTATTTCAACAAATAAAAAAGCGCTCAGAAGTGATAGCAGCCGCCACTCAAACACAGTTCGAATTTAAACCCATTGATGCTACCGCAGCGCCCGCATTGACGGATCCTAGGATACAGGAAGTAATTCGACAAAATGCTGAAGCACTTAATTATTCGCATATTACACTTCCTAGTGGTGCCGGTCATGACGCCCAGGATATGGCTGTACTGACACCTACAGGTATGATTTTTGTGCCCAGTGTAAATGGAATTAGTCATGCTCCAGAGGAATACTCTACCCCTGAGGCCATTGCAAAGGGCGCAACAGTTTTGCTCAATAGTATTTTAGCTATAGATAACATACTATTCGAGGACTGACTTTGGAGAGAATTTAAATCCCCAACTGTTAATTTTATGAGGACTTCTATATGAGATCAAAATCGTTTGCTTTTACAGTCTGTTATTTTATTTTTTTTGGCATTTTATCGAATATTTTCGCCCAAGAAATGAAACTGCTTTCTTATAATATACGTTATCCTAGTCCTGAGGATGGACCCAACCTCTGGGAGTACAGAAAAGCGCCTATGCTTCAGGCTTTGTCAGCACTCAAACCCGATATTATGGGAATGCAGGAAGTCGTCTATAGCCAGTTAATAAGTCTCTCGAAAGGTTTAACTGATTATGCGTATGTAGGAGTGGGTAGAGAAGACGGAAAAACAAAGGGGGAATACAGTCCTATATTCTATCTAAAGGAAGAATTGAAGTTACTGGATTCCAATACCTTTTGGCTTTCAGAGACCCCCAATCAGATTTCAATAGGTTGGGATGCAGCCTTAGAAAGAATCTGTACCTATGCCCATTTTCTTCATCGCAAAACAAAACGTGAATTTTGGGTTTTTAATACCCATTTTGACCATCGAGGAACAGAAGCCAGAGCTCAGTCTGTTCAGCTTATTCTTACTCAAATAAAAAAACTAAATAAAGAAGGTCTCCCTGTCATTTTAACAGGAGATTTTAATTTGACTCCGGATCAAGCGCCCATAAAAGTTTTACAAAATGCCTTATCGGATATTCAGCAAGAGCTCGATAAAAATACATCGAATTACGGAACCTTTACAGGCTTTGACCCCACATCTAAAGGAGAGAGAAGAATTGACTATATCTTTCAACAAGGTTTTGAAGTAAGAGAAGCCAAGCATTTATGGTTAAAAACAGAAAAGGGTCTTTGGGTATCTGATCACCATCCTGTTTATGGGGAATTTCTTTTGATAGATTAAGTGTATAAGCAGAGGAACTACCTTATATTAGCAAAAAAAACATTTACATTATGAAATATTTTATCACTTTTATTTTTGTAGCTCTAATTTCTGTTTCTGGGCTTTATGCGCAGAAATTTAAAGGATTAGATAAGAGCCCGCTGGATCTAATTGAATATCCTGGTGGACGTGGAGAAGCACAATGGGCACGTGTTCTATATAGCCGCCCTCAGCTGAATAGTCGTTCGATTGAATCTTTAGTACCCGAAGGAAAAATTTGGCGTATGGGGGCGAATGAATCAACTGAACTGACACTTTATGAAGCGATGAAAGTAGGAAATACGTCTTTAGATGCAGGCGTCTATACACTCTATGCGATTCCTTCAGAAGGCCAAATGACGGTAATTATTAATAAGGCGACCCATGTATGGGGTGCCTATAGTTATGACGAAGCCTTAGATGTGGCAAGAATTAGTGTTCCTCTTACAGAAGGAGACGAGTCTCTAGAAGCTTTTTCAATGATTTTTGAAAAAGCGGGAGAAAATGCGGTAACCCTCCATATGGGGTGGGATTATTATCGGGCGGCCTTGACTCTAACGAAATAAAGAATACGCACGTAAAAATTAAAAAGGTCCTGGGGTTTACTTCAGGACCTTTTTTAATGCCTCCTCAAGAAGTGGTTCTAAAACTTGATATCCCTCTAAAGTGAGGTGTACCCCATCGTAGGAGTACTGTTTATCAATTCCATTCTTTCCATTATTGAGGGCGCTGAAATAGTCGAGATAAAAGACTTCATTCTGATCAGCATAGTTTTTTATTAACGCATTAAGTTTTGGTATTTTGATATTGGGTTCCAAGCCGGGTCGCCACGGATAATCATAGGCAGGGAGTACAGAACATAGAATGACTTTGACCCCATTTGCGCGGGCGATTTCAGTCATTGATTTAATATTGTCTGCTATTTGCTCTAGGGTTGTGGGACCTGTATTGCCTGCGACATCATTTGTTCCTGCTAAAATTACTACTACGGTAGCATCGATATGGACAACATCTGAGCGAAAGCGAACTAACATTTGAGGGGTAGTTTGTCCACTAATCCCTCTATTGACATAAGGTTTGCCTTCAAAAAACTCAGGATGGGTAGTAAGCCATCCTATCGTGATGGAATTCCCTATAAAAACAACTCGTTCTGCCCCTTCTTTCAGTGGCGGTAGTTCCTGATTTGCCATTTTAAATTCATTGAAATTTGCCCAGTCTTGAGCCTTTAAATCCTGAAAATGCATCATTAATGCAGTGACTATTAAAAAGGAGATCGTTTTATTCATTTTTATTTTAAATTTAAGATTATTTAATCAATTCTGGGAGGGGTAAATTTTTAAAAAATAAGCCTGTCCCTTCTTTTTCATAGAGTAGCCCAATACTGTTGAGGTCAATTTGCACCAAATCGGAATAGGCGGCGGTTCCCTCATAAATTTCTTTTTGGTAAGCCCATGTCTTTCCCTCATCTTGACTTGCTTTTATTGTCATTTTTTCTCTTTGGGTCTTAGAGTTTGGACCAGAATACAACAAGAGAGTATCTTTAAGTCCCTCAAAAACCAATAGACTCGATTGACATACGGGGCTTATTAAGGCGTCATCAAAATACTCTGCATCCCAATTCTCCCCACCCGTATCACTCATTGCAATCAATCTTGTTTTAGTTGCTCCGTTTTGTTCTCTTACATTGAGCATCAATTGACCAGAAGGGAGTTCTACCCCAATGGCTTCATTCGAAGAAGGCGTTTTCAGGTCTGGACTTACTCTAAAAGTCTGACCGTGGTCATCAGTATAAAATCCATAGGCCCGGTATTCATTAAAGCCTTCTTGAGGGGGCCCTTGAGAATGGTTTGCTGGAATATAAATACGACCCTGATAAGGAGGATATTTGAATTGAAAAGCATGTCCAGGCGTTGTGGCATGTGTACGCCAATCTTTTGTTGCATCGCCCGTACTTTTATTAAAGTGAACTTGCTGTGTTATTTCGAGGGGTTGTGACCAGTTTTTTCCTTCATCTGTACTGGTGATAAAATAGACTTGCCTAGATCCTTTACCTTGACGAACTTCATTTTCTGACGCATTTCCTGTATTGTAAAATAAAAAAATTCGCCCCTCAGGATAGTTTGGATCAAATCGATCGAAGACAGGTGCGGGATTACCCGCTTGTAAACTATCGAATTCTGCAATCACTTTTGTCTCACTCCAGTGAAGTCCATTATCTTTACTTGTCTTAAGAAGCAGATCGACATTTCCAAAATCACTACAACCTGTCTTTCTTCCCTCGGCAAAAGCCATCAGCGTTCCTTGGGGGGTTTGAAGTAGCGCAGGTATTCGATAGCAAGCATAACCCCCTTCACCATTAAGATAAACTTGATTTTCAAATGATGGATTCGGGGGGGTACAGTGAATGATAAAAACTGCTGATAGTAGGAGGAGAAATCTTATTAAATTCAAAACACGCAATTAAAATTAGAAAGACTGTTTGGTTAAAATTAGTATATTTAAATCACTAACTAACTTAAAATGAAACCTTTGAATTTTAAAACGCTTTTTCCCTATTTATTTTTCTTCTTATTTATCTCTTTGACACAGGCCCAAAGCTATATCCCCAGCCAAGAAAACCTGGAGGCGAGGGAGTGGTTCCAAGATGCCCGTTTTGGTCTTTTTGTTCATTGGGGGGTTTATAGTCTATTGGGGGATGGTGAGTGGGTAATGAATAATCAAAATATCAGTATTGAAGAATATGAAAAACTACCGCACTTTTTTAACCCCATTGATTTTGATCCTGTAGAGTGGGTCAGTATGGTTAAAGATGCCGGCATGAAGTATATTACAATAACAAGTCGGCATCACGATGGCTTTTCTATGTTTGATTCTAATGCTACAGATTATGACATTGTAGACCGTAGTCCCTACGGAAAAGACGTTTTAAAAATGCTTGCCGAGGAATGTAGAAAGCAAGGCATTAAGCTCTTTTTTTACTACTCCCTTTTGGATTGGAACCGGGATGATTATTTTCCTAGAGGGCGTACAGGAAACGGCATTCAGGGCAGGGGAGAAGGTGAATGGGAAACCTATATTGCCTTTATGAAAGCACAGCTTAAAGAGCTTTTAACTAATTATGGTGAGATAGGGGGTATCTGGTTTGATGGGCATTGGGATCAAAAAGAATGGGATGGCGAAAAATTCGGCAAACTTAAAGTGGATTGGCATTACGACGAAATTTACGGTATGATACACCAAATGCAGCCTCAAGCGCTTATTGGAAATAACCATCATATAGGAGTTATAGAGGGCGAGGATTTTCAAATGTTTGAAAAAGACCTCCCTGGAAATAATACAACAGGCTGGGGGACGCCTGCGGATCAAATCGGTACCGTTCCACTTGAAGTTTGCGAAACAATAAATGGCTCTTGGGGATTTAATTTACAAGACCGCAAGCACAAATCTGAAAAAGAGCTCATTCATTATCTAATTAAGGCCGCAGGCTATGGCAGTAATCTGCTTTTAAATGTGGGCCCTATGCCCAATGGAAAAATTCAGCCTAAACACCAGGCTTCATTAAAAGCGATGGGAAATTGGCTCAAAGAAAATGGAGCCACGATTTATGGTACTCGAAAAGGACCGATTCCTCCTAATGAGGATTTTGTCTCTACGCAAAAAGAGAAAACAGTTTTTGTGCATCTGCTCAATCCTGAAATTGACATTATTCATGCAGATAAAGTCCCAGTAAAAATCAAGGGGATCTATGACTTAAAAACCAATACGAAGCTCCCCTATAGAAATGACCAGTACGGCTTAGCTATTGATGTTTCTACACTTGCTAAAGACGCAATTGATACTGTAATTAAAATTGAATTAAGATGAGTAATACCCCTAATTTAAAAAATAGATTAGTCTCTTTAGATTTTTTTCGAGGCTTGGTTATGTTTTTACTTATTGCAGAATTTGCACACCTCTTTGAGGTATTGATGGAGTCTGGAAATGAACAGCTTACTGCGGTAATGGATTTTATGTTTCATCACGCCAAATGGGAAGGCTTGCATTTTTGGGATTTAGTCCAGCCTTTTTTTATGTTTATTGTGGGAGTGTCTATTCCTTTGTCCTACGCCAACCGAAAGAAAAAAGGAGACTCCGAAACGGCGATTCGCAACCACGCCTTTCGAAGAGCATTTTTACTCCTGCTCTTTGGATGGGGGCTCTATTGTATCGGGCCTCAAAAAATTGTATTTCAGTTTGATAATGTCCTCGCACAATTGTCTTTTACCTATTTGATTTCTTTTTTGTTATTAAAACAAAGCTCGAGTATTCAAATAGGAGTGGGTGTACTTTGTATAGTCATTTCAGACTTGTTATACCGCTTTTTCCCAGTGGTCGGTTTTGATCAAGCTTTTGTTGCTGGAGAAAACTTCGGTGCGTGGTTTAATATTTTTATTTCTGGATATGAATACGGAGGGCATTGGGCTGCTTTTAATGCACTCCCAACTGCGGCACATACACTCTGGGGCGTTGTAGCAGGCAAATGGCTGATGGACAATACCGCCCAGTCTGAAAAATTAAAACGTTTAGTCATTGCTGGAATTATAGCCCTGGTTATTGGCTACCTCACTACTTTTTTCACCCCTGTCATTAAACGGATATCAACTACCTCATTTGTCTTGCTTTCAGCAGGGTGGACGTTCCTCGCATTAGCACTTTGTTATTGGTTAATAGATGTAAAACAAATTATTAAAAAAACCTTTGTCTTTAGAGTGGTAGGCGTCAATCCACTCTTTATCTACCTTTTTGCTTCCTTGGGAGGGGGAGGACTTTTTTTAAAAGTAATCCGCCCTTTTTCAAATTCCCTTATAGGAGGGTTTTCCCCATGGCTGGCAGACTTGTTCTCTGGTTTTGTTGTGCTTTTCGGTTTGTGGTATTTGTGTAATTGGCTATTTAAAAAACAAATTTTTATCAAAATATAAGATGCGCTTTTCCTTATTCATTTTTTTTGCAGCTTTATTTTTCATGGGTTGTACTGCCCCTATTCAAACCAACCAACAACGACCCAATATCATCTATATTTTGGCGGACGATTTGGGTTATGGAGAGCTCGGTGCCTATGGCCAAGAAAAAATTAAAACCACCAATTTAGACCGTTTGGCTGCCGAGGGCATGCGTTTTACCCAACACTATACTGGGGCACCCGTCTGCGCGCCTTCCCGTTATATGTTTTTGACAGGAACCCATGCTGGACATGCCTATATCAGAGGCAATTATGAGCTAGGTCAATTCGAAGATGAAAATGAGGGCGGACAAATGCCGATTCCTGAAACCACACCTACTCTAGCCAAGATGCTCAAAAATGAGGGCTATCAGACCGCTATGGTCGGAAAATGGGGTTTGGGGATGAATGGAACTACAGGAAGCCCCTTGTTGCAAGGGTTTGATTATTACTACGGTTATTTGGACCAAAAACAAGCACATAATTATTATCCAACACACCTATGGGAAAATGACAAACCCGCGCCTCTTAATAACGACTATTTCCTGGTACACAGTCCCATAGAAAAAGGGGCAGGTCACCAGGCTTTTGACCAATTTAAAGGAGCAGACTACGCTCCCGACCGCATGCTGGGAAAAGCACTTCATTTTTTGGATACCACCGCTACCCACAAACCTTTTTTTCTCTATTATCCTTCTCCAATTCCCCATGTATCCCTTCAGGTACCCGATTCTTTAGTGCAACAATATAAAGATCAATTTGAGGAAAAAGAATACCATGGAACCAAAGGCTATACTGCGCATCAAACACCCAATGCCGCCTATGCAGCCATGATTACGCATTTGGATACAGAAGTAGGAAAAATATGGGAAGCAGTTAAAGCACGAGGTCAAGAAGACAATACCCTCATTCTTTTTTCTAGTGACAACGGACCCACTTTTGCGGGCGGTGTGGATGCTGGATATTTCAATAGCGCTGGAGGTCTAAGAGGACTTAAAATGGATGTATATGAAGGTGGAATTCGCATTCCCTTTATCGCTTATTGGAAAGGAAAAATTCAACCGGGTTCAGTATCCAATTTGGTTTCGGGGCATTGGGACATGTACAATACTTTTGCTGAGTTGAGTAAGCAAAGCCAACGCTCGCCAGATGGTATTTCTATTTTACCAGAATTATTAGGAGAAAAAGGTCAACAGCAGCACGATTATATCTATTTTGAATACCCAGAAAAAAGAGGACAAATTGCCTTGAGAATGGGAGATTGGAAAGGAGTAAAAACTGAAATGAAAATTCATCCTAATACCCCTTGGGAATTATACAACCTCAAAGAAGACCCTCAGGAGCAAAATAATTTAGCCACGCAGTTTCCAGAAATTATAGCGCAAATAGATTCGCTCCAACGTATTGCCCATCGCCATCCTCATATCAGAGAATGGGAATTTATCGATCCAAAATTTAAAAAATAGACCCTATGAAGCCCCTCCCTTATTTTCAATTTATATGGCTGAATCTATTTCTCGGATTTATCCTCAGCTGTACTTCCGTAGAAGCCCCGCTAGAGCCGGTTGGTCCCCTTCCGAATCCACATCAGTTGACTTGGCAGGAATTGGAGTATTGTGCCTTTATTCACTTCAATATGAATACGTTTACCAATAAAGAATGGGGGTATGGAGATGAACAGCCAAGTCAGTTTAATCCTACAGAACTGGATACGCGTCAATGGGCACGCGTGGCCAAAGATGCAGGAATGAAAGGGATTATCATTACTGCCAAACACCATGATGGATTTTGTCTATGGCCCAGTAAGTATACCGAACACTCAGTAAAAAATGCACCCTGGAGAGGAGGGAAAGGCGATTTGATCCGCGAACTGTCGGATGCTTGTAAAGAGTTTGGATTAAAATTTGGAGTTTACCTTTCTCCTTGGGATCGCAATCATCCCGATTACGGCAAGCCCGAGTATATTACTTACTTTCGAAATCAACTGCGAGAATTACTCACGGATTATGGTGAAGTCTTTGAGGTTTGGTTTGACGGTGCCAATGGGGGTGACGGGTATTACGGAGGAGCCAATGAGGAGCGCAGAGTAGATAAAAAAACATATTATGATTGGCCAACGACTATTGAACTCGTGCGCAGCCTGCAGCCGCAAGCTGTTATTTTCAGTGATGCAGGTCCCGACATCCGCTGGGTAGGAAATGAAAAAGGCTATGCCAACGAGACGACCTGGTCACCGATATACAGGGACAGTGTATACGCTGGGATGCCGGATTTTCAGCGATTTGCTGCAGGACAAGAAAAGGGTACCCATTGGGTGCCTACAGAAACCGATGTTTCAATACGCCCGGGGTGGTATTATCATCCAGAACAAGACGATCAAGTCAAGTCATTGTCTAAACTAGTAGACATCTATTACAACTCTGTGGGACTTAATAGTTCACTCCTATTGAATTTACCTGTGGACACGCGCGGTTTGGTTCATGAAAACGAAGTAGCAGTACTCAATGAATTAGCGGCTTTTCTAAAAGAGACTTTTGCGCAAAACCTCGCTGAGGGGCAAAAGCTCAAAACGAGTACTACAGCAAAGGGATATACCCCAGAGGCTTTAATTGACAATGAACCGAATACATATTGGGTATCTCATTCAGAAGTGGTGAAACCGACAATTGAACTCCAACTGGAAGCCCCAGTAGAAGCCAATACATTTATGGTACAAGAATACTTACCTATGGGGCAGCGGATAAAGTCTTTTGTGTTAGAAATTTTGAAAGAAGGCAATTGGACAAAGGTCTATGAAGGCAGTACAATAGGCAATAAGCGATTGGTGCGTTTCAAAACTCAAACGATTGAAGGGGTCCGATTTACAGTAAATGAATCAAAAGCGCAGCTCGCAGTATCGAATCTTGGATTATTTAAAGCTCCTGAATTAAGTGAAGACTAGGGTGGAAAGGTATTTGGTTTTAGTACTCCTAAGCTTGTTTTTGGGTTGTCAAACATCCCCCGTGGAGCGCCCTCCTAATATTGTCTTATTTTTTGTAGACGATATGGGTTGGCAAGATACCTCTGTTCCTTTTTGGAATCAGCCTACTCCTTTTAATGCGATCTATAAAACACCCAATATGGAGCGATTGGCCAAAAAAGGAGTTAAATTCACCAATGCCTATGCTACGCCCGTCTGTTCACCTACGCGGGTAAGTTTGATGACGGGCATGAATGCCGCTCGTCATAGGGTGACGAATTGGACACTCAAACCCGATCAAAAACAACCGATGGAACTCAATCATCCTCTTTTGGAATTTCCCGATTGGAATTATAATGGGATCGGTTTAGACTCCGCTACGCCTAATGCAGCCTATGCCAAGCCTTTAGCGCAGCTCTTGACAGAGGCAGGATATTATACAATTCATGCTGGAAAAGCCCATTTTGGAGCCATTGGCTATCCCTCTTCTGATCCGCAGAATTTAGGTTTTGCTATTAATATTGCAGGTCACGCCGCAGGCGCGCCCGAAAGTTATTTAGGACGTGAAAATTTTGGCAATGGAAAAGCAGGAAAAGAAATATGGGCCGTTCCTGGATTAGAAAAATACCATGGACAGGATGTTTTTTTAACAGAAGCTCTTACTCAAGAGGTTACTGCCGCCTTGGACAAACCTGTAGCAACCAAAACCCCATTTTTCTTATACTTTGCCTTATACGGAATTCACACTCCTTTAATGACAAATGACCGCTTTATTACTCCTTATAGAGAAAAGGGTCTGGAAGAGCCTGAGGCACGCTATGCTTCCATGATTGAAAGTATGGATGAAGCTTTAGGCAAAGTGCTTGACTATCTTGAAGACCACCAACTTGAGGAGAATACAATCATCTTATTTATGTCAGATAATGGAGGTTTGAGTGCTGTAGCGAGAGGGGGGGAAAAACATACGCACAATCGTCCACTTAAGAGCGGAAAGGGATCTATCTATGAGGGAGGAATACGAGTACCTATGCTGGCCTATTGGCCCAATAAAACCCTTCCCAATACAGTCAATACAACCCCTCTAATTATTGAAGATTTTTTTCCTTCCATAATGGAAATGGCGGAAATCAAAGAAGCCCAATTTCCCCAGATTGTAGACGGGCAGAGTTTTGTTTCTTTACTCGATGGAGCAGTAGAAGAAAATAATAAGCGTCCCTTATTTTGGCATTACCCGAACGAATGGGGACCCGAGGGACCGGGTATAGGAAGTTATAGCGCCGTGCGTCAAGGCGATTGGAAATTGATTTATTTTCACACCGACCAAAGTCTGGAGCTGTATAATTTAAAAGAGGACATCTATGAGAACCTTAATCTAGTAGAATCAAAGGCTAAAAAAACAAAGGAGCTGGCACAAGTTTTGACAGCACACCTTCAGGAAGTAAAAGCGCAAATGCCAACCGACAAAATCACGGGAGAAATTGTACCTTGGCCCACAAGTCTTTTGCATACAAAAAAATGAATTCCTTTTTAAAGTCCAACTTATTTACACCCCTGCTTATTTCTTTAACGCTCGGTTTAGCACCTTTTACTCCTGAACCTCATTTGTTCGGAAAAATACGCTGGGTTATGGGAGGCGGTGTAGGTATGGCTGGGATGGATGTTTTTGACCTCTTTCTTCATGGGGCCCCCTGGATTTGGTTACTCTACTCAGTAGGTAAAAGTTTGAGTGCTTCTGCAAAAAAATAAGTAAATTAGATTCAATAAAAAAAGAAAGATTATGGCAACTTACGAATGTGCATCCTGTGGAATGGCAGTCAATGCGAGCTGCGCAAAGTGCGACCAACCCCTTGAAAACGATCACCTCACTCTTGATGATGGCAGCGTTGTTCAAATTTCAATTTGTAGAAAATGCGAGGGTAAAATCAAATCACCCCAATGTTGTGGTGCTGACATGAGTTGCGCCGTCTAAAGCACTTAAAGAAACGCTTTTTATCCCATTAAGGATTGTACTTTCATCGCCAATCCCATATCTCCTGTTATTTTTATCTGACCTCCCATAACAGCCATCATTGGGTTTATCTCTCCATCTCTAAGTTTTTGAAGGACTTCGGCAGTTAGACTGATGCTGCAATCAGCTGCATCGTTGGAAGCCATTACGGTATTGGTTTCTCCCGTTCCATCTATGATAATGCCCTGTCCATCAACTTCAAATTTAATGGTTCCCCCAATTGGGGCAGCGGTAGCAGCTCTTTTTTCAAATTGAGCAATCATGTGTTCTAAACTCATTTTTAAAATTTTATTTAAATGTAGAAATAAAAAATGACACCGTGTCATTTTTTTATTAAATTTAGGAATTGAAAGTTTACATCATGAACTATAGAATAAAAAAAGTAGCGGTTCTGGGATCGGGAATTATGGGTTCTGGAATTGCCTGCCATTTGGCCAATGTGGGAATGCAGGTTGTGCTTTTGGATATCCCAACTCCGAATCTTAGTCCCACCGAGTCTAAACAAAAACTCGCCCGCAATAAATGGGTCAATGGCGCTCTAGAAAAAGCAATAAAGACTAAGCCTGCGCCCCTTTATCATTCCTCTTTTGTATCTCGAATTCACACGGGGAATTTTGAAGATGATTTTGAACAAATTGCTACTGCTGACTGGGTGATTGAAGTGGTGGTCGAAAATTTAGAGATCAAAAAACAGCTTTTTGAAAAAGTTGATCAGTATCGAAAAAAAGAAAGTTTGGTGAGTTCAAACACGTCCAGTATTCCGATTCATCTTCTGGCAGAGGGCCGTTCCGCTGATTTTAAGAATTGTTTTTGTGGTACTCATTTTTTCAATCCAGCGCGCTATTTAAGATTGCTTGAAATTATTCCAATATCAGAAACCCAAAAAGAGGTTGTAGATTTTTTTATAGAATTTGGGAAAGTGACCCTAGGAAAGCAGACGGTATTATGCAAAGACACTCCTGCATTTATTGGAAACAGAATTGGAGTTATGTCGGGTACAGAAATGACCTTGCTTACAGAAAAATACAATTTTAAAATCGAGGAGGTTGATGCCTTGACAGGAGGATTAATTGGTCGTCCTAATACGGCCACTTTTCGTTTACAGGATTTAGTAGGCTTGGATACAGGAGACCATGTGAGCCGTTTTGTGAGTGAAAATGTAAAAGGAGATCAATATATCGATCAGCTTAAAAAGCGACCCGAGCCTAAATTTGTCAAGTTTCTTTTAGAGAATAAATTTTTGGGTAATAAAACAGGGAAAGGGTTTTATGAAAAAACCACTCAAAAAGACGATACAGGTAATACCATTATAAATGCGCTCGATCTTAACACCTTGACCTATGCGCCTGCCGTTCGTCCTAAAATGGAAGTTGTAAAAACAGCCAAAGGAATGGAGTTAATGAATAAACGCCTTCAGTATTTGGTTACAGGAGAAACAAAAGAACAACAATTTTTCGCGGAATATTTTGGCCAGCTTTTGAGTTATGCTGCTGCGCGTGTTCCTGAAATATCAGATCAATATTATCCTGTAGATGATGCCATGAGGACCGGTTATTTCTGGGATTATGGTCCTTTTGAATATTGGGATTTAATTGGCTTTGAATTGGGTCTTGACTTGATACATCGAGTGGGTGCTGAATTGCCAGCGTGGATTCAAGAGATGCAAGCGAGTGGTTCAACTCGGTTTTATAAGTTTGAAGGGGGAAAGAAAAAATACTACAATATTTCTGCTCAGCAATATGAGGCGGTTCCTGGCACAGAAGCCTATATTATTTTAGACAGCTTTAGGTCTCAGACTCCAGTGGTAAAAAACAGCGAATGTGTGGTTCATGACATTGGCGATGGGGTACTTTGCCTTGAGTTTACTGGAAAAAGTAACTCTATAGGTGAAGGTGTAGGCAAAGCCTTATTGGAAACCCTAGAATTGGCCGAGGAGGGTAATTGGAATGGCTTAGTGATTGGAAATAATGCCAAGCAATTTTCTGTAGGGGCAAACCTGATGAATATCGGCCTATTTGCCATGCAAAAGCAGTTTGATGTATTGGAAGGCTTTGTTGATGATTTTCAACAAATAAATATGAAAATACGGACTTCAAAAGTACCTGTAGTGGTCGCGACGCAAGGGTATGTTTTTGGTGGAGGTTGTGAAATTGCCATGCATTGTGATGCCGGCATATATGCGGCGGAATCTTATATCGGTTTGGTGGAAGTAGGGGTAGGCCTCCTGCCGGGAGGTGGGGGTACTAAAGAATTTGCCCTGCGCGCCTCAGATGATTTTTTTGAAGGGGATGTACAAACCCCTACTTTGATCAATTACTTTAAATCCATTGCCACTGCGGCCGTCTCGACTTCTGCCTATGAGGCTTTTGACCTCAAATACCTCAGAAAGGAAAGAGATGAGGTTTGTGTCAATACCCCTATGAATATCGGTCAGGCAAAAGCAAAAGTACTCGCATTGGCTCAAAATTATACCCCACCTTCTGTACGGGAGGACATCCAGGTATTGGGACGTGCTGGGATAAGCGTACTCTACTCTGCTATCAATGAATTTAGAATTGGAGACTATATGTCGGATTACGATGTAGAAATCGCTCGAAAAATAGCCTATGTCCTTTGTGGTGGAGACCTTACCGCGCCACAGCAGGTGGGCGAGCAATATTTATTAGATATCGAAAGAGAAGGCTTTATGAGTCTTTTGGGAAATCAAAAAACACTGGATCGGATTCAGTATTTATTAATGAATAATAAACCCTTAAGAAATTAAATTATGGAAGCATATATTATCAAAGGCTATCGTTCTGCCGTAGGAAAAGCAAAAAAAGGAGGGTTTAAAAACTACCGTTCTGATGATTTGGCGGTAGATATCATCAAATATTTGATGCAGGCGGTACCTGAAATTGATCCTAAAACCGTAGACGACGTGATCGTAGGTTGTGCTAACCCTGAGGGCGAGCAAGGCTTGCAAATAGGAAGACTGATTTCGGCACGAGCACTGGGCAAAGAAGTTCCCGGAATGACCATTAACCGTTATTGTGCCTCTGGCTTGGAGGCCATTGCACAAGCCGTAGCGAAAATCAAAGCCGGTTTTGGATCAATTTATATTGCTGGGGGGATTGAAAGTATGAGTATGATTCCGATGACGGGCTACAAATTAGCACCTAGCTATAAAGCCAATTTAGAAAATATCAATTACCACATTAGTATGGGGCATACGGCGGAAGCTGTTTCGAGTAAATACGGGATTACCCGCGAAGCAGCTGATCAATTTGCTGTTGATTCCCACAGAAAGGCCGCTGCAGCCATTGATGCTGGAAAATTTAAGGATCAAATTGTTCCTGTAGAGGTTGAAGATGTATTCGTAAAAGACGGAAAAAAAGTAAGTACGAGTCATGTGGTTGAGGTAGATGAAGGCGTACGAAGAGATACGACTTTAGAAGGGTTGTCAAAACTGCGTCCAGTATTTAAAAAAGGAGGGGTGATTACGGCTGGTAATGCTTCCCAAACTTCAGACGGTGCAGCCTTTACCCTTGTGGTGAGCGAAGCGATAGTCAAAGCCTTGAATTTAAAACCCTTGGCTCGGCTGGCAGCCTGTGCCGTGGGAGGAGTAGATCCCCTTTATATGGGGATTGGTCCTTGTGTGGCCATTCCTAAAGCCTTAAAACAAGCAGGTTTACAATTATCGGATATCGAACAGACTGAGCTTAATGAAGCCTTTGCCGCCCAGGCACTTGCGGTAATTCAAGAGGCAGGCTTAAACCCAGAAACAGTAAATGTAAATGGAGGGGCATTGGCCTTAGGTCATCCTCTGGGCTGTACGGGAGCTAAATTGAGTATCCAGTTGCTAGAAGAAATGAAATTGCAAAACCAGCGCTATGGTATGGTGACCGCCTGTGTAGGTGGGGGTCAAGGAATCGCTGGTATCTTTGAGCGCTTATAAAGATGGAGGAAACAGCGCTGATTTTAGGGAAAAGAGAAATTCAAAAACAACAAGTACGCGAACGCATACTTGAAGAAGCCCTGTCCCTTTTTTCGGAAAGGGGATTTGAAAAAACAACAGTAGCGGATATCGTAGAGCAATCTGCTATTGCTAGGGGTACATTTTACAATTATTTTCCTGACATGAATACCCTATTTGATGCGCTAATCGCACAGCTCAATCAGCAGGTAGTAGAAGCCATCCAATACACACGTAAACACACCGATAACCTTTACGACTATCTCTACGGAACTTTTAAAAGTTATTTTGAGCTGATAGGCACAGAACAAATGATCCAATTTCATATTGTTAATCAAGCCTATATCCGGCAGAGCTCCTACCAAAGTGACCTCATTAAAGTCATTGTTAAAAACCTAAATCGAGACCTCAAATCTGATTTAAAAATCAAAGCCTTTACTGAAAAATACGAGTTTTTATTGCTTAGCTACATGTTGGTAGGGTCTCCTCCTGAACTCTTTTTAGCGACCCATACCACCGATATCAATTTAACTAGTGAACAACTTGCCACTTTTTTAGCCAAATTATTTTATAAGGTGCTGATGGAGTAAGGGGCTACTCTTTCCTAGTATCCTCCCAAACCAATAAAGGCGCACTTCGTGTTTTAAAAAAATCGGTACACTTACCGTCTCCTTCTCCTGTTATTCCGCCGTTAGGAAGGCAAAGTAAATTGCAGTTTTCGGTATAGAGCTCATTGGGAATATCACAGCAGCGCTGGAAAAAAAAATAAACATATTGGTTTTGGTAATTGTAGCGGTAGAT
Source organism: Flavobacteriales bacterium (assembly GCA_011525195.1). GTDB lineage: Bacteria > Bacteroidota > Bacteroidia > Flavobacteriales > Flavobacteriaceae > MS024-2A. Next base: position 7,420 of record WTIP01000139.1, on the reverse strand, counting down.
TTTAGCTGGGGGATTCCAAACGGCTTCTTTTTTTAGGGTCTCAATTTTTTGCTGAATACAAGAGGGCAGGGCTAACTCATCTTCTTTAGTGCATTGATTTAAAAAAAGAAGACTTAAGGGAATTAAAACAAGTTTTCTTAAAGGCATTCCTTTAAAGTTTTTTTACTACATAAGTCACTATCCCCCAAATGATCAGTTCATTTTCTTCGGTAACCTCTATGGGCTGGTATTTGGGATTTTCGGGCATTAGAAAAACGCCTTTTGGACCCACTTTGAGCCGTTTTACGGTAAATTCACCATCAATAAAGCAGACAGCAATTTTATTGTGCTGGGGTTCTAGACTTCGGTCTATTACCAAAAGGTCTCCGTCGTCAAGACCAGCCCCTTGCATAGACTCGCCTGAAACGCGCGCATAAAAGGTGGCCTCTTCATTACGTACTACTTCCTGATCTATGCTGATACGTAGTTCTTTAAAATCGTCTGCGGGGGAGGGAAAGCCTGCAGAAATCCCCTCTTGAGCCAGATGTAAGCTTTTTTGCTGTTCTTGATCGGGATGAAAAAAAGTGAGTTTTTGTGGTGCCATTATTTATCTTACGGTAATGATCTCTTTGATTTCTGTCGTATAGCGTTGGGAGAGGTGTTCTTGTTTCATTTTCCAGGTGCGTTGCAAATCCTGATTGGCCAGTTTGATCTGGTGTGGACCAAAGCGTTTGTGGATATGGTCTACGGCCTGCATTACGGCCAAGTGTTTTACTTCTTCTCCGCCAAATAGAGGAAGCTGGCGTGTTGCTGTAGGGGATAAACCCATAATCATTACGCCTGCTTTTTTGTAGTGTACCCCTTCTTTAAAAATTTTATGCAGCCCCAATACTGCGTATTTACTCAATGTAATACTGGAATTTGTACTGTAAGGCAGTGTCAGCACACAGCTGTTGCGGTAAGGGATGGCTCCTTTTTTATGGGGATCGCTACGCAGAAAAACGAGCAGGGCCGTACAGCTGCTTCCTTGTTTTCGCATTTTTTCTGCACAGCTGTTGGTAAAGGTAGAGACGCGTTCTTCCAGATCGCTGAAAGCGGTTAAAGTACCTTCAAAGCTGCGTGTTGTAGCAATGCCTTTTTTTGGGGAGGGCACTTCTTCAAGCTGAATAGAGGGCAGGCCTTGCAAATCTTTTTTAAGGCGCAGTCCCAGTATACTCATGTGTTTTTTTACCCAATCATCGGGGAGTAAAGTAAACTGCCAAGCATTTTTTACGCCCAGGGCTTCCAGTCGTTTGCAGTGTTGCCTGCCGATGCCCCAGATGTCACCAATAGCAGTCCATTTTAGGGCCTTAACCCTTTTGTCTTCGGTGTCTATACAGTAGACACCTTTGGTTGTGGAGTCGTATTTTTTGGCAATTTTATTGGCAATTTTTGCCAAAGCTTTACTCGGTCCCATGCCTACAGAGACGGGGATGCCCGTCCAACGGCGGACTTGTTTTCGCATACGGCGTCCTTCGGCTTCCAAATCAAATAAATCAAAACCTTTGAAGTGTAAAAAGGCTTCGTCTATGCTGTAAATTTCAAGATTGGGGCTGTACTGTCCTAAGAGAGACATCACCCGACTGCTCATATCGCCATAAAGGGGGTAGTTAGAAGAAAAAACCTGAACCCCTTTTTGTTTAAAAAAAGAGCGGTATTGAAATGCGGGCGCCCCCATAGGGATTCCCAAAGCTTTGGCTTCATTGCTACGTGCAATAACACAGCCGTCATTATTAGAAAGGATGACTACGGGTTTACCCTCTAATTGAGGTTGAAAAACCCGTTCACAAGAAGCGTAAAAATTATTACAGTCAACCAATGCAAACATGGGTGAAAAGGTATTAAAATGTTTGCTGTCTTTATAAAGAGAATGAATAAACTTTTACACACTTCAATCCTGCAGAGACCCCTTTAAAGAGAGAGGTGGGGAAGTCAAAAATAGTTTTTATATCGAAAAGGACTATTTTTTTAGAAATAGAGAAGGACTTCAGTCAAAAATTGTAATTTTGTTAATGGATTTTAGTAGCGCTTTTTAGCATGGATAATTATTCGTTTTTAAATGCTGCTCATACGGCTCATTTTGCAGCACTTTATGATCAGTATTTGCAACAACCTGACAGTGTAGAGCCCAGTTGGAGGGCTTTTTTTCAAGGCTTTGATTTTGGAATAGAGCAGAACGGCTCCGCGGCTACTGAAACGACAGAGATACCCGAACACTTACAGAATGAATTTAAAGTAGTAAAACTCATAGACGGCTACCGAAGCCGCGGGCATTTGTTTACTAAAACGAATCCAGTAAGAGACAGGAGAAAATACAGCCCCACTCTGGATATAGAAAATTTTGGCCTTTCAGAAGCAGATTTACAAACCGTATTCAATGCGGGAGAAATAATGGGTATTGGCCCCAATACTTTAGAAACAATTATCCACCATTTAAAACGAATTTATTGTGATTCAATTGGAATCGAGTATATGTATATTCGAAATCCGGAAAAGGTAAATTGGATACAGCAACGATTAAATCAGAATGACAACCACCCCCAATTTTCGGTAGAACAAAAAAAGCACATTCTCAAAAAACTTAATGAGGCCGTTAGTTTTGAAAACTTTTTGCATACCAAATACGTGGGTCAAAAGCGTTTTTCTCTGGAAGGGGGAGAGTCTCTTATCCCTGCTCTGGATGCGGTAGTAGAAGCAGCAGCCAACCAAGGGGTAGAAGAGTTTGTTATGGGTATGGCCCACCGCGGGCGTTTGAATACATTGACCAATATCTTTGGAAAATCAACTAAAGATATTTTTAGTGAATTCGATGGGAAAGATTACGAAGAAGTCATTTTTGATGGGGATGTAAAATACCATTTAGGATGGACCTCACAGCGAATTACTGACAGCGGTAAAAAAATCAATATGAATATTGCCCCCAACCCTTCTCACTTAGAAACAGTAGGGGCAGTAGTAGAGGGGATCACCCGGGCAAAATTAGAAAACAAATTTAATGGGGATACCCATAAAGTACTTCCCATCATTGTCCACGGTGATGCGGCGATAGCAGGTCAGGGCTTGCCATATGAAATCGTCCAAATGGCCAACTTAAAAGGGTACGGTACGGGAGGTACAGTTCATATTGTTGTAAATAACCAAATCGGATTTACAACAAACTATTTGGATGCGCGTTCGAGCACCTATTGTACAGACGTAGCCAAAGTAACACTTTCTCCCGTGCTCCATGTAAATTCAGATGATGTAGAAGCGGTTGTACACGCTACACTTTTTGCTTTGGCCTTCCGGATGCGTTTTGGACAGGATGTCTTTATCGATCTTTTGGGTTATAGAAAATACGGTCATAATGAAGGAGACGAACCGCGCTTTACACAACCAGAATTATATAAAGCCATTGCTAAACACTCCAACCCGAGGGATATCTATGCGGAAATTTTAATTCAAAATGGGCATATACAACCAGGCCACGTCAAAGAATTAGAAACGCAATACAAAGAGATATTAGAAAACAATTTAGAAGATTCTAAAAAAATAGAAACGACGGTTATCACGCCTTTTATGGAAGATGAGTGGAAGGCTTTTGAACGGGTAGATGAAAAAGAAATGCTGCTCCCAGTAGATACTTCGACAACGGAGAAAGAACTAAATCGAGTTGCTGAGGCGATTACTCAACTTCCAGAGAATAAAAAATTCCTTCGAAAAATAGAACGATTGGTTGCTGACCGTAAGGCGATGTATTTCGAAAAAGACAGTTTGGATTGGGCGATGGGAGAATTATTGGCATACGGAAGTTTACTTCAAGAAGGGTTTCATGTACGCCTCTCGGGGCAAGATGTAGAGCGAGGTACATTCTCTCACCGACATGCGGTGATGAAAACAGAAAATGCAGAGGAAGAAGTTGTTTTACTCAATCACATTAAGCCAGAAAAACAGGGTCATTTTCGCGTTTATAATTCCTTACTCTCCGAATATGGTGTATTAGGATTTGACTACGGCTATGCGATGGCAAGTCCCAATACCTTAACGCTGTGGGAAGCACAATTTGGAGACTTTTCAAATGGTGCACAAATTATGCTGGACCAATATCTTTCTTCGGCTGAAGACAAATGGAAGCTGCAAAACGGCATTGTTTTGCTCTTGCCTCACGGCTATGAGGGTCAGGGAGCCGAGCATTCTTCAGCGCGAATGGAACGCTATCTTCAGCTGTGTGCCAAAGACAATATGTTTGTCGCCAATTGTACCACTCCGGCCAATATTTTTCATTTATTAAGAAGGCAAGTCAAAACAAACTACAGAAAGCCCTTAGTTGTTTTTACTCCCAAGAGCTTACTACGGCACCCCAAAGCAGTCTCAACAAAAAAAGAATTAACCCATGGAGCTTTTCAGCCTGTTATTGGCGATACTACTGTTGCCCCCGACCAAGTAAAAACAGTAGTACTCTGCACAGGGAAATTTTATTATGACCTGGAGCAAGAAAGAGAAAAAAGAGGTCGGAGGGATGTGGCTTTAATTCGATTAGAGCAATTATTCCCATTGCCTATTGCAGAAATTGAAAAAAATATAAAACTATTTTCTCTGGTTAAAGATTTGGTATGGGCTCAGGAGGAACCGCGTAATATGGGAGCTTGGAGTTATTTATTACTGCAGTGGGAAGCAGCCCAAAAATTTAGACCTGCAAGTCGGCGTTATTATGGCGCCCCTGCAGCGGGAAGTGCTGTTCGTTTTCAGAGAAGGCACCAAGAGGTCATCGATTATGTTTTCGATTCCTCAAAAGATAATTTTATTAGAACAAAGAAGTAAGTCATGATTTTAGAAATGAAAGTTCCCTCTCCGGGTGAATCAATTACAGAAGTAGAAATCGCACAATGGTTGGTAAGTGATGGAGATTATGTTGAAAAAGACCAAGCTATCGCCGAGGTGGATTCTGACAAGGCCACTTTAGAGTTGCCAGCAGAGGTGAGCGGAACCATTACTTTAAAAGCGGAAGAGGGAGACGCTGTAGTTGTGGGAGCCGTAGTGTGTCATATCGATACGGAAGGAGTAGCCGCTGAAGGAGCTGCACCAAAAGCTTCAACTCCGCCCGCTGCGGAAAGCACACCCGCGCCTCAAGCCACTCCAGTGGAGACTTCCTCCTATGCGAGTCAGACGCCCTCACCCGCCGCACGCAAAATTATTGCTGAAAAAGGAATCTCAGCAGCTACCGTTCAAGGGACAGGCAGGGGAGGTCGTATTACAAAAGAGGATGCAATAAAAGCCGTACCTGCAATGGGTACTGCACCAGATTGGGGAGCACGGGATCAGAACCGCACAAAACTATCGATGCTTAGACGAAAAGTTGCAGAAAGGCTGGTAGCCGCAAAAAATGAAACGGCCATGCTGACGACTTTTAATGAAGCAGATATGTCGCCCATTTTTGATTTAAGAAAAAAACACAAAGACATTTTTTTAGAAAAGCACGGCGTAAAGTTGGGCTTTATGAGCTTTTTTACTAAAGCGGTAGTTCGAGCCCTTAAGCTTTTCCCCGATGTTAATTCGATGATGGACGGTGATTATAAAATTTCTTACGACTACTGTGATATTAGTGTAGCCGTTTCCGGACCAAAAGGACTGATGGTTCCCGTAGTGCGCAATGCGGAGGCGTTAAGTTTTGCTGGGATTGAACAAGAGATAGGACGTTTGGCTGTCAAAGCGCGTGATGGAAAAATAACTGTAGACGACATGACTGGTGGAACCTTTACCATTTCTAACGGGGGTGTATTCGGATCTATGCTTTCTACTCCTATTATTAATCCGCCACAATCAGGTATACTGGGTATGCACAATATTATCGAACGACCCGTTGCTCTAGACGGAAAAGTTGTAGTACGTCCGATGATGTATCTCGCTCTTTCCTATGACCATCGTATCATTGACGGGAGAGAATCTGTTGGATTTTTAGTAGCAGTTAAAGAAGCCTTAGAGGATCCTTTGAATCTTCTCATGGAAGGAAATGCTAAAAAAGCGCTGGAACTATAGACAGAGCTTTCGCGTTTTGTAATCTATTAGGGCTTGGGTTTGAATAAAAAAATCGGCGCCCAATATGCCGTCAATCTTTTTAGCGCCCTGACTTTCAAGTGTTTGATTGATATGGCTTAAGTCTAATAAAACAAAAGCGTGTTTACCCACCTGATGCCTTCCTAAAATTAGTGTCCCTCGATGGGTGAGGGTCGCCTTCATTTTTCCACTATTGGCTCCTGCTGCATCAAAGGGATCCCCTTTCGTTTTCAGGGAAAAATATTCTTGTAAGGCAGAATCGACACAACTATTCGACGCCCCAGTATCAAGTAGTAAAATGGCTTTTTTACCATTGATACGCGCTGCACATAACAGATGTTTCGTTTTGGTGACTTTTAAGGCCACTTTGAGGTATTCCATGGATTCAAAAATACACTAATGATATCAAATAGTGCGCTTCCTAATATGTTTGGCTATTTTTGTAATCAAAAGAGTACAATTTGATTGATACGCATACCCATTTGTATACAGAAGCGTTTGACACCGATAGGGATCGCGTCATAGAGAACGCCCTTTCTCAAGGCATTACTGATTTTTATATTCCTGCAATTGATAGCACTTACCATCAGCGTATGTTTGATTTGGAAAAGGCGTATCCTGAGACCATGCACTTGATGATGGGGTTGCACCCTACTCACGTCGATTCAAATTTCGAAAAGGAGTTAGACTTGGTAAGAAGCTTATTAGAAAAAAGGGCCTTTGCAGCCATAGGCGAAATAGGGATTGATTTGTTTTGGGATAAAAGTTTTTTGAAACAACAGCAAGAGGCCTTTAGCCTTCAAATTACCTGGGCAAAATCATACGGCCTTCCCATCGTAATTCACTGTCGTGAAGCTTTTGATGAGGTTTTTGAAGTGCTTGAAAACCATAAAGGGGAGGACTTATTTGGGATTTTTCATTGTTTTACAGGTACCCTAGAAGAAGCCAAGCGCGCTATAGATTTGAATTTTAAATTAGGCATAGGGGGTGTAGTCACTTTTAAAAACGGAGGACTTGACCAATTTATAAATCAAATTCCTTTGTCCGAGATTGTACTTGAAACAGATGCGCCCTACTTAGCTCCTGTACCGCATAGAGGTAAGCGCAATGAAAGTGCCTATTTGTCCTTAATTTGTGCTAAAATCGCAGCTTGTTATGGTTTGTCGGTGGCGGAAATAAGTCAACAAACCACCCAAAATGCAAAGGCAGTTTTTAATCGGTAATAAATCACGATTAAAAAGTAAAATAATTTTTTTAAAAAGAGATTTTTTCCCTTTATTTGAAGTATGCATTTAGAGAGGTGGCCGAGTGGTCGAAGGCGCACGCCTGGAAAGTGTGTATTCCAATTGCATTGGAATCGAGGGTTCGA
>WTIP01000017.1:4112-25031 GCA_011525195.1 Flavobacteriales bacterium | reverse complement strand
GTTCATGGTAAGATTTGGGGCAAAAGGGAGGAATTTATTCCTCCCTTTTATTTTTACAGACTTTTAAATGCCCGCTTCATAAAGGGCTTCTACTTTATTCCAATTAATTACATTAAAAAAAGCATTGATATAGTCTGGTCTTCTATTTTGGTAATTCAGATAATAGGCATGTTCCCAAACATCAATCCCTAAAATTGGCGTACCTCCACATCCAATTCCAGGCATGAGTGGATTGTCTTGGTTTGCAGAGGCGCAAACCGCCACTTTGCCACCAGGATGAACACACAACCAAGCCCAACCTGAACCAAATTGGGTTGCAGCAGCCTTTGAAAAGGCGGATTTAAAGTCTTCAAAATTTCCAAATGCCTCATCGATAGCAGCCGCAAGTTTCCCTGAAGGAGCTCCTCCTCCATCGGGAGACATAATTTCCCAAAATAAACGGTGATTATAAAAACCTCCGCCATTATTGCGGACCGCTTTATTATCTAGGTCTAATGTAGTCAAAATGTCTTCGATAGACTGACCTTCAAGTGGAGTTCCTTTTATGGCAGCATTCAAATTAGTGGTATAACCGTTGTGGTGTTTACTGTGGTGAATCTCCATAGTTTGAGCATCAATATGAGGCGCAAGGGCATCATAAGCATAGGGTAAAGCGGGTAGTTCAAATGACATAATTTTTTTTTTAAGATTTCTACAAAATTAAAATTTCTTTTCTGAATTCGGGGTGAAGCAGTGAAAAGCATTAATTTTAAAAGGTCTTATTTTCATATGCGTCATTCCAATTTTCATATTATTAATGCTGCTGCAGGCTCTGGAAAAACCTATACCCTGGTATACTATTTTTTAAAGCAATTGCTCAGCTCAAAAAGCCCACATCCCTCTCGGCAAATGCTGGCACTTACTTTTACCAATAAGGCAGTAAATGAAATGAAATTACGAATACTAAATCGCCTTTATGACCTCTCAAAGCCCAATCCTGAGGATGTCCTCCTACAAAAAAAACTAAGTGATGCATTGGCTGTAGACTCCCTAGAATTAGCTCGAAGAGCAGAAAAAAATCTGCGAAAAATCGTTTTGGAGTACGGTAGTTTTGATGTAATCACCCTAGATAAATTTACCCACCGTATTGTCCGAACTTTTGCCAAAGAATTTGAGCTTCCTCAAGGTTTTGAAATTACACTAGATAGTAAGAGCCTCTTGGATCAAGTTGTAAATGCAGTCATAAATCAGATTGGAAAAGACATTTTTATTACAGAATTACTGCTTGAATTAAGCCTTTCAAAATTAGAACAGGGTTTAAGCTGGGACATCCAGATAGATTTAGATGAATTTACAGAATTAGTACTCAGTGAAAACGACCGCTTCCCATTGGAAGATTTACGATCAAAAGGTCGAAATGAACACCAAGAAGACCGAAATAGGTTAAAAAAAGCTTGGTTTACAGCAGAAGAAAAAATTCAAAAACAGACGCATGAACTGGAAGAATATTTAGCGAAAAATAACCTAGCTGCAGACGATTTCTCTCGCCAATTACTCCATAAACACCTTGATTTGCTGAAGCAAAAAGAATTTGAAAAATGCTACAGCAACCAGCTTGAAAAAATGCTATCCGGCCAGATACAATGCTATAAAAAATCAACGTCCCCCTCAAAAAAAGAGCAAATAGATCAATTATTACCCGAAATTTATGCGCGCTTTATGGCGATTAAAAAGGAAGTTGGCTACGGCTTACTCCTCAAAAAAACACTCCGATACTGGACGCCCAGAGTGCTTTTAAATCAAATTGAAAAAGTACTAAAGGAGCTGCAGCTCGAAAAAGAAATTCAACTTTTAGGGGCCTTTAATCAGAAAATAAGTAACCTGGTTCAACAAGAAACTGCCCCTTTTATCTATTCTCGAATCGGTGAGCGCTATAAGCATTATTATATCGATGAATTTCAAGACACCTCTTCATTACAGTGGTCTAATTTGATTCCTTTAATTGGCAATGCACTAGAATCAGAAAATTTAGAGGGTGAAAAGGGCACTCTGGTTTTAGTAGGAGATCCAAAACAGGCAATCTACAGGTGGCGCGGCGGAGATATTAACCAATTTATAGGGCTATTGTCCGCCCAATCACACCCTTTTCAAGTCGCTCCTTTTATCAATCGATTGGCAACAAACTACCGCTCAGAAGAAGCCATTGTGGCTTTTAATAATGCTTTTTTTATAAATCTGACAAAGGTGTTACCCAATACCCAAATTCAATCTATTTATGGCGAAGACTGTAAGCAGGAAGTAAAAAAATCAGGGGGATATGTTGCGATAAAAACAATTCCAAATTGTAAAACTCAAGATGAAAAAACACCCTACTATATAGAGGAAACTTTAACGGCTGTAGAACAAGCATTATCTCTAAACTACAAAGAAAGAGACATCGCCATTTTAGTTCGAGTGAGAAAACAAGCCATTACTATCGGAGAGTCGCTAATTGCTCAAGGTTATAAAATTCTTTCATCAGAGTCTTTAATCGTCAGTAAATCGAGTCAGGTTCAACTTATAATAGCGGTACTTAAACTTGTTGTATCCCCCAATAAAGAAGTACTACACAAAATTATTTTTGATCATTTTTGGGATTGGAAAAAATTAAGTGGGGATTACCACACTTTGGTATATAGTTTAATACATTTAAATACTGCCTCCTTTTTTAATCAGCTTTCCCTTTATTATGAGTTCTCCTTTGATTTTCAAAAATCAAGCGCTTTGCCCTTAGTTCCACTGGTAGATTCTATTGTATCTTCTTTCCCTTGTATCGATTCTAATACACCCTTTACTGAAGCTTATTTAGATGACCTATTTGCTTTTTCAACGCAAAAAGAGACGGGTATAAGTTCATATCTCACCTATTGGGTAATACAAAAGGATAAATTGCGTGTTGCTACTCCTTCAGGAGCTGATGCCCTGCAGGTAATGACAATTCATCAAGCCAAAGGCCTAGAATTTCCTGTAGTTATTCTTCCTTTTATGGATACACCACTCAGTCCCAGCCTTAGAGATAAAATTTGGTTTCCCCTAAAGCATACCCCCTTGGAAAGCCTGCAGTGGAGTTGGATTAATTTTTCTAACCAACTTGAACTTTTTGGTCAGGTAGGTCAGCAAATCTATGAATCACAAAAAACAGCGAAAATACTTGATGCTTTGAATGTACTGTATGTCGCATTAACACGCGCCCAAAACCAACTGTATATTATTACCCAGGAGGGGGAAGCCGCAGATACACCAAAAAGTTATGCGGATTTATTTCAACACTTTGCGGCAAACCAAGGGTTAAAATTAGAAGAATCCGTACCCCTTGTATTTGGTACCCCTCTTGCAAATTCTAAGCAGGGGGAAAATTTAGAAAATACGGCTATTCAGATAAATAGTAATCTATCCGATCAATGGAGGAAAAATTTAATTGTCCCCCAGTTGCTCAATAAGGCGGTTGAAAAAGCCAAAAAAGAAGGTATTTTGATTCATGAACTTCTTGCGAAAATCAGTAATAAAGAACGCCTAGATGAAATTTTAGAAGCTGAAATTGAAAAAGGAAATATGGAAATTAAAATAAAAGAAAAACTCAAAAAACAGCTCAATAAAATCCTTCTCCATCCTGAATTGAGTTCTTATTTTGAATCTAATGACCAGGTGTTCTGCGAAAAAGAACTTTTGATGCCTAATGGTCTTACCTTGCGTCCTGACAGAATCAATATTTCAGCAAATGGTAGCGTCACCGTTTTAGATTATAAAACAGGGCAGTATTCAGAGGCACATGAAATGCAATTGGCTACTTATACTGAGGCCCTAAAACAATTGGGCTTTGATCGTGTTGCCTCCAAATTAGTCTATATTGGAGAAACGATAGCGGTAAAAACAATGAGTGAATTTTGAGGTTAAAGAGAGAGCATAATCATGCATAGAAAAAGGGAATAAAATGAAAGATACTTTCTTAACCGATGTCGTAAAACAGCTCATTGGGTCTGGTAAAAATATTGAAACGCTCAAGCTTATTGTTCCCAGCAGGAGAGCAGTAAAATTTTTAAAAGAAGCTTTAAAAAAAGAAATTGATCGCCCGATTTTTGCCCCTATAGTAGTGAGTATTGAAGATTTTGTTACTGAACTTTCAGGAATTGAAAAAGTCTCTCCCATTGAACTCCAACTTTTATTTTATCACGTTTACAAAAAAAATACGCCTCAAGAAGAGCGACACTCATTGTATCAATTTTCAAAGTGGGCTCCTTCTTTATTGAATGAATTCAGTGAAATTGATTCCCAACTCGTAGAAGCCGATAGGCTCTTTGAATTTATGAGTGCTGTAGAACAAATAGAGCAATGGGATCCTAAAGACAAAGAAACATTAAGCAGCCATTTTTTTAAATTTCAAAAGCGTATCCCCGCGTATTACAAACAATTGTACACTGCACTTTTAAAGCAAAATAATGCTTATTCAGGTATGCAGTTCAGAGAAGCAACAAAAAATCTGGGCAATTACTTACAAGCTACCTCTGCTTTCCACTACTTTATAGGCTTTAATGCGCTAACCCTCGCAGAGGAAACAATTATACAAGAAATCATTGCTGAAGAAAAAGGAACGGTTTTATGGGACTTAGACGACTCCTTTTTTACTGACCAAACACACAGTGCTGGTCATTTTATTAGAAAATACGTGAAAGAATGGGCCTACTTAAGACAAAATTTTACCGCTCATTTTTCATCTCATTTTTCAAATAAAAAGCAAATTGAAATAATTAATACGGGTAAAAATCTAGCTCAGGCAAAAGCAGCCGTTCAGCGAGCTGTAGAAATCTATAAGTCCCACCCGGAAGACACCATTGCTTTGGTCTTAGGAGATGAGCGTATCTTACATCCTGTACTCACTGCTATTGCTTCAGAAGCAGTCCCCTGGAATGCCACTATGGGATACCCCCTCAAAGAGTTAGGACCTACGCAAAGACTGCTAAGACTGATTGAGCTTCTTAAATCTGGTGAAAATGGAAGCTACCCTTTAACGTCCGTATATGGACTTAGAGAGGATCCCTTGCTTCTGGAATTATTTGAAGATTCTGGCGTTGCATTTAATAAAATCATAGGTCGACTGGAACAGCGCTATGAAAATACATTAAATCCAAAAAAATTAATCAAAGAGTCTGATATCGCTCGACTTGTATTTACACCCTTTGATTCAGCTACTGCTTTTATAGCAAGAATCGTAATTCTTTTAGAAAAATTTCTTGACTTACAAAAACAAAAACCCAATTCTAATCTTGAGTGCTACGCTTACGCTCAGCTAATTGCTGTTTTTGAAAAATTAAAACACCTCGTCGATTCAAATGTTGACTTGAGCTCCCTCCAGGATATAGAACAGGTTTTATTTTCCCTCATTAATCAAGAAACACTTGATTTTTCAGGAGATCCTTTTCAGGGTATTCAGATAATGGGAATTCTAGAAACACGTATTTTGGATTTTGATCATGTCCTACTCACCCATGTAAATGAGGGTATTTTGCCCATGGGAAAAACCGCCTCTTCTTGGATCCCGTTTGATGTAAGAAGGAAATTCGGGCTCAATACATTTATTGAACAAGACCACCTCTATGCCTACCATTTTTTTAGACTTCTACAGCGCAGCAAGTCGGTTTCGCTTTTTTATAATGACAATGCTGAAGGGCTCTTTTCTGGAGAAAGAAGTCGCTTTTTAATACAATTAGAATACTTCAAATTACCCAATCACCAGCTTCAATTCAAACAACTTGAAAATAAAATAGAGATACAACTTTCTGTTCCAAAAGAAGTTGAAAAAACACCCGCTGTAGTCCAGCGTCTGGATGAAATCGCTGAAGAAGGTATTTCACCTTCCGCACTGGCTCGTTATATCCGAGATCCTTATCAGTTCTATGAACAAAGACTATTAAAAATTAAGCTAGAAACTGAATCAGCACTCACAATAAATGCGGCTGATAAAGGAACACTAATACACAGTGTCTTAGAACAACTCTATCAGCCCTATCAAGAACAAATAATGGAAGTCTCTTTTTATACTAAAATGCGAAAAGAGTTACCCCTTGTCTTAGCTGATAAACTCACTCAACTCTTTCATAAATCCAGTAATTTTACAGGTAAAAATCACCTCCTTTTAAAAGTAAGCTCAAAAATTTTAGAAAACTTCATTCAAACCGAACAGGCGTTTGTAGAAAAAGGAAATGAATTAAAAATTTTAGGTTTAGAGCAACATTTTAAAGTCCCATTTCTACTGCCTCAATCTGGTAAAAAAATATACCTTAAGGGGACTGTAGATCGAATAGACTGCCACAACGGAGTATACCGTTTTGTAGATTATAAAACCGGTGCAATCTCCTCCTCATCTTTAAGTTTCTCCGCTTGGGAAGAACTTATAAAAGAGCCAAAAAAAGGGATGCTTTTACAGCTTCTGCTTTATGCATTCGCGTTTCGTAAGGATTTTAATGATAAGCCCCTAATGGCAGGAGTAATTCCTTTAAAAAATTTTAACACTACATTTTTAGCTGCTAATTTCAAGGCGAGAGGAAGTAGTCCCTTCATTTTAGATGAAATCGCTTTTGATTCTTTTGAAAATCAACTTTCTCAAATTTTAAATGAGATTTTTGGAGTTTCAGTGCCTTTCAGGCAAAACCTGAATGCGGAGTAAAGCCAACGTCTCCCCCTTTTATTCCTATAATTTTCTTTAAATTAGCATTTAAGCATAAATTACTCACAATTTTAATTGTATGAGCAAAGATGATGAGTTTAATAAGATAGATACCAATAAAGACGGTTATATCTCAAGAGATGAATATGCCAATGCATCTAAAAGTGCAGGTGTAGAAAAAGAAAAGTTAAATTGGTTTTTACGACTAATAACCTTAGGAGATCGTTTTGATATTAAGGATTTCTGGGATCGAGTAAAAAAATCAATTGTTGAGTTTGTCATTCTTGTATTTGGTGTAACAGTCTCTTTCGGTATTGAACAGCAGGGTGGAGTATCAGATAATCGTGCTGATGGAATTGAAAATCTAGAAAATTTAAGAGAAGAGGTAGGGAAAATGATTGCTTATACAGATGAGTATATCGGTCAAATAGATTGGGTTACTGAGCTGTATCAAAAACAATATAATAGGTGGGAACAAGACAATGATAGCGTTTTTATAGATTGGCAACTAGATGAAGAAGAACCTGATGGTAAATATTATTTTGCCCCTATGGGATTTTATGTTCAAAGAGATCCATTTGATCCACCAAGAGTAAGTTTTGATGCGATAAAACTTGACGGTACTTTCCGATTGATGCCAAAAGAGGTGGGCTTAAAGATGACAGAAATTTATGATGGTACTGAACTAAAATATTTGATTGAAAATACGGGGAAAAACGAAGAGCGTTATGTACAACAGTTTGTAGATAGAATTGCAAATAAATGGGTTTATGACTTACCATGGGTTGATGTAGATTATAATGAATTCTGGATAGAAAACAGAAAATATATACAAAATGATAAGTTTATTAAATATAACTTATATAAGAGACTCGATTTATGGCAATATAGTGTAAAAGAGCAATTACAAAGCTATAAAAGTTCTTTAATTGAAAGTACAAAATTATTGGATTCTGTTATTGAAGTAAGAGAAAGTGAATTTGAGTTTATTTGGTGGGTATTAAATCCCAAAGACTAAGTCCCTTTTTGAATTAATTCAGCTACTAGTTTTCCAGAAATTAGGGCCGGGGGTACACCAGGACCCGGCACGGTAAGTTGGCCAGTAAAAAATAAATCCTTTACTTTTTTACTTTTTAGCTTGGGCCTCAAAAAAGCAGTCTGCAGTAAAGTATTTGCTAAACCATATGCATTGCCTTTATAGGAATTATAAGTCTCAATAAAGTCATTTACACAAAAAGACTCATAAAACTCTACATATGTTTTTAATTCCTGTCCCGTGAGCTTTTCTAGACGATCCATTATCAATTCATAATAATGCTTTCGAAGTTCAGGGGTGTCTTCCAAACCAGGAGCTATTGGAATGAGTAGAAAGCACGCTTCTTTTCCTTTTGGAGCCATTGTGGGGTCTGATACTGAGGGAAAATTTGCATAAAAAAGAGGATTATCAGGCCATTTAGGCTTGTCGTATATGGCTTGGGCATGTCTGTCAAAATCAACATCAAAAAAGAGATTATGATGGTATACCTCTTTAATTTTTTTTGATAAGCCTATGTAGAATAATAAGGAGGATGGGGCAAAAACTTTTTTATCCCAATAGGATTCACTATACACTCGGTATTTAGGGTCTAAAAGCCCTTCTGTATGGTGATAATCTGCTCCAGACAAGATTATATCCACACTTATTTTTTTCCCCTCAATAATAAGACCTTCCGCCTTTCCTTGACTGTTTACTTCAATTTTTTCTACTGATGAATGGGTATGAAAGCGAACCCCCATTTCACTCGCAATAGAGACCATCCCCTCGACAATTCGATACATACCGTTTTTGGGATGCCAAGTTCCCAGTCCAAAATCTGCCCAATTCATAAAATTGTAAAATGAGGGGGTATTCGAAGGCTTCGCCCCTAAAAATAATACTGGAAACTGAAGGATTTGTCTCAGTTTAGGGCTTTTGAATTCTTTATAAACATCTTTCTTTATCGTGCTTAAAAAGTAGTTGATTTTACGAATCGTAACAGGCGTAACCAATTCTAGAGGAGATAATCCTGGACGATAGACCAAATCTTTAATTGCAATGTCATAATTTTCTTTGGCCCTCGCCATAAAGCGTCTTAATTTTTCGCTACTCCCTGGCTCTTCTTTTTCGAAAACCGTATAAATTTTTTCTAGACTGTCTCCAATGGGTATTGCGTCCTTATCCCCAAAAACAACTTGATAGCCTGGATCTAATCGTTCCAATTCATAAAGGTCCGAGGTTGTTTTACCAAAATCATTATAAAAAGATTCAAAAACATCTGGCATCCAGTACCAAGAAGGGCCCATATCAAAGGTGAATCCATTTTTTTTGAGCTGTCTAGCCCTGCCTCCCAAACTACTGTTTTTTTCGTAAACATCAACTTCATGGCCTGCTTTAGCAAGATAGGAGGCCGCAGAAAGTGAAGAAAACCCCGACCCAATAATTGCAATTTTTCTTTTCATAGACAACGCAAAGATAACCTAAAATTAAGGGCTATTTCAAATAAAAAAGAGAAGCTTATTTTCTCAAAGCCCATTCAATTCCACGGGTCATTAATTCCCAAACCTCTGGGATTTCAAATACATCTTCTGAATGTCCGAGTGCAGAATAAAAAACACGACCCTCACCATATTTTTTCTTCCATACTACAGGCATAGTTACCCCTTCTATCCAAGGATCGTGCTCGCCACTAAAAACGGTGGTTGCTAAAATTTCAATAGAAGGATCGTAATGCATATAATACTGTTCAGTATGCAGACTAAAATCTGCGATTCCCATAGTTATAGGATCCTCAGTATCTGAAAGTGTAACGCGAAAATCTACTTGCCCTCCTGGGTGTTTAACAAACTGCCCCCCAACCATATATTGAAATTCCGTATCATTGCGAAAAGAATCTCCTAGTCCACCATGGCAGCCTGCAAGTCCAACGCCTGCTTGAATAGCACGCGATAAACCAAGTGAAGCTTCACTACTTATTTCGCTCATTGTTATGTGCTGAATGATCAAATCCACAGAATTCATAATTGCTGAATCGGTGTAAGAGTTCGTTGATTTTGAAAGTATCACATTTGCTTTTTGGGCCTCAAGCCAGTGTGTAACTTTTTGTGCAAACTGTTCAGGTTTATGACCCGGCCAACCGCCATATACAACCAGTACCCGTTTGCCCTCAAGTACAGATTGGGCATAAGTAGAAATATTAAAAAATATGAAAACGATAATGAGAAAGTATTTATTCACAACTACTAATTTGTGATATTTAATGCTAAGAAACTCTTTTCAAAAGAAAATAAAAAGATTCATTTCTTTTTTTTGGCATTGTGTATTTCTTCAACAAATGATGCACTTATGAGTCCAGTAGGTATTGCAACGATACCTATTCCAACAAGTGATATAATAGAAGCAAATACTTTTCCCCATATCGTTACAGGGACTACATCTCCATATCCCACTGTGGCGAGCGATACAGTTGCCCACCAAATCGAAGCAGTAATACTAGAAAAAACTTCAGGCTGTGCTTTATTCTCAAGAAAATAAATTGCTGAAGCTGAAAAAAGAATGGTCAATATAGATAAGAAAAGTGTGAATTTTAATTCATTTTTTACCCCTGATAATGCCTTGATAAATAATTTAAGTGATTTACTTTCACGACCTAATTTTAGAACCCTTGTTAATCTAAAGAGACGAAGAATTCGGAAAAAACGTCCATCCAATAAAACAAATTCTTTTATATAAAATGGAAGAATAGAAACCAAATCAATAAGCCCAAAAAAACTAAAAACATAAGCCCGAACGCCTCCCCAACGATTACTGCGGTAACTCAATACTATTCGATAGAAATATTCAAATGAAAAAATTAAAATCGAAATCAATTCAAAATATCTAAAAAAGGCTAAAAACTGAAGTTTTATAGCTACATGGGATTCCAATATCATGGCGATGATATTTCCAATAATAAGGGTATAAATAAAAAAGTCGAATCGATTTAATTTGCTCATCTTAAAGATTTTGTTAAAAATAATGAGGAATTTTTATTTACTAATATATTTTTTAATTAAAAGCAAGTAACAAATTGAATATCAGTATTATAATATAAAAAGCACTACAATAAAGCTCTTTTATTTTTAAATAGATTTAAAAAAGTTAAACAAAATATTGTTTTGTATAACTTTTTTTATTTATCTTTAAACAAGTTTAAATTCAATTTGGTTTCAAGCGTCTCTACAAGATACTTCCATAAGTTAAATTCTAAAATCCATTGTAGAGACGTTTTTCTTTTTTAGCATCGCAGTCATTTTTCCATAATATTTCAGCTATATTAGGCATTGTACTGAGTTGTATATACAAGATGTCCAAAATAACCACTTTAACTTTTTTTTCTTTTAAAAACTCAAAATTTTGGGCCTTCAAGCAAATGGGTATTGCCAATTCAAGTCTTGCTAAAATCGAAGGACTACAGTTTTACAAATTACTGGGTACTGGTGGGGGAGCCGGATTTAGTTTAACCCCTGATTTTAGTACCTATGCCTTTCTAGGGGTTTGGGAGCATCTTGAATATTATGAAAACTGCCTCAATACAAATCCTTTTTTTAAAGAATATCAAAAAAGAGCACAGCTCCAGCGCGACTTAGTTTTAGAAGCTGTGGCAAGTCATGGAAAATGGAGCGGGTCAAATCCCTTTAGGTCTGAAAAACAAAATACCCTAAATTCTGCCCCGCTCAAAGCAGTTGTTATTACTCGAGCAACTTTAAATTGGAACCGATTATTTTCTTTTTGGAGGGCGGTCCCCGCTGCCAGTCGGGCCATTGAAAATGCGAAAGGGGTACTGTATTATAAAGGCATTGGAGAATTGCCTTTTGTTCAACAAGCAACTGTAAGTATTTGGGAAAATTTTGAGGCAATCAATACTTTTGCTTATAAAGGAAAGGAACATGCGAAAATTGTCGAAATGACCAAAAAAAGAAAATGGTATAAAGAAGACCTTTTTTCACGGTTTTATTTACTTTCTGATCAGACGATTCATTTAAATTCATGAAGCAAGCTGTAGTCATAGGTTCTGGAATTGCTGGACTCGCCTCCAGTATACGTTTAGCACTTAAAGGGTATCAGGTGACGGTTTTTGAAGCAAATGCCTATCCGGGAGGAAAATTATCTGCATTTAGTTTAGGTGAATATCGATTTGATGCTGGGCCATCCCTATTTACAATGCCTCACTATGTCACTGAACTTTTTGAATCTGCGGGTGAAGATCCTAAGAAATTTTTTAGTTATAAAAAGAAAGACATTGCCTGTCACTATTTTTGGTCTGATAAAACCCGCTTCCATGCTTTTTCGGCGCGTGACAAATTTTTAAATGAAATTGAAAATCGCTTCGCTGAGCCACAGCACAAAGTGGCTCAATACTTAGATCGAGCCAAAAAAAAATACGATTTAACACAATCTCTTTTTTTAGCTAATTCACTCCATCGATTACAAACCTATCTTTCAGCTGCTACCCTAAAAGCATTACTCAATCTCAGGGTTTTTGAATTACCCAAAACGCTCCATCAAGCCAATAATGATGCTTTTAATTCTCCCCACTTGATTCAACTTTTTGACCGTTATGCCACCTATAACGGGTCAGATCCCTTTCAAACTTCTGGGATAATGACATTAATTCAACATTTGGAAGGCCATTTCGGCACTTTTATTCCACTCAAAGGAATGGAGTCGATCACCCAATCCCTTTATGAATTGGCAAAAAAAATAGGGGTAAACTTTATATTTAATCGCCGGGTGACCGAAATTCTAGTTGCGCAATCGAGAGTGAAGGGAGTAAAATTAGGTACAGAAAAATACCCCGCGGACTTCGTTGTCTCGAATATGGACATCTATCCGACCTTTAAAAAACTGCTCCCTCAAGCCAAACCTCCTATTAAAATACTAAACCAAGAACGGTCCAGCTCAGCCGTAATTTTTTATTGGGGGATTCAGCAGTCTTTTAAAGAATTAGAACTGCATAATATTTTCTTTTCTGATGATTATAAAGCCGAGTTTAATGCCATTTTTAAAACCCACACTGTTTGTGAGGATCCCACTATTTATATCAATATTACCTCAAAAGATATTCCAACAGATGCGCCGAAGGGCTGTGAAAATTGGTTTGTAATGATTAATACGCCCGCAGACTATGGTCAAGATTGGGACACACTGGTACAACGTCTTAAAAAACAAGTGCTCAAAAGGCTTTCAAAAGAGCTAGGAACAGATATTGAACCGCTGATCGCCTGCGAGGAAGTCCTTACACCTCCTTTAATAGAAAAGAAAACCCAATCGCATCTGGGAGCATTATATGGTGCTTCAAGCAATCAGCCCCTGGCCGCTTTTTTACGACATCCTAACTTTTCCAATCAGATTAAAAACCTCTATTTTTGTGGGGGGAGTGTACATCCTGGGGGAGGGATCCCACTTTGTCTACTCTCCGCAAAAATAGTAGATGAATTAATTCCTGAAGCGCGCTAATGAATTCTGCTGAACTGCTTACTAAACAAAAATTGTCCATATTTCTCATATGGCTTTTTCATGTTTCAGGAGGAATCGGTATTATTTATAGTGATGCCTCATGGTTTGTAGGTGCTACGCCCTTAAATCTCAGTCTCAGCTTTTTATTATTAGTGCTCAATACCAAATTGAATAAAGGGGCTGTCCTAATGTTTATAAGCTGCTACTTGGTGGGGATGCTCGCCGAAATTGTAGGGGTCCATTTTGGATTTATTTTTGGAGCCTACGCCTATGGTGAAATACTGGGCACTAAATTTTTAGAAGTACCCCTACTAATTGGAATCAATTGGTGTATTTTAATTTTTATCACAGGAAGCATTGCTGGGTATTTTACCTCCTCTTTTTGGCAAAAAACCCTCTTGGGTGTTGGGCTAATGTTAGCATTAGATGCTGTAATAGAACCCATTGCACCTGTCTTAGATTTTTGGGCTTTTGAAGGAGGACTTGCTTCTTTTCACAACTATTTGGGGTGGGCCCTTGTTGCCCTACCCCTACAAATGGGATTTCACAAATGGAATATTAAAGTAGAAGGAGCCTTCCCTTTTCACCTCTATATACTTCAATTTCTCTTCTTTACCCTACTTTTGATAAAAATTAACTCAATAGGACTCTAAATGTTAGCAAAACTTGATTTTTTTGCAATTTCTGCACTCATAGTGCTCTGTATTTCTTGCTCGCCACAAAAAAATCCGAGCGCCACGTCTGCTTCTTTGACTCCCGCTTCTCTTTCAGATTCCTTAGTAAAAACTTCTATAGAATTAATCGATTACCCCAAAGATTTTTTAGTTGAAAATAAACTTGAAGACTGGGAAACCTTCGAAGAATTACACCAATCACTGGAACGATTAAAAAATTTAAATTTTGATGGAATTGAAGTTGATTTACTCGCTTTAACTACCCGCATCAAGCGTCTACGGGCTGGTTCAATACCAAGAAAATTAAATACCCCTCAAATTACAAGCCGGTTAAAAGTCGTTGAAATGCAAGTTATGAAAGCGCGGTATTTTACTCAGTATTATAAAAAAGATTCCCTACTGCCAGCGGTAGAACTCATCTATACACATTATAATGATTTTGTCAAGCGGATGATTTCACTTCAAAATGAAAGCCAAAGTGTAGTGGATTCCGAAGAGACTCTAATCCCTAAATAGCGTGTTATTCCACTTTAAGAGCTAAGCTTGCCATCCATTCTTTATTTTGTATGACGGCTTTCTTTACGAGGGAGCACTGTTTTTCTACCTCTAAATTATCAGCTTGGTATTCCCTTAATTGTTGGTAGACTTCTAAAAGTGCTTGATCCGCATGAACGCACTTTTCAATGGCTGACGCTTTTAATGTATCTATAGAAGCTATTAACAACTGATCAAAATTAAATCGGTTAATAACTAAATCTTCAGAGGTCATTCCAAAACGATAAAGTTCCTGTAAAACATCTTGAAAAAAACGATTTCTTTGAAGGGCCTGTTGGTTATAATACCGCTTTTTATCAGCGCTTACAGCATGGTCCGAAGCCTTAAAATACTCAAGTTTAGCATTTTTTAAATAGGTCAGAAGCTTCTCTAATAGTGCAATATATCGGCTTTCTTTTGACATAAATTACTCACTATTCAATTTAGGAATAATAAAGACAAAGAATAAGAGGCCGCCTGCTTTATATTAACAAATTATCAACTTGATATTCAAAATCAGTAAGCTGTTGAATTTTAGAGGCGTTTACCCAACGTTTTTTTATTTGGTCTTGCCCTTGAAACTGAGGGTCTGCCAATTTATATTTTTTAGCCATTGCCTTATAAAAAATTTCCCGCTCGGGATGATGTGGGCTTACTAAATTATAGATTCCCTGAAGTGATGAATGATTCAGAAGTTGTATAATTCCTCCAATAGCATCTTTCTGATGAATAAAATTTATGATCCCCTTGGGATTTGAAATGGGTTTCTCTTGAAATTGAAAAATAGGATTTCTATCCTCACCGATAAGCCCCCCAAGTCGAACGATTACCACTTTTTCTCTTGCCTTCAAGAGTATTTTTTCGCTATTTACAAGCGCTACAGCAGACTCTGTTTCAGGGAATACGTCACTTGATTCCTCAAAAACCCCAGTTTGGCCATAGACAGAAATACTGCTTAAAAAAAGAATCCTGCAGGTTGTTTTTGATTCTAAAAATTGAACTAATGCTTTTATTTTCTCACTAAATCCGGCAGCTGCTTTTCTGTTAGGAGGAAGGGAAATAATCAACTGGTCTAAAGAATTAAAAAATTCCAAAGTTCCTTGAATCCCGTTTGGTGTTACTAAAATCTGAAAACTATCGAATCCTTTAGCTTGTAAATCGGCAACTCCCTGAACTGAAGTGCGACTTACACGTACAGGCCAGCCCCTTGCTTTTAGTGCTGAAGCTAAAGGAGTTCCTAACCATCCACACCCTAATATGCCCACTTGATCCATCCCTAGTTTTTAGACAATATTAATGAGTTATTTTTTATTGACCACTGCCATATAGAAAATTGAAAAGATGAAATTTAAAAAAATCGTATATTGATAAGTCCTAAAAACAAAAGTTATGCCTATAAAAAGTTTTCAAGGAGAACGTGCCCTCAAGAAGAAGGCCACTCCCAGCAAGTTAACAGTATCGGATATCATGACGCGTCAATTGGTCATTTTTAAGCCTGATCAATCCATACACGAAGTGATGAGGGCGTTTATTAAACACCGAATATCTGGAGGTCCTGTTGTCAACGAAACAGGGGAACTCGTCGGCGTAATCTCTGAGGCTGACTGTATGAAAGAAATTTCTGAAAGCCGTTATTTTAATATGCCTATACTAGATAAGTCTGTAGCGCATTTTATGACTAAAACGGTAGATACGATCCCCGCAAGCACGAGCGTTTTTGATGCAGCCGCTTTATTTTCTAGAAGCAGTAGAAGACGTTACCCCGTTATGGAGAATAATCGCCTTGTGGGACAAGTTAGCCGCAAAGACATTGTCATAGCTGCACTTGAGATGAAAAGTCAAACTTGGCGTGCTTAGTCATAGAGATTATAAGCGACTCTAAAAGTATTTGCATGGGCCTCGACTATGGTCTTGATTTCTTGTGAATACCCTCCACCCATACTGCATTGAACAGGAATTCCCTTCGAATAACAGGTTTCAAGTACAATCAGATCTCTAGACTTACATCCTTCTATCGTCAGATTTAGGCGCCCCAGTTTATCTGAACCTAAAACATCAACACCACAGAGGTAAAATATAAAGTCGGGCTGTACCTGGTTAATTAATTTAGGAAGTAATTTAGTAATCTCATCAAGATAGACAGTATCATCTGTCTGATCCTCAAAAGCAATATCAAGATCGCTGGTCTCTTTTTTAAAAGGATAGTTTTTGGCCCCATGAACTGAGCACGTAAAAACAGAGGGTTGGTTTTTAAAAATAGCTGCAGTACCATTGCCTTGGTGTACGTCCAGATCTAGAATTAGTATTTTTTTTGCCTTTTTTTGATCGAGAAGATACTGTGCTGCAATCGCTTGGTCATTGAGTAAGCAAAAGGCCTCACCAAAAGCTGGAAACGCATGGTGTGTCCCACCAGCAATATTCATTGAAATACCTTGATCTAAGGCATTTAATGCACCTTTAATGGTTCCTCCAGCGATTTTAAATTCTCGCTCAACCAAGGCCTTACTTAAGGGAAAACCTATTTTACGAACTTCACTTTTTGTGATTGCTAAATGCAAAAGACGCTCAATATAGGAATGATGGTGTACGCGAAGTACCGTTTCTAAAGAAACTGCTGTAGGTTCAAAAAAATCTTCCTTTTTAGAAGTTCCTTCGTGGAGTAGTTGCGCGGGTAGCAGTTCATATTTTTCCATTGGAAACCGATGATTTAGGGGTAATGCTAATTTATAGGAAGGGTGATATGCAATTGAAAGTGTTGCGATCTCTCAATTATTTAATTTTACTCCCAGTAGGAGTTTGACGATGCTCCGGACCTATAAAAACAAGCTTTCCGTTCTGATCTTCCCCTAGTAAAATCATCCCTTGGCTTTCGATCCCTTTTAGCATTCTCGGTTTCAAATTGGTAAGTAAAGTCACTTTTTTGCCTATTAACTCAGATTCATTAAAATCAGTAGCAATACCAGATACAACAGTACGTTCCTCATTTTCTAAGCGTACCTTAAGTGCCATTAATTTTTTAGTTTTTGGAACTTTTTTTGCTTCTGTAATTTCTGCTATACGTAAATCTAGGGCTTCAAATTTTTTTGTGGAGCTTCGCTTTTTTAAAGGAGCAATAAGGGGCGCTTTTTCTTCATTAGTGACTAGAGTTGCTTTTAGTTTATTACGCTGTGCCTCCATTTGCTCCTCCTCAATAGGTTTAAATAATAATTCCGCTTGGCCCACTGCGTGTTTTGGTTTAAGAAGTGTAGACGCCTTGTTCTCTAGCTCAGTCCAAGTAGGTCCTTCTTCATTTAAATTGAGCATTCTTTTTAATTTTTCAGCAGTAAAAGGCAAAAAAGGAACACTTAGAATACTCAGTCCTGCTGCGAGCTGTAAAGCCGTAAACATAATTGTTTGTACCCGCTCTGGATCAGTTTTTATGAGCTTCCAGGGTTCAGCCTCAGCAAGATATTTATTGCCTAAACGGGCTAAGCCCATTAGTTTTTGACTGGCTTCACGGAAGCGATAATTTTCAATAGCAGACCCTATTTGTTCAGGAAGTGCCGCTAAGGCTTCTAGTGCTTCTTGATCTGCAGTTTCGAATGGTCCTGGATTGGGGGTAATGCCCTCATAATATTTATGAGTGAGAACCATAACGCGATTGATAAAATTACCGAAAATGGCCACCAATTCATTATTGTTGCGCGCCTGAAATTCTTCCCAGGTAAAATCATTGTCTTTTGTTTCGGGTGCATTGGCTGTCAATACATGGCGCAATACATCTTGTTGGTCTGGAAATTCATCAAGGTACTCATGAAGCCAGACCGCCCAGTTTTTAGAAGTCGAAATTTTTTGCCCCTCTAAATTTAAAAACTCATTGGCGGGTACATTTTCAGGCAAAATATAACGCCCAGAAGCTTTCAACATAGCTGGGAAAATAATACAATGGAAAACAATATTGTCTTTCCCAATAAAATGTACCAATTGGGTTTCAGGATCACACCAATACGGTTTCCAATCCACCCCTTTTTCAGCAGCCCATTCTTTTGTGGAAGAGATATATCCAATGGGTGCATCAAACCAGACATAAAGCACTTTGCCTTCCGCGCCGGCTACAGGAACCGCAATACCCCAATCTAAATCCCGAGTTACAGCACGCGGCTGGAGTCCATTATTTACCCATGATTTAACTTGACCGTAAACATTGGGTTTCCAGTCATTGGCATGGCCCTCAAGTATCCATTCTTTTATAAATCCTTCAAATTTATTGAGGGGCAGATACCAGTGTTTGGTTTTTTTAAGTATCGGGACTGCTCCACTCAGAGTAGATTTTGGATGAACTAATTCTGTTGCACTTAAACTACTACCACAAGCTTCACATTGGTCCCCGTAGGCTTCAGGGCTTTGACAAACAGGGCAAGTCCCTGTTACAAAACGATCTGCAAGAAATGCTTTCGCTTCTGGATCAAAAAGCTGCTCTGCATTTTTCTCTTCAAAAATGCCCTTCTCTTCTAAAAGTATGAAAAATTCTTGGGCGGTATCATGATGTATTTTTCTTGAAGTACGCGAATAATGATCAAATGCAATTCCAAATTGCTCAAATGAGGTGCGAATCAGGGCGTCGTATTGATCAATAATCTGCTGAGGCGTTTTACCCTCCTTTTTCGCTTTTAACGCAATGGCAACTCCGTGCTCATCACTTCCGCAAACAAAAACTACTTCTTTATTTTTTAGCCTTAAGTATCGGCTGTAGATATCCGCAGGAATATAGACGCCCGCTAAATGACCAATATGTATAGGTCCATTGGTATATGGGAGTGCTGCAGTTACTGTGAAGCGTTTTGGCATGGGTACAAAAATTTCATCAAAAATACACAAATCTCTTGCTTTAAAAGGTCTTTGCATTGTATCTTTAGTAAGCTCCAAAAAAAACGGCAATGTCTTTAGCTTTCGACTTTGGCAAGCAAGCCGAACGATACGCCTTAAACTACCTTCTGCAGAAAGGTTACTTCCTTTAAGCAAAAAATTATCGCTACAACAACGCTGAAGTTGATTTATTGATGCAAGAAAATAAACAACTCGTGTGTGGAAGTAAAAGCAAGGAATACTGCTTTTTTTGGGGAACCCGAATCCTTTATCAATACTAAAAAAATTAAGAATCTTGTACAAGCGACAGATTTTTTCATAAAAGAAAACCAGTTAGATCTTGAGGTACGTTTTGATATTATCGCCCTTATCAAATTCAATAATAAATGGCATATCAAGCACCTAAAAAACGCGTTTTATGCTTGGGAATAGTGTTTAATATTTAACATTTTGTGTCAAATACATTACTTTTGTTAAATAAAAGAATGTACTCATGAAAACCATAGCGTCTACTGTAGCGGAATACATTAAGACAAAACCCTATTTGTCTTCAGCACTTTCCGATGGCATAATTAACCTTACTTCACTGGCACGAACCATACAGAAAGACATAGAGGAGCGAACAAAAAAACCTGTTAAATCTGGTGCCATTGTGATGGCTTTAAAACGTATTTCGGATACCGCGGATTTTGTTCAAACCAAGCAAATTATTAAAGTATTGAGAAATTTAGGGGCTATTACGGTACGTTCTGCTTTAGTAGATTATAGTTTTCTTATTTCGGAAACCTTACTTATTGCCCAGTCTAATTTATTAAAGTCTATTGAGGATAAAAAAGAGGTTTTTTATACTTCATCCAGAGGCGTTTCTGAAAGTAATATTATTGTGAGTCAGAATATTGCACCCTTGGTAGATCAATTATTTAAAAGTGAAACCTGCTTTTCGAAAACAGAAAATCTTTCTTCCATTACTTTAAAGCTCCCATCAGAAAATGTTACCATCCCGGGGATTTATTACTTTATTTTTCAACGTTTATCTTGGGAAGGGGTAAATATCAATGAGGTGATTTCTACTTCAAATGAATTTACAATTCTCATGCACGAAGACCAAGTAGATACCGCTTTTTCTGTAATCAAGAATTTAAAGTTACTTTAGGAAACTGTAATTTTTCGAGTCGTTCTTTTGCCTCTTTCATGCTGTGTACGGAGTGAATTCTCAACAGTAATTTGGGACCTTGTGCTCTCGCTTTCTCTATGATAGCGAGCTGATTTGAGTGCTTTTGTACTTGCTCAAGCAGGTGAGAAAACTGGTGGGATTGGAAAAATTCGCTTTGCTGGTCAGCCAAAAAATAACAGAGTCCTATTTTCTTTTTTAAGACCAAACGTTCGATCCCTAACTGAACTGCGACCCATTTTAGCCGGACGCTTTCAATCAGTTCATTGGCCTGCTCGGGGAGTGGTCCAAAACGATCGATAAGTTGTGCTTCAAAATCTTTTAATTCTTCCGCTGTTTTAATTTGACTCAGCGTTTGGTAAAGTGCCAATCGTTCTTTTACTATACTCAGATAATCATCTGGCAGGTAGGCTTCTAGATCAGTATCAATTTGTACTTCTTTCACATAGGCTTTTAGTCCTTCTGTTTGCTGTTCTTCATAAAGTGATTTAAACTCATTTTC
>WTIP01000017.1:0-4012 GCA_011525195.1 Flavobacteriales bacterium | reverse complement strand
AGGCTTTTAGTCCTTCTGTTTGCTGTTCTTCATAAAGTGATTTAAACTCATTTTCTTTAAGTTCCTCTATGGCTTCTTGTAAAATCTTCTGATAGGTTTCAAAGCCTATTTCATTGATAAACCCACTTTGTTCGCCCCCTAATAAATCTCCTGCACCTCGAATTTCAAGATCTTTCATAGCAATCTGAATCCCTGATCCTAAGGCAGAAAACTGCTCTATAGTACGAATTCGTTTTTGAGCATCACTACTCAGCGCACTTAAGGGAGGTGTCAGAAAATAACAAAAGGCCTTTTTATTACTTCGCCCCACTCTACCCCTCATTTGATGTAAATCGCTGAGTCCAAAATTTTGAGCATTGTGGATGAATAATGTATTTGCATTGGGAACATCTAATCCGTTTTCGATTATGGTTGTTGCAATTAGTATATCATAAACGCCTTCCATAAAGCCCAAAAGGGTTTTTTCCAATTGAGTTCCTTGCAATTGGCCGTGGCCAATCCCAATTCTCGCATCAGGAACAAGACGCTGAATCATACCCGCGATTTCTTTTATATTTTCAACTCTATTATGGATAAAATAAACCTGCCCGCCGCGTTGCAGTTCATAAAGTATGCCGTCCCTAATTTGAGCTTCATTAAACCGTATTACTTCACTTTCGATAGGATAACGATTTGGTGGGGGCGTAGCAATAACAGATAAATCTCGAGCGGCCATAAGGCTGAATTGTAGCGTTCTGGGAATCGGGGTAGCTGTAAGGGTTAAAACATCTATATTGGCCTTGAGAGAACGAATTTTTTCTTTTACTGCGACACCAAATTTTTGCTCTTCATCAACGATCAGTAATCCTAAATCTTTAAAGACTACATTTTTGTTAACCAATTGATGGGTTCCAATTAAAATATCGATTTTTCCTTCAGCCAAATCCTTTAAAATTTGGGTTTTGTCTTTGGCTGATCGGAAACGATTGAGATAATCTACGCGAACAGGAAGTGCTTTCAGGCGTGAAGAAAATGTTTTAAAATGTTGAAAAGCAAGTATTGTGGTAGGCACCAATACAATAACCTGCTTACTATTGTCTACCGACTTAAAAGCAGCTCTTATCGCTACTTCTGTTTTTCCAAAACCTACGTCTCCACAAACCAAACGGTCCATAGGGCGCTTGGATTCCATGTCTTTTTTTATGGCGGCCGTTGCTTTACTTTGATCAGGGGTATCTTCAAATAAGAAAGAAGCTTCCAATTCCCACTGTAAATAGCTGTCTGGAGCACAGGAAAAGCCTATCTTTTCGCGGCGTTTGGCATAAAGCTGAATTAAATCAAAGGTAATCTCTTTGACTTTTTTCTTCGTCTTTTGTTTGAGTGCTTTCCAGGCTTTTGAACCGAGTTTATACAATTTCGGAACGGCCCCTTCTTTTCCATTATACTTGCTGATTTTATGCAAGGCATGAATACTTAAATATAAAATATCCCGCTCACCATATATTAATTTTATCGCCTCCTGCGGATGCCCCTCTACCTCAATCTTCTGAAGGCCTCCAAATTGTCCGATACCGTGATCAATATGGGTAACATAATCTCCGACTTCCATTTGGGTGAGTTCTTTTAGACTCAGCGCTTGTTTTTTTGTGTTTTCAGACTTTAGTCGAAACTTGTGATACCGCTCAAAAATCTGATGGTCAGTAAAGCAGGCCCATTGTACTTCTAAATCTTCAAAACCTTGAAAAAGTGGCAGTACCTCTGTGGTATAGTGCACCGTTTCTTTTTGTTCTTGAAAAATATCGTGGAAGCGTTTGGCTTGTTGCTCATGGCTACAAAAAAGGGTGTTTTTATAACCCTTTTTATGATTTTTATCCAGATAATCAATGAGTAGCTTAAAATTTTTATTGAAGGAAGGTTGTGGACTCTGCTTGATTGATATTTGTTGGTTCACAGCAAGCTGATCTGAGCGTTCTAAAAGTAAAATTGATTTTTCTTCGCAGTTTTGCAGCCACTCTTGCCCACTGACAAAAAGGGTCTCAGGCGGATATTGAGCTTCTACTTTTTTTGCTGAATAGGTCGCATTCGCTTTTTCGTAAAGACGATCCAGTTGGGCTGTTATTTTATCAAGATTCCCAAAAACAAAGGCACTCTTTTCAGGGAAAAAATCAAGTATTGTTTTTCGATGATCTGTCGTTTGTATTGTTGAAGTATTAGGTAAAATCTCTAGGTGCTCATAAGTAGTAATCGAACGTTGACTGCTTACTTCAAAACTTGAAAGTCGTTCTAGGGTATCATCAAAAAACTCGATACGGTAGGGATGCTGATAGGCAAAAGAAAAAACATCGATAATTCCTCCACGAACAGCAAATTCTCCCGGTTCAGTAACAAAATCGACACGTTCAAAGCCCATCTCAAAAAGTTGCTCATTAAGCTTGGAAAGTTTTACTGTTGCTTCTTTTTTTAAGACAAGGCCAATTCGCTTTAAGGTACGCTGAGAAATAAGTTTTTCAAATACCGCTTGCGGATAGGTTACTACAAGTCGCGGTTTTTTAGAAGTACTGATTTTTTTTAAAACTTCAGCACGCAGCAATATATTCGCATTATCTGTAGTTTCTAAAGCGTAAGGATAACGATAGCTTGCGGGTAAGTACAATACTTCTTCCAGAGAAAGAAGTCGTTCTAAGTCGTTTAAAATATAGGCTGCTTGTTCAGCATCTTCCAGCACCAAGAGTAAAAAGCATTGGGTAGTACGAAAGGCGGCGGCCAAACGAAAGCTGATTCCAGAGCCTACACAACCTCGTAAATGAATACACCCCTTTTCAAAAAACGCTGCTTCTAGTGCTTTTTGGGAAGGGAGTCCATCAAAAACTTCTAATTGGGTATAAATCTTTTTTTTGGCAAATATACTGGGCTCAAAGTAATTATTAAATGATTTTTCAGAGATCTTCTTACTTAATAAGAACCCAAGCGGCTTTTTTATAAACTTATTCCTCTATAATTTCAGGATATAAAAAATGGTTATAGGGAAAACGAGTGATGTGTATATTTCGCACTTCTTGATATACCCGTTTTCTAAAAGCTTCTAAATTGTCTTTATTCAAAGCCGAAATAAAAAGGGCATTCCCATGGGCTTTGTGGTACCAGGTTTGTTCCCATTCTTTAAGTGAATAATGCCTGCTGTTTCGCTCTTCTATCAGCTCTGCTTCGTCCCAGGGTTCTGCTTGATAGGCATCTATTTTATTAAAAACCATAAGTGTAGGCTTATCTAAGCTTTTAATTTCTTTTAAAATTTGATTGACAGAATCAATGTGATCCTCAAAATTTGGGTGTGACAGATCAACCACATGAAGCAATAAATCTGCTTCCTGTACCTCATCTAAAGTGCTTTTAAAAGACTCTACAAGTTGGGTGGGAAGCTTGCGAATAAAACCTACGGTATCACTCATCAAAAAGGGCAAATTACCAATTACTACTTTCCTAACAGTGGTATCCAGAGTAGCAAATAATTTATTTTCTGCAAAGACCGTACTTTTTGAGATGACATTCATCAATGTGGATTTCCCCACATTGGTATATCCTACTAAGGCTACCCGAACCAACGCACCTCGATTCCCTCTTTGGGTGGCCATTTGTTTGTCTATAGTGATTAATTTCTTTTTTAAAAGGCTTATTTTATCTCTTACAATTCGTCGGTCTGTTTCAATTTCTGTTTCACCAGGCCCTCGCATGCCGATTCCCCCTCTCTGACGTTCAAGGTGTGTCCAAAGGCCTTTTAAACGGGGAAGTAAATATTCGTATTGAGCCAATTCTACTTGCGTACGCGCATAGCTTGTCTGGGCCCGCTGGGCAAAAATATCAAGGATTAAACCCGTACGGTCTAAAATTTTACACTTTAAGATTTTTTCAATATTTCCTTGTTGTGCAGGTGTCAATTCATCATCAAAAATTACAGAAGCAATATCATGCGTCTTAACAAACTCCAAGACTTCCTGCATTTTACCTGTCCCTATAAATGTTTTGGGATTGGGAGGGT
>WTIP01000004.1 GCA_011525195.1 Flavobacteriales bacterium | reverse complement strand
AAACAATTGAATACGATAAAGAATACGGCTTTCCTTCCTATATCTATTTTGACATTAGTGAAATGATTGCTGATGAAGAAATAGGGTATACACTTACTGATTTCAAACCCTATAATTAATGCGATGAGAAATAAGGCACAAAAATTAAAAATAAGATGGTTACTTTACTCTGTAGGTGGACTCCTTTTATTAGGTTTTGGACTTTCGCTTCTCGGTGAAGCCATCCTTTACAAATTCAATAATGACTTTAGCTGGTTTTATTGGGGTACAGCGGCATTAGTCGTATTCAATTCTGGAATTGGTCTTATTGGGGAGGCTATAGTGACCAAATTTAAACTAGAAAAAGAGAAATAATCTACTTAAAAGCAGCTACAAATTCATCCTCATCGCTTTCTTTTTGAATCAGTTCAAAGGCGCGATTGATAATTGAAGTTGCCTGATCAGCAGGAAAACCTAGACCAATAACGAGCCTGTGCATTAATTTTAACTCTGCTTCATCTGCTATATGGTCTGCAAATATCATCCGTGTTAGATCATAAAGCCGCTCAAGTCTTCTTTGTTCAGTAGCAGGCGGATTGATCGGGTAGTCTTCAATATTTGATTTTATTTGTTCTACCTCTGTTTCGTCTATTTCTAAATTTATTGCAGTTCTATTGATAAAAGCTTCTTCTTCTGCTGAAATGACCCCATCAGAGAGGGCAATTTTAACGATAGCTGCGAAGTGGTCTCTATTGCGTGCTTTAAAGCCATGGGAATATAAATCGGAAAAAGACATGAATGATTTTTTTTCAAATATATAAAACGGAAAGTTAAAAGGGTTTTATTTTTGAATGTAATTTTTAAAAAAAATAAGGTAAAAAGAAGCCCCTAAAAGTCTTAAAAAACCGATCGGATATTGGCGCTGGCACGAGAGGTTCTGATCTGGGAATCGATGCTATGGAAATAGCCGCAATTAATGCCAATAGCGACTTTTTTAACCGACATCCTTATCTCGATATAGAAACCCATAACGAAACCATCTATAATAAAGTTCAAAATACAACCGCAAAAAGAATCAACTTTGTACGAAAACAGTGCGCGCGTGTAGCCAATGCTACCGAAATTACTCTTCAGCAAGGTTTTTTTCCACTTATTTTGCTGGAGATCACTCTTCAGCTTTGGGGAGCCTTGCAGGGCTTAAACGTACTTATGGCGCCCAACAAATAGGGGTTGTATGGATTGATGCCCATGCCGATTTGCATTCGCCTTTCAGTACCCCTTCAGGGAATATACACGGGATGCCGCTCGCAGCAGCACTGGCTCAAGACAATCGTGCGTATAAACGCAATAAAGTAGAAGGTCAAATAAGAGAAGACTGAGAAGCACTAAAATCTCTCGGAAAACAAGTTCCAATTTTAAAACCAGAACACTTAATTTATTTCGGTGTCCGCGATTATGAACAGGAGGAAGCAGCTATAATGGAGGGCTTTCAAATTAGAAATTATCCTGTAAATGAAGTAAGACAACGCGGCCTTAAAACTTGCCTGGATGAGGCCCTGGCTCATTTAGAACGCGTTGACTTGATTTATCTCACTTTTGATGTAGACGCCTTAGATTGTGATTTAGTTTCTAGAGGGACCGGTACGCCCATTTCTAAAGGATTTGATCCTGATGAAATAATACAGCTGATCAAGGGAGTCCAATCCAGCGGAAAACTTGTCGCTGTCGAAGTTTGTGAAATCAACCCATTACTAGATAAAAAAGGAAATCGAATGGCAGAAGTCGCTTTTGATATTATTGCAGCTGTCTTTGATTCCTAAGCTATTTTTGACTCAATCCGAAATCAGCTGTATTAGAGATCGATAGTGGTTTTTATCCAATTGAGTGCCTGTATTTTTCTTTTTACTAGCCACTTTGTCTATTTTTTCAAGTAAGACCCCAGCGCTAGATCTGATCCTCGGGTTCAATTTCTCCTCTCCCTTGAGTTGCTTTAAATGCGAGACTAACTGAAATTGAAGTGCCATAAAGGAATCATCTAAAACGGGCGCATTATCAAAAAAAGAAGTATAAAAATAATCCAAAAGCCCATCTATAGTTAAGGCTTGGCCTTGCAAAGCTGTCTGGTTAGAGAGCATACGATTGAGACGCTCAGTACTCAAAATACGTTTAAGTGCAGCCCATTGAATATTTTGCATACTTCCCAATGCATTTTGTGCGCCAATTTTTGAAATCAATTTTTTATCGATTAACCAATAAGGTGTTTTCCATAGGTTTTGGTCCAAAAAGCGAAGTGCCTGTAATTGCTCAGCGGCTGCTAGATTCTGATAAGGCATAGCGTTTTGTCCTTTAGTAAGGAGTGTTTCATTAACGCCACCAATCATACGTATGACATGGTAAATATACCTTCTGTATACACTGATTAATTCTTTATAGATCTCTTCTAGGTCTTCATAAGACTGTCCCTCAACAGTTGTCCATTCTTCAAGATTTTGACTTACAATTTTTAAGTTTTTCAAACCGTAGTTACTCGCTTTCACAGGATCATCCCCAATATTTTCTGTTTGCGTATCCGGATCGTACTGGTTGTATCCAAACATATATATCGGATTCAAACTTTTTTCATCTACCATTTTATTTAAGAAAACTTTTTCAGTTTCCGGAGTTTCCTTCTCAAAATATCGATAGCCCCATTCGATAGCGTAATCATCATAAGGGCCTAATTGGCGCACAAAACGAATATTCTCGTCTCCTGGTTGGGCAATATAATTATAGCGTGCATAATCCATAATCGTAGTTGCGATACCCATCTTTTGGGTAAAAGATCCCGAACGGAGGGAATCTACTGGATAGGCAGCACTGGCTTTCATATTATGTGGCAATCCTAAGGCATGTCCAATTTCGTGTGAAATAACCCTACGCATCATCTCACCTATGTCTTCTTCAGGCGTAGAAAGCGTTCTCGCGCGTGGGTTTGCTGCCCCTGTTTCAAGTAAATATCGATTGCGGTAAGACCTTAAATGATTATGGTACCAGATAATATCACTTTCTATTATTTCACCTGTTCGTGGATCAGAAACGCTAGGGCCCGTAGCATTACGTGTGGTGGAAGCGACATAGCGAACGGTGGAATAGCGACTGTCTTCTGGACTAAATTCTGGGTCCTCTTCTTTGCTGGGTGCGTCTTTGGCAATTATCGCATTTTTAAATCCTGCCTTTTCAAAAGCGGTATTCCAATCTTCAATACCCTTTTTAAAATAAGGGCGCCATTTGAGCGGTGTAGCAGGGTCTAAGTAATAAACAATAGGTTTTTCCGGCTCCACTAATTCTCCCCTCTGATAGGCTTCTTTATCGGTAGGTACCAGTCGCCAGCGACGAATAAGCCGAACGGCTTCAGACTTCAAGGCTTCGGAACTATAATTGTATTGTTGAAGTGTAAACCATCCTACGCGTGGGTCTTCATAGCGAACTTGCATGGGATCTTCGGGGAGTTTGATTAAGGAATGATTCATCTGAAAACTAAGTGTGCCTGTATTATTTCCCCTAGGAGGGGTGGTAGCACTATAGGTAAGGGTATGTTTGATTTCTATATTATTTGGAAAACTTTTTACTGTATCTAAAAAACTGCGATTACGATCGATACTTCCTGCACCAAAGCTTTTTTTTAAGCTTCTTCTCATAACATTAAATCCTGGGCTTTCAGCATTGAAATAGTCACTCACAGAAATCAAATAACGATCCTTTTCTTTATTTTTTATTTTAAAAGCTCCAAGTATAGGAGGGAAGTTATTTTGTTGGACACTTAAACTAATGGGGTCTTCTTCCTCTGCAGTATTAATAAAAGAATGCTGGGTAAATAATATACGGTCTGCTTGCTTGGTAAAACGAACAAGTAACTGACTGGACTTTGAGCCTGCATTGGTGTAAGGATTAAAATTAGAAGGAAGCTGTACATAGCGGGTAACCATCAATAAGTCTTTCCCTAAAAGGCTGTCTTGAATTTCAAAATACAGTTCATCTCCTTTTTGATAGGTCGTCACCAAACCTTGATCTTGAGAAAAATCTGTGACTAAAGAATCTATGGATTTTTTCTCTTGACTATAAAGAAAACAAGTAGCGAAAAATAAATAGATGACTGGATAAGAAAATGGCTTTAGCATGTCTTTGTTTTTTTGTACAAGATAGTTTTTTTAGGATTTTCTGGAACTTTCGTAAAGTTTAATCCAGTCATGGGGGGTCATTTTTGAACAAAGTAATTCGATTAATTCATAAGGAATAAGGGCTGTATTTTTAAATCGGATACAGCTTTTACCCATATCTAGCTTTTCTTTTCCCCTCTCTGCATAACTATCTTTAAACCAATTAAGTAGGTTGGAGTCTGCATAAAGCCCCATATGGTAAAGTGCAATATAATTTTTCTGAGAGGCTAAATTGAGAAAGGGGAGGGGCAATCTAGGATTGCAATGATAGCCCTTTGGGTAGAGCTGATGCGGAACTACATAACCGATCATTCCATAGCTGAATTGCTCCTCAAATCCTGAGGGTAAGAATTTTTTTTTGGTTTGACGTAATTTATGTATCGGTGCTTGACGGTCTGCGGGCAGCTGATTTAAGTAGGTTTTAAGGGAGGTAATTTTCTGGGGGTTCATTTGCTTATACATTTTATATTGACCGAAGCAGTCCTCCGTCTATAGGGATATTTGTTCCTGTGATATAGCCCGCTTGTTCAGAGGCAAGAAAACAGACCAAATTTGCGTATTCCTCTGGTTTTCCTAAGCGTTTGGCTGGTACACTGGCTTCCATGGCTGCTCGAACTTCATTAGGAGAAATACTTAGTTTTTGCGCTTTTTCTTGATTGAGTTGACTAATCCGCTCAGTATCAAAATATCCTGTTAAGATATTATTAATTGTAATTTGGTCAGCCGCAATATCTGTAGCGAGGCTTTTCGCCCAAGTAACCAAAGCAGCACGCATACTATTTGATAAAACCAAATAGTTTAGTGGCTCTTTAACTGTTATGGAAGCCACATTAATAATGCGTCCCCACTGTTTCTTTTGCATTTGGGGTAGGGCGAGTTCAGTGGTATAAACAGCACATTTAAAAAGTAAATCAAAGGCTTGTTGGTAGTCTGAAAGGGATTTATCTAGTGCACCTCCAGATCGGGGTCCTTGGGTATTATTTACTAAAATATCTACAGTTTGCTTTTTAAAATAGTTGACTATTATAGAAGAATAACTAGAAAAATCAGAAAAGTCAACGACCAAATACTGGTGCTTTTGTCCAGATTGGGTATCTAATTCTTGAATGATATTCGCTAAGTGAGATTCATCTCTTGCCATCAGAGTAATGGAAGCGCCTGAAGCGGCTAGACGCTTTGCTATAGCGAGTCCAATCCCTTTGCTACTTCCCCCGATTAGGGCTGTTTTTCCATTTAAACTGATCTCCATTTCTTATCGGTATTCTTCTCGCACAGGGCTAAAGACATCCATGAGCTCACAAGGCGTTAATGCTTTACCCGAGTGAAGACTGTTAGAGGGTACAGGAACAATATCTCCCGAAGTATAAATTTGTGTATGCCCATTAAGGGTAAATTCAAATTTACCCTTTACAACATACATGATTTGCTCATGAGGATGTTGATGTTCAGGTACTTCAGCCCCTTGCTCTACGGTCCAAAAAGCCCAGGTTAATTGCGCACCATGGATCATTTTACCATGATAGCCTGGCATGAGTTCTTTGCTTTTAATTGCTGCGAGGTTCATAAGCATTGTTTTTTCTAAATTACAATAAATGAATCAATTTGTCTTAGGCGATATTTACATTGAATAAATAGCCCACAAGCGCAGTGAGTGACATTGCTACTGTCCCCCAAAAGGTGATGCGAACGACAGCCTTCAATACACTTGAACCTCCTGCTTCTTTAAAAAGAGCCTGATTGTGGTAGAGCCGAACACCTTTAACACCTATTAATGCGGTTGCAATTTGAGCGAGTCGTTTGCTAAAAACTAATTTTTTTATTTCGGGATCTTCCCGCCATAAATTAAATAATTGCAAAAAAGCCTTGCCATACGCATCACGCTACTTTAATGGAAGCTTTTGCTGATTAAATTCATTTACTTTCTTTGAAATAACCTTATAATAGTGGACTAATGTAGCTGGATCTAATACTTCTTTGAGTTTGATATACGCGTTTTCTTTATAAAAATCGAGTTGACTTTTACTCAACAAATAAGAATGATCTAATATACTTGACTGCATAAGAATTTTTATTGTGCTAATTCTTAAAAATAAAAAAAGCCATATAAATTTTATACAGCTTTTAGAGTTTAGGTAATTATTTTTTAAAGGTGAATAACTTCACCATAGGCATCCGCTACGGCTTCCATCACGGCTTCACTCATAGTGGGATGAGGATGCACTGCTTTAAGGACTTCATGACCTGTTGTCTCTAGTTTACGCCCTAAGACCGCTTCCGCAATCATATCGGTAACACCCGCACCAATCATGTGACAGCCTAGCCATTCTCCGTATTTGGCATCAAAAATTACTTTTACAAAGCCTTCAGAGTTTCCACCTGCTTGTGCTTTTCCTGAGGCTGAAAATGGAAATTTCCCCACTTTAATTTCATAGCCTTTTTCTTTTGCCTGTGCTTCGGTAAGCCCTACTGAGGCTACTTCAGGGAAGCAATAGGTACAGCCAGGAATATTACCGTAATCGAGTGGTTCTATTTGTTGTCCTGCAATTTTTTCTACACAGAGGATTCCCTCAGCAGACGCGACATGCGCAAGTGCTTG